>JAVFAO010000104.1:4925-18099 GCA_034002465.1 Myxococcota bacterium
ATTCATTGCGCCCGCAATGGGTACAGGCACGACCTCAGCAGACGCACCGACACATTTCCCGTGCGTGCAGCTCGACCAAGTCGTGGTCATGCCGAACCCTGTCCACGGCATCGTCGTGTTGACGGACAATGAACGCGGCGTAGGGGCGCAATTCATTGCGCCCGCAATGGGTACAGGCACGACCTCAGCAGACGCACCGACACATTTCCCGTGCGTGCAGCTCGACCAAGTCGTGGTCCTGCCGAACCCTGTCCACGGCATCGTCGTGTTGACGGACAATGAACGCGGCGTAGGGGCGCAATTCATTGCGCCCGCAATGGGTACAGGCACGACCTCAGCAGACGCACCGAAGAAGGGCGCGATCAATCGCGCCCCTACGTTGGGCACCGTTGTTCGCGGGTTCAAAGCGCGGGTCACGGCGGCCATCAATGACCTTCGCTCGCTCTCGGGCACCGACCTCGCGCCAGCGACAATTCCTTCGGAATGGCGCGATGCGTGCCACTTGCTCACTTTCGATCCCAATCGCTTCCCGACGCGTAGAGCAGGGGCAGGACTCGCGGTCGTGCCCGGCGCGCCCAACCGGGCGAAGGTGAAAAGCCGCTTCGAGCGCGAGGGGCCGGAGAGAAGGGTGGCTGACGATGACAGCAGACGCAGCAGACAAAAACCGCCACAGCAGCCAAGCTCACGCGTCCCTGCCCAGCGGACTCGAGCCTTGGGACGAGCGCCTCGTCGGGCGCACCCTCAATGACGGCAAGTACCATATCGAGGCCCTGCTCGGGGCCGGCGCCATGGGCGTGGTCTACCGTGCGCGCCACACCGAGCTCGAGATCCCCGTCGCCATCAAGGTCCTCAACCCCGCATTGCTGAGCCTGCCCAACATCCGCGAGCGCTTCCGTCGTGAAGCCCAGGGCGCCAGTCGCCTCAACCACCGCAACTCCGTGCAGGTCTACGACTTTGGCGTCGACGGTGAGCTGCTCTACATCGCCATGGAGTACATCTCCGGCGGCAGCCTCTTCGACCTCATGCGCCGCGGTCCCCTCAGTCTCGATCGCATCGTCGATCTCATGTCCCAGACCTGCGCCGCCCTCGCCGCTGCCCACGACCAAGGCATCGTGCACCGCGACGTCAAGCCCGAGAACGTCATGCTCGCCCGCGGCACCGACGACGACGGCAACGACGCTGAGGTGGTCAAGGTCTGCGACTTTGGCATCGCCAAGATCCCCACCGCCGACCTCGGTGACAGCGGCCGAATGGGCCAAGCCTCGCTCACTCAGGTGGGCGAAATCTATGGCACGCCCAACTACATGTCGCCTGAGCAAGCGCGCGGCGAGCGCCTCGATGGCCGCTCCGACCTCTACTCCTGTGGCGTCATGCTCTACGAGCTCGCCGTGGGCCGCGCACCCTTCGAGGCCGAGACCCCCATGGGACTGCTGATGCAGCACATCAACTCGCCCGTGCCTCTGCCGCGAGAGCGCGCCCCTCAGGTTCTGCCCGAGCTCGAGGGCATCATCCTCAAGTGCCTGGCCAAGCGGCCAGAGGAACGCTTCGAGTCCGCCCGAGAGCTGCGTTCGGCGCTGCTGGCGCTGAGCCCCAACACCTTGGGCATGGCCACGCCCGAGCCTTTGCGCGCAGCCCCATCTTCAGACCTGCTTGCGCTCGGAACCAGTGATACCCTGGCAGCCCTCCCCTCCGGTGCGCTGCGCGCAGCGACCGCTACACAGCGCTCCAGCAGGGGCTGGCTCGTGGCGCTGCTGCTTCTGCCGCTCGTGGCGGTTGCGGTCGTGTGGCTGCTGCTGACGCGTGAGCCGCCAACGAGCGAGTCGGTGGCCCATGAGGCAGCTCGCCCGGAGCCTGAGCCGGTGGCCAGCCCGCGTGTACCGGAGCCCCCTGAGCTCGCCCAAGCGCAGGTGGCGCTGCCTGTGGCGCGCAGTCCGCTGGTGCTGGGCGCCTTCGCGCCGATGCAGCGCGCGGCGGTCTTGGCGGTGGCGGGATGGCCCTTGGCCAGTCCCTCGAAAGCGAGCGAGTCGAGCCTGGAAGTGGGGCAGCCGCAGGCTGAGCCCAACGGGAGAGAGAAGCGCCGAGGCAGCGAGCGCTCGTCGAAGGATGACGCGTCGCCTCAGTCAAGCAAGGACGTGACCCCGCCTGAGCAGGATGCGCGCGTCGCGTCGCAAGCAGAGCCAGCCACAGCGCAGGGAGGGACAGACCCTGTGCCCGCGAGCGACAC
Source organism: Myxococcota bacterium (assembly GCA_034002465.1). Lineage (GTDB taxonomy): Bacteria > Myxococcota_A > Bradymonadia > UBA4248 > JAVFAO01 > JAVFAO01. Next base: position 7,150 of record JAVFAO010000104.1, read on the forward strand.
ACCCTCCGACCCAGTCGAAGCGCCGATCGTCACCGTCGTGGTGGAGAAGCTACCCGAGCCGGAGCCCAAAGCGCCGAGCGAGCAGCCCAAGGAGCCAGCGCCAGTCCCCTTCGTCGGCGAGGCTGCTGCCGAAATTCAGAGCCTGCAGACGGGAGGGGCGCTGCCCAAGAGCCTGGTGAGCCGCGAGCTGGATGCTCGGCTCGAGGACTTGGAGAAGTGCTACCAGAGCGCCGCCAAGAAGGCGAAGCGGGACCCGACGCAGTCGCTGTCGGTTGCTTTCATCGTTGACGTGGATGGGCGCGCAGGCGATATCAGCGTCAAGGGGGCGACGTTGAGCGGGCTCGACGGGTGTGTGTCGGCGGCTTTCTCGGATCTGCGCACGCGACGGCGTCCCGATACGGGGACCGTCGATGTGTCGTTCAGTCTTCGCTTCTCTCCGAAGCAACCTTGAGGCTCTGGTTTGCGCTTCGTTGTGCGTGCTCTCGCTTGGCGGCTGTTTAGAGCCTTTGGTCAGCGACGCCGTGCAGGCGGACCGCTCGGCCATCTTGGCTCCTGGCAGCGAGGTGCCGTCGGTGGAGCGCAATCCATCATTGCTCGACCGCATCGATGCCAATGATGGCGTCGATGGAGACCTGGTGGTCTTGCGGCGTGGTTTTGCCAACGGTGAAGCGATCGCGTACTGGGATTTCGGCACCACACCCGACTTCGTTTTGCCCGTCTACATCTTGGTCCAGGCCGACCCCGCGGGCACCTTCGAGACCGAGCTGGGGCGCTTCGAGCCCATCGCGCACAAGGTCTTGTTCGATGTGGTGCCTGGCGACGCAGGCTACACGCCGCTGTGGCAGGTGGTCCTGCTGCCGGTCACCGAGGCGTATGCTGGGGAGGTCTTCCCCTCGGCCGAAGCGCTGGCCCAAGGACAGCGCGCCGGGCTCTTGGCAGAGCGCATCGAGCTGCCGGCGGTGGTGAACTGCCCAGTGGTCACGCCCAGCGCTCGCCTCGAGCAAGGCGCTGGTCAAGCGCCTCTGGAGCCCTCCGTGGCGTACTACGAGGGTTACGCCATCGCCTATTTCGATGTGGGCTTGGTGCCTTGGAGCCGCGAGCAGGGCGTCGGCGTGCAGCGCCACGCCGTGCTCCGTCGGGAAGGGGGCGAGGTCCTACAGGAGTGGCGAAGGGGCGTGGACTTCAGTGGTGATGGCGATCTCTGGGATTCGGCAGACGTCTTCGAGCTCGGCGTGACCGAGGCGAATTACTCGTCCGTGGTGCGCGAGGTCGACGTGGTGACGGTTTCGAGCCTCGAGTCGGTCGACAGCTACCGCGACCAGACCGCCTCGGCGGTGATGCGCTTCGCCGACTTCTTCGAAGCGGGCAAGCCCAAGCCCGGCCTGGTGGTCGCCTGGTCCGAAGGCAGCGTGCTCTACAATCGCCCTATTCGTCCAGGTGCTGGCGAGTAGCATTGAGAAGGCGTTCGGGAAGGGCCAGCGCGCCGCTGGCGGTCCCAGGGAGGTCTGAAGCCTGACCCCCGAACCCCGACGCCTGAACCCCGTCCCGAAACCCGCCCCGTACGCTCCGCCCTACGACCTGAAACCCGAAACCCGAAACCTGAAACCCGAGACCCGAGACCCGAGACCCGAAAACCGAAACCTGAAACCCGAAACCCGAAACCCGAAACCCGAAACCCGAAACCCGAAACCCGAAACCTCCCAAGGATCCCGATGCAGCCGCCCTCTCCATTCTTCCCGTTGGCTCTATTGCTGGTCCTTGGCGTCGTCGCTTGCGATGGTCTGCTTCCAGAGGTTGGCCCGGCGCAGCTCGCGCGCTGCTCCAACAGCGACTCAGACCCCGCCACCAGCCACAGCTTCGAGGCCGACCTGCGCCCCATCATCGAACGCCAGTCAGCGGGCTGCGGCGAGGGCTGCCATCATCCAGGCGGTCGTAACCCCGTGGGCGTCGCGCTGGGTGGCCTCGACCTGAGCAGCTACGCCAGTCTCCGTCTTGGCGGCGCACAAACGGGCAGCTCCATCATCGTGACTGGCCAACCCTGCGAGAGCCTGCTGCTCAAGAAACTCGGACCCACACCGCCGTTCGGGGCCCGGATGCCGCTCAATGGGCCGCCCTTTCTCAGCGCCGCAGAGCTTCAAGACCTGAACGACTGGATCGCCGAAGGAGCCCCAGAACAATGAGCAGCGCCGCCAGATATCTGTCCCTCAGCGCCTGCGCCACAGCGCTGCTCCTGTTGCTGCAGCTCCCCAATGGCCACGCTCAAGAGCTGAGCTTCGCTGGCTCCGCACAGCTCGACTATCTGCACGTGTTCTCCAACGAGCGTGCCCGAGCCTTCACCCTCGACGGCTTCACCACCGAGCTCTCGATGAAGGTCTCGGTCGATGTCAACGAGAACATCTCGGGGCAGATCAAGGTCTGCTCGGGTTGTCACGGCTTCGAGCTGCCAGCGGCACACGTCGACGTGCTCGTCGGCGACTTCCTCAGCCTGCGTGCAGGTCGCTTCGTGCCCGAGTTCGGTGACTTTCCCACCCGCTACGACCCGGCCAACCACCTCAGCAATTCCAAGCCACTGCCCTATGACATGGGGCGAATGCTGCGCCTGCGTGACTGGAACATGAGCGTGCTGCCTGCACCCTATGTTGACAACGGCCTAGAGCTGGGCCTTGACCACAACATTGAAGACGCCCTCGCGTTGTCCTATTTCCTGTATCTCGTCGGTGGCTTGCGCGCTTCGGAAGGCGCCACCGACGTGGATTGGAAGCAGATGCGCTCACGTGATTTCTACTACGTCGACAACAACTCCGAACCGATGCTCGGCGGCCGCATCCTCGCCTCGATCTTCATGAGCAAGTCCGCCAGCCTTCGCCTTGGTGCCTCGGCGGTGTGGGGGCACTACGACCCAGACGCAGAGCTCGATAGCCTCATCGTCGGCGCTGACCTGGTGTTGCTCATCTCGGGCTGGGCGCTGCGCGCCGAATACCTCTTCCGGCGCAACGAGATGGCCCTGGGCGCAGAGCCGGAGCAAAGCTTCATCTATGGTCCAGGAGCAGATGGTGCGTACGACCCCTACTTCCTGAAGGACGGCTTCTATGTCGAGACCGACGTGCCCATCGTCGAGTCTTTCTCGCTCTATGGCCGATGGGATGGGCTGCGACGCTGGGGCAACGTGGCGGTGGGCAGCACGCTGCGTTCGCAGTCTGCGTTGCTCCGCTACACCCTCGGGCTGAACTGGGAGTTCGTTCGCTCTTGGCGCCTGAAGGCCACAGGCGAGTTCTATGATTTCAGCGACTTTGGCGACGAGACAGCGGCGCACCTGGGGATTGTTGGCTCCTTTTGAGCCCGTCCTCCGATGGAGGTGACGATGGGGGACGAGCAGGGGCTTGGGCTCTCGGCGTGGTTGCAAGAGCGGTGGCAGCGGCAGCCGGAAGCGTCTCTCACTCTGAGTCTTCGCAGTCCCAGGCTCCTCGAGAATGAATGCCACGGGGAGTGGTCTGGCCTTCATGGATGGAATCGCAATTGTCGAATACAATGTCGAGGCTCAGTCCTTGAACAAGCAGAGCACCTGCGCGCCGGATACTTGGTGTGTACCGTATTATGAGGGCGACAAGCTGAGCTTCCTGCAGATTGCGCCAGATGTGGATTTGGCCGGTGTGGCCGGTTTTCCGGAATTGCCTTCGCGCAGTGGCTCCGGGCTTGTGTTTGCCTCGGAGGGGGCCATCTGGTTGGCACACGATGACGACTATCGACTCCTCCATTATCAAACGGGTGAGTACGTGGAGATAGACGCGCTGATGGCCGCCGCGCAAGCGCCCCTCGCGCTCTCTTCTGGGGGTGGGGTGTACCTGTGGTCGCTCGAGGAAGCGGCTGCTGCGGCTGAGGTGTCGATGGAGCCTGCGCTGGAGGCGGCCTGGCGGTCATGGTTTGCAAGCTGGGCTGGGCAGAGAGGCAGCACTGCGCCCGCGCTCGACGCGCTGTGCGCCGACACCCTGCTCATGGGGGAGAGCGCGAAGCCGGAGACGGTGAGCTGCGAGGACTGGTTGAAGGGCAAACAATCGCTCTACGAACAAGGTGCCAGGGCTATGGTGGAGGAGCTGGCAGCGCAAGCCACCGACCAGGGCTGGTCGCTGAGCTTTCGGCTCTGTGGTGTCGACGCGGAGTGGTCGGGGTGCAGCCGCTTTCATTTGGAGTTTGCGAGAGTAGGGCAGGAGCTGCGGCTGCTCTCGGAGCTGAGCGAGCCTGAGACCGACACCGAGGCCAAGCTGGAGGTCGCTTTGCTGGAGTGTTTTGCTAGCGGTGAGGATACGCCGCTCAGTGACGACGAGGAGCTCTCCAGTTTTGACGATGGACCGCGCTGTGTGGCGCTGCTGCACAACCGAGGCGAGCAGTCCGTTTGGCCGTGGGGACGCTATCGCGTGGAGAAGAAGGGGGAGCTCGGTGTCTGGAGAACACGGATGGGAGCTGCGCTTGCACCAGGAGCCTGGGGCTACTTGAGCATCGCTGGGAACGTGCGTCTTCCAAGCAGTTGTGACAACACGCCGGGGAAGTTGGTGGTGGAGCTGGGCACGGCGCCAGGGGGCCGTGCGAAGGCCAAGACGATCCGGGGGCTCCAGGTCTTCGAACCGACCTGTGACGAGGATTTCTGAGGTTGGGGCGAAAGATTTTTCGCCCCAACCAGGGGGGCGGGATGAGCACCGGGTGTGGTTTCCCGTCGTTGCATGGGGGGCGAAAGATTTTTCGCCCCCACCAGGGGGTCGGGATGAGCACCGGGTGTGGTTTCCCGTCGTTGCATAGCCCACGTGATGCGCATCACTTGCAACTCCATGAACCAAAAGAGCAAATGCAGCATGATGAGCACGGAGTACCCCGTGACGACGAGGACACGACTCCAGGCGCTGGAAGGCGCAGATCATAACGTGGGGCCGGCTTCCAGCCGGCCGACCGCGGCCTTGGGAAGGACTGCTCATGCGCACTGTGCGCGACACAAGGCAGGACTCGCCCAAGATGTATGCAGAATTCAGGAAGGGCGCACACGCAGGTGCGCCCCTACAGGTCAATATTGCACATCCCTTTCAAATGCTTACAGGTGATGCGCATCACGTGGGCATAGGGGGCGACAGATTTTTCGCCCCACCCAAGGGGGCGGGATGAGCACCGGGTGTGGTTTCCCGTCGTTGCATAGGGGGGCGAAAGATTTCTTGTCGATTGGGCGCTTGGCCTGTTCCCACAACTTTTTCGCCCCTACTGGGTGGCGGGAGGCCAAGACGATCCGGGGGCTCGAGGTCTTCGAACCGACCTGTGACGAGTACTGCAGCGGGTTCCCTCGCTGCGTGTTCCCCTCTGGGCTAAGGTGTGCCGCTGCGTTGGCGATGGTCGCCGCGCAATCAGGGACCTGAGTGGAAACGGGAGTCCATATGAGACAAGTGAGCGACAGAGAAGCGCGTCATCGCGTTTGCTCGGTGCTTTGGCGGAGCGAACAGCAATTCAAGAGCGTGCTCTGGCCGCTCCTGGTCTGCGTGATGGTGGCGGTGGTGGGCTGCAAGCCCAAGGAGCCGCCCCCTGCGCAGAAGCCCAAGGCGGACGTCGCAGCAGCAGAAACGCCGCAAGATCCGACGCCAGCGCCCGCCGAGACCGACACGACGGAGCCTCCCAAGGTCGACGAGCCGCCCAAGGTCGACCCAGCTCAGGAGCTCGCCGATGTCGAGAGCAAGGACGTGGCGCCTGCAAGCGAGGACGCCAGCGCCGCGCCCAGCGCCGCCCAGGCCGGGGTCGAGCTGAGCCTGCAGTGGAGCTGTGAAGAGAGCGAGCTGCGCTTCTCGGTCAGTGGCCTCGGCGCGGGTGCCCCCAACGACTTCGTAGCGGGTCTGCCGGCCCTGCGCAGTGATGGCAGCGAGCTGCTCTACGCCTTCACCGAGTATTCTGGGGCGGGAGAGAACACCGACGTGCGCCTGCGCTTCCAAAAGACGGCCGATCCGACCGCGTTCGAGGCCTTCGAGCTGGCCGCCTACGAATACGTAGAGGACTGCGCCGCCATTAAAGAGGAGGTCGAAGCCAAGGTGGCGGCGGTCAATGCGCGCTTGGCTGGCACGACTTGGCTGGGGATGAAGCCCTTGAAGTCTGCTCTCGAGCTGCCCCATGCTTCCCGTGGAGCGCTCTACCTCGCCGAGAACATGGACGAAATTCGGGTCATCTTCCATGACCCTGCGCTGCTGCTCTCTTCCCCGAAGCTGGGGGTGAGCCTGCAAGCCTGGCCTGATGGACCGCCTTCGGTGCCGGCCCCGCCTGCCGAACCCCTCTCCGATGACGACATCGAGCTCGAGTGCCCCTCTGTCAACGAGCCCATGCTCACCCAGGCGTGGTGGAACGAGGCCTTCCGGGTGGTCTTGGTCGAGCGCTCGTTCTATGGCACCGATATGTGTTGGGAGCCGCCAGCGCAGTATGCCGCCTTCGTCTTGCCTGCCTCTGGAGGCGAAGCCAAAAGCGCCTGTGCGCTGCTCGGCGGACAGTGCATGGAGGGCTGTGACCCGCAGATGCACGATGTTGGCGGCGAGGGCTGCTTCGACTCGACCTGCTGTCTGCCGGCCAAGCACCCCGCGAGCTGTCGTAAGGACGCGTCGGGCGCGTGCTCTTGGAGCGTCTGCGCAAATCGGGTCCTGCCCGAAGGTGAAAGCTGCGAGGAGTGAATCGAAAGCGAGCAGCTCGGGCAGGCTTTCGAGGTGGCACAGGGATGCTGTCACTGCTGCTCAAGAAGGCTTCCTAGGCTGGGCAAGAAGGCTTTCTATGTGGGACAGGAAAGCTTTCTATGCTGGGCAAGAAGGCTCTCTGTGCAGGATAGGAATGCTTCCTATGCAGGGCGAGAAGGCTTTCTGTGCAGGATAGGAATGCTTTCTATGCTGGGCAAGAAGGTTTTCTGTGCAGGATAGGAATGCTGTCCATGCAGGGCAAGAACGCTTCCTATGTGGGACAGGAAAGCTTTCTATGCTGGGCAAGAAGGCTTTCTATGCAGGATAGGAATGCTGTCCATGCAGGGCAAGAAGGTTTTCTGGGCTGGGCAAGTAGGGGCGGACCTGCGTGTCCGCCCTGCTTGGATACCTGCAACGACTCGGGGGACCAGAGGACCAGGCCAATCGACCAGAAGCCCAATCGACCAGAAGCCCAATCGACGAGAAGCGCCCAATCGACGAGAAGCCCAATCGACAAAAGGGCTCAGCCCTCGGCGGGTTGTGAACGCCGCCTCACGTTGGACATCAGCGCCTTCACGGGCTTCAGCTCGGTGGCGAGGGCAGCGTTGCGGCTGCTCATTGCGTCGAGGACGGCATAATATGCGAGGAAGGCTTCCCACATCTCACCGCTGGCGACGAGCAGGGTATCTGCGACGAGCCGATGAAGCACCTCGAGCCGCGCCTCGTCGGCGGGGAGCTGTCGGCGAAGCGTGAGATCGTTGCGCAGGCCTTCGAGAGGGAAGTCGGCCAGTTTGACGTCATATTTGACGGCGAGGCTGATGAGGAGCTCGACGAGGGGCTCACAGTTTTTGCGGGGCTTCATGACCTCTTGGCGCTGCTCCGGATGGAGCGGAACCCCGACCTTGGTGTAGATGCGCTCGATGGTCTGAAACGCTGCTGTGAGTTCACTCAGCTCGGCCTCGGTGAGGGTGGCATCGACGAGATTGGACATGTGCGGACTCCGTTCTGCGTGTTGGGGCGAGGGAGAGGAAATGTGCACTTGCATCGACAATCGCCTCGCGGTTGGGGAATCACAGAGTGAGTGGGAGCTCGAGAATCCAAGCGCGGCTCGACCTGGAGACGAACCGTCGCGGAGATGAGTCACAGAATACCGAGACAGGGGAAGCCAAGTCAAGACCATATTGGCGTCGTGGGAGCTCTCCGAGGCAAGCGAAGATGAGCGACGGGCACGCATCCTCTCGATATACCGCAGGAATTGCTGCTGGCGCGAGGTCGGTGCCCGAGAGCGAACGAATGCACCATCGTCTCCGCCCTAAGCTGCGCAGGGCTGCACCGAGCTGCTCGCAGCCACGCATTGGACAAGGGGCCTCGCTGTGCAAATTGAGGTATATGCAGGATTTTTCTGCTGCCGCTTGGCCATCGCCTGTGTGCGTCCCAAGCGGATTCTGCATACATCGGGGGACGCACGGGACGGTAGGGGCGAAAAATCTTTCGCCCCCTTATGCCTTTGCTCTTGTGGTTCATGGTCCTTGCCCGCCCCTTCGGTGCCCGCGTTCAAGTCAATTGGATGCCGCATCCTTCAACAAGCCGCGTTCTTTCTGGAACAGGTAGGACTCAACAAGGAAAACAGAAACCGTCCTGGCAGCATTCACAACAACTCGAGCATGATGCATAGATGGCTTGTATGCACGGGCATGACCATCACTCAACTTGTTGCGAATTGGCGCGATTCCGCTGACCACTGTCACAAGTCCTCGTATGACATCTTTGAATCGATCGTCGAGATCATCCCGCTTTTCATCCAAACGAAGCAAGCGAGACACTTCCTTGTACTGTTTTTGGAGACTTCCACCGTAGTCCGTGTGAGTACCTCGCAGTCGTTGCTCCAACTGTCGAAGGACGACCTCAAGGAGAGTGCGCCCTACCGTGATCGCACCTTCTAGGTCACCTTCAGCAAAGCGAGTATCGCACTTGTCTGCGAGTTCTCGAACATAGCCGTCGAGATTCAACACTTCTCGGGGAAGAGGCACAAGATTGACAATCGGTCTTCCCGTGAAGACTGGACGGCTCGAGATTGCCCCGTTGGGAAGCAAGGCCCAACCATCAGCACTCAGATGCTTGTTTAGCAACTTAACCAGTGCGATCCTGTCGTTCTCGTCTGGACGCACATACGGGTGAACCATCTCGCAGAGAAATCGAAGAAATTCCTTGTCATCTACGCCTAGCAGGTCGATCCGAGGCTCGTCGAGGACCCAATCAAATGGCCAATCATCGTTCCACTCAAAGTGCACTCCAATGTCCTTCTCCAGATTTTGCATCTCTTCGATGGGGTAGAGTCTTCGCAGAAACTCGCGGACTGGCAATCTTCCCCACCAGTCCAGATGATTGCTTTCCAACTCATCGAAGATCGTTTGTTTTGTGAGTCTGGAGATTGTGTATCCAATGGCCGGGTGCTCGAAAAGCATTCGTGACCGTTGAGTCACCGGCTTGATGCGGTTGTTTTCAAAGATAAGACCATCATTGTCCAATTCGAATTTCAGGTTCTCAACGTCTTCGTATGTCTCGAGAGTCAGAATTGCTGTCCTCAAAATTCGCTCGAAAGCATCAACAAGCAGACGAGCATCAGCAACATGGTGACAGTCAACCGCGGCGTAGTACTGTTCAACCAGCTTGCGGCGTTCACCCTTGATTTCCGAATTTGAGTCGGAGATCGGAACAATGCCAGCGCTGTCAAACGCATTCCGAATCTCCTGCAGCTTGAAGTGCTTGACAAGAAACTCGCGAAACGCACGACGGGTACCGGGCTGTACCAACTGGTTGGGCAGACTCAAAATTCCTCCGCCAACAGGCAATCTACAACGCCCTGTGCTCCGACTCCCAGCGCTCGAGCATCGCTTTGCGCTCGGGCCAGTCCGGCAAGGTCTTGCTTAGCACGCTCCAGAACGCAGGAGCGTGATTGCGTTCGACCATGTGCGCCAACTCGTGCGCAACGACGTACTCAAAGGCAGCAGCGGGAGCTTGGGAAAGCCGCCAATGCACGCGGATGACCCCGTCGCGGCCACAGGAGCCCCAACGACTACGAGCGCTCGAGAGGCGGTAGTCCTTTGGGGTCACGCCGAGCTTGGCGGCGTGGTGGCGTCCAACGCGCAGCAAATCCGTCAGCGCCCGGTCTTGCAACCAGGCATCGAAGGCCGCGCGAATCGCCTCGAGCTTGTCGAGCCCTTGAAGCGATGAGGGCACCTGCACGTGGAACTTCGAGCGGCAGGTGATGCTGACGGCAGGGACGTCGGCGCTCTCAACGGCGAGCATCAGCCACCGACCGCGATACTGAAGCTTGGCGCCAGAGGCGTACTGCTGGGTCAGCAGCGCCCGATGCTTCGCCTCGATCTCTCGAACCGAGTCGAAGACCCAACGGCGCTTCTGCTGCATGAAGGGCCCGAAGCCGTCTGGGTTCGTGCCCATGGGCACCACCAACTCGACCCCAGCCGGCGTCACAACAATGCGCTTGTGCTTGGCCTTGTTCGACCTGCGCACGTCGTAGGGGATTACCGTTTTGCCGACGGTCAAGTGCATCATGGCTTGCTGTAGTGCTGGATGGCGTAGTGCTCGACGGCCAACGGGATTTCCTTCTGCCAACCATCGAGGCCAAGGGTCTGGATGAGGCGTCGCACCTGCCCGCGCAGCTCCTTCTTCAAGACCACCTTGTCCTGCCAGTAGGACGGGGCCGAGGTGTCCGAGGCATAGAGCGCGTCGATGTCCAGCGCCGCTTGCTGCAGTGCCGACAAGGGCTGCCCGCTGGCTGGCTGCTCAGCCTCGCCTGCGGGCGAGAACTTCCCAAGGATAGCGGCTATGGCGTAGGCATGCACGTTGAGACCGCTGCCTTCGTGCGCTTTCTGCTCGGCCAGCAACTCCTTGGCGATGACTTCGGTCTCGAGCAGCACCTTGTTGGCTTCGATGAGGCCAGCAGAAAACTGCTTGATGAGCGCCTTGATGCGGTCTGAGAACTTCTCGTACTGAGCCGCATTCTTCGAGGCTCTCTCTGAAGTCTCCTTCTTCAACTCGGCGAGCTTGCGCACCGCAGCAGTGTTGATGTCCGCGGGCTGGTCAAAATCGCCCCAGAAGGCTGGGTCGCTGATGCTGCGCAGCTTGCACAACATCTTCAATCCGGTCACATCCAGATGCTCATCGAGCATGGCCCGGATTTTCTCGCTGTACTGCCTCCAGTCGGTCTCCTCGACCTTGTCGAAGTGCAGCCGGCCGTAGGGCAGCA
>JAVFAO010000105.1:0-18011 GCA_034002465.1 Myxococcota bacterium
CTGGAGGAACACTGGTCAATGGACACGTCGAGTGGAGCATGAGCACCCCCGAGGCTGTCGATCTGTATACGATCGAGGTGATTGAGAACGTCTACCCACCTCGCACCATTTGGCTCGCCTACCTCCCCGGCTCGGCAAACAGTTTCGACATCCCCGCGCTCGGACCGGACTATTCAGGCTCAGCGCTGCTCTACATCGACGCCGTACGAAGTAAGTACCCATTTGATTTCAATCAGTTTTCTTCGCTCGATCTGCGCCTCAACCGCATCCACGCGTGGTCCTCCCAGATGAGCCAAATCAGCCTGCCCTAAAGAATGCAGAGCTGTTTCTTACATCTCTCCTCTGCACTCCTCTGCGACCTCTGCGGTTGAACGCTTCGCCCTTTGGAAGCCCTCGTCGTTGTGGCGGTCGATCACCGCTCGTCCGCCGCAGCGTCCCGCTCGCCGAGGGCTTCCATCGGCCAGCGAATCTCAAAGCGAGCACCACCGCTGGGCGCATCAGCCACGCTCACCCGCGCCCCGTGCGACTGCAGTACCCGGCTCACGATGGCCAGGCCCAGCCCCACGCCTCCAGAGCTCCGCGAACGGCTCTCGTCCAAACGTGCAAAAGGCTCGAAGATGCGCTCGCGGTGCGAGCTGGGCACCCCATCACCATCGTCATCTACCCTGAGCACCAGCACTTCGCCTCCGCGCTTCGACTTGCTGCGCAGCGACGCTTCGACTTGCTGCGCTTTCTCTGTCAGCACTTCGACGCTGACGCTGACCTCAGCGCGGGCATGCGCCGCAGCGTTGTTCAAGAGGTTCCGGATGGCCCGGCGCAGACTCGTCGCATCCGCCCGCAGCACTGGATTGGCGTCCTCATCGGCGAGGATCCGAAAGTGTAGATGAGGGCTGAGCTCTTCTGCCTTCTCGCAGAGATCGCCCAAGAGCTCGAGCACCTCCACCGCCTCGCGACGCAGCGGCAGAGCGCCAGCGTCGATTCGGGCATAGAGGAGCAACTCCTCGACCATCTCATCGAGCTCCGCCAGATCGCCATCCATCGCATCGAGGCGCGCAACCAGATCGTCCGGATCGTCGCTGCGCGCCAAGCTCTCGAGCCCAAAGCGGAGGCGGGCAATGGGCGTGCGAAACTCATGCGAGACCGCCTGCAGGAGTTGACGTTGGGTCTCGAGCAGGTACTCCAAGCGGGCCGCCATCGCATTGAAGGTCTCCGCCAGACTTCCGAAGTCCGACTTGGCGCTCATCTTCACCCTCGCGCTCAGGTCACCGTCGTGGATACGCGCCGCGGCGCGCTCGAGCACCGCCAGACGGCGAACCACAGGATAGGCGAGTAACGCTCCGGCGATCACCGCGCCCAGAGTGGTCAGCAGCACCAAGACCAAGAGGGTGCCCCATCCGGGATGAGGCATCCGCTCGAAGGGCCCCACGACCAGCGCCTGCGTACCATCGGCCAGGGGTAGCGCCAGACGCGGCCCACTCTCTGAGCCACCGTCGAGGACGCAAGCGCGACCGCTCCGCAGCTCATCAAGCGCCCCCTCGTCCGCATCGATATCGGGGATTTCCAGCAACACCAGGGACTCGCCGAAGAGTGCCTTTCTCTGTTCGAGTCGCGCAGCCCTCTGGCTGCGATCGACTGAATCCAGGTCCTGCGCCAGCGGCACGAAGGCGCGCGACATGTGCCGCGCCCGCTCCTGAGCCGTATTCCGGATATGCCGCTCACCGGCACATTGCCCAATCACGGCGGACAACACGATCACGGCCAGGATCCCTGCAGACAGCCGCACGGCGAGCCTGCTCATAGCGATTCCACCAGAAGATAGCCCACTCCCCGAACCGACTTGATGATGGTGTTGGGCTTGGATTCATCGCCGAGCTTGCGACGCAAACGGGTGACCCTCAAATCGATGGAACGATCCAGGCCATCGTAGACGATCCCTCGCAACTCCCGATAGATATCATCGCGAGTCAGCACCTCCCCGCGATGGCGGGCGAGCAGCCACAAGAGATCGTATTCTGCGGTTGTCAAATGCAGCCGTTTCCCATCGAGCAGTACGTCGCGACTGCTGTGCTCGATGTGCAGACGCCCCAGCGCCAAGCTCTGGCTCTCCGTCCCGGCTCGACCCTCGGCCTCGTGACTCGAGCGACGCAGCAGCGACTGCACCCGAGCGAGCAACAAGCGTGGTCGAACTGGCTTGGCCAGATAATCATCAGCCCCGAGCTCGAGCCCGACGATCTCGTCGACCTCGTCTCCACGGGCGGTCAGCATCAAAATGAGGCCAGCATAGCGCGGTCGAACCTGTCGACAGACCGAGAGGCCATCCAGCCCAGGCAGCATCAAGTCGAGGATCACCAACGCGGGCTGCTCCTCGACAATGCGCTCCACCGCGCGATCACCCCGCTCTTCCACCGCAACACAATAGCCGTTCTCTCTGAGATATTCTTCCACCAAAGCGGCCAGTTTGCGGTCATCCTCCACCACCAGTATCTGCCCCCCTCGTCCCTGCTCCATGTCGGCCTCCCTCCGAGCTCTTCCCCTGCACCTGGGTGGCTTCACGACACAGGTCTGCGCAGCACACCCCCCAGCACAGTCTGCTCCCAGCGGCAGCGAATGTCTGTGCCAGACCTGTATGCCTTTGTCACCGCGCGCAAGAGAATGTATCAAATTGTTACGCGCGTTCGGCCCGACATGAAGCGAGAGAAGAGCGACACTCGCTGGGAGGCGCACTTGCGAAAATGGCAATTCATCCTTGAACTCGGTGAGATGCGCTTTCCTCGCGGGTCGCGCACCGAGTCATGACTCGGGTTGCCAGTGCAAGGCCAGTACGCCATCCTCGCCCAAGTTGTAGAGCTGTGCATAGGAGCCGCCACGGCGATAGGAAACATAATCTCGTCGTTGGCCATCCTCTTCGAAACCAAGCTCGCCGAGCAGTGTCGCGAGCGCTTTGTGGTCGGACGCCGAGCGCTCGGCAAAAGCCAGGCTCGTGCTGTCGTATTTGCTGCGGGTGCCACCGCGGGAGAGCTCCACAGTGGGCCACTGCGCGAGCGTCTGGAAGAGCTTCTCGTCAATCCGCTCATCACGCAAAAACGGGAAATATTCGAGCACCTCGGCCAAGCTAGGCGGCAGCGTTTGGGTCTGCGCTTGAAGCACGAAGAGCAGCGTATTGCCGGTCGTCGCACGCTTCCCGCCAACCCATCGCACAGCGGCCTCCCGGCGAAACTGCTCGAGAAAGTGAGAATCTTCACGGACCCACAAAATGGGCAGGAACTTGGCGTCGTGCGATGCCTGCTCGAATCCCAGTTCCATGCTCAGAGCGTCGAGGTATTCTTCGACCTCGTCGACCTGGCCGACGATACCGGTGTCGCTACAAAACCAGTTGAGCTCGACCCGCTGCTCGCGCCAGTGAAAGCCGAGGTGCAGCGAGGTGCGGGCGATCTCTCGCTCGCTCATGATGCGTATCAAGGCACGATGTAATGGGAAACTCGGGTTGTGGTCGCGAGCCTCGAGGAGGCTTTGGGTACTCGCATTGCTGACGAAACGGTCGCTCTGACTGAGTGTCTCCAGGGGATTGCGCATGACTTCCTCTTCAGGACCTGGCTCTGCTTGGGCAGTGGCGGGGTTCGGCTCAGTTTTGGCGTCGTTGGCGGCTTCGGAGCTTGGAGGCCGTTGGCAGCCGAGGCCGAGCGCTGCGAGGAGACTGATGCACAGCAAGGGAGTGGTCAGCTTCATGCGCTACTCCTGTCGATGGAGGATGATTCGTTCGCGCTCGGTCACGGAGCTCTCGACAATGCCGTGAGGCTTCGAGCTGACTGAGCTCGTCGTCTGAGCGGGCGAGGGTCATCGATTCATCAGAGGCGGTCGAGGTGGCGAGTGGCCAGGACGTCCACCCCTTCACCCAGGAGGTCGTGGAGCAGGACCTGTCCCCGTTGAACCGGCGCTTCGAGCCGTAGGCTGTGAATGATGCGAACGGCCTCGAAGACCAGGTGCTTGGGGATGGGGGCGCTCAGTCGCACGGGCAGTCGTTGCCAGCGGGCGCCGCTGATGGGGACAGTGGTGCTGAGCTGGCGCCGGGGATCGGAGAACTCCTGTCGTGCATACTTGGCGCCGCGGTTACACTGCGCGCCAGTCACTTCCTTGATTTCCTGACCTTCGTGCACGAGCTGTAGAGGGCAGCCGATAGGGCAAGAGATGCACAGCAGGGTAGTGGTGTCGCTCATGAACGTGCTCCCTCTCGCGAGGCGCGGGGCCTCAGGCTTTGGCCTCGAGCGGTCTGATGTCGATGCGCAGGTTGTCGCCATGGAAGCGACGCAGCAGGTCTGGCTTGATGGTGACCAGGATCATCTCGGCGGGCACCACGAAGGGCAGCCGTTTTTCGAGCAGATCGCCGACCTTGAGCAGACAGGGCTTGAGCGCCTGCTTGCAGCGCAAGGCGACGCTCTGGGCGCGTTCGGGGCTGAGGGTGTGTGGGACGCAGTAGCGGACGTTGTCGCCGGGGAGCAAGCGAATATTGTCCTCAGGTCGTCGCACACCGCGGGCCCATTCGGCAGCGAAGCGTCCGGCGAGCAGCGCCTCTTGGGTGGCGAAGTCGACCAGATCGTGGACGTGGAGGACGTTTCCACAGGCGAAGACGCCAGGCAAGGAGGTCTCGAGGGTACTGGAGACCGCCGGTCCCCCGGTGACCACATCGAGGCGAATGCCCAAGGATTGTGAGAGCTCGTTTTCGGGGATCAGTCCGATGGAGAGCAGCAAAGTGTCGCAATCGACGTCCCAGGCTTTCTCCGTGATGGGATGCTGCTTCTCGTCGACGGGCGCGACGGTGATACGCTCGACGCGATCACGGCCGTGAATGGCGGTGACAGTAGTAGAGAGATGGAGTGGAATAGCGAAGTCGTCGAGGCATTGAACAACGTTCCTGCTCAGCCCATTCGAATACGGAGCCAGCTCAAAGACGCCGACCACCTCGCAGCCTTCGAGGGCGAGCCGCCGAGCCATGATGAGGCCGATGTCACCTGAACCAAGGATGGCGATACGACGACCTGGGAGCTGCCCTCGCATGTTGACGAGCTTCTGCGCGAGACCCGCGGTGAGAACCCCCGCAGGTCGTGTCCCCGGAATACGGATCGCGCCACGAGTTCGCTCTCGGCAACCCATCGCCAAGACCACACTCCTGCTGCGCAGCTCGAGCAAACCCTCGTGCCGACTGAGGATACGTACCAGCTTGGTGCCATCGGAGTCGACGGCAACACCGCTGACATAAGCGCTGGTGAGCAGCGAAATGCCATCACGCTGGAGCATCTCCAAGAAGCGCTCAGCGTATTCAGGACCGCTCAACTCCTCCTTGAAGTAGTGCAACCCGAAGCCGGAGTGGATGCACTGCATCAGGATCCCTCCCGCCTCGGGCTCTCTGTCGACCACCAGGATGCGTTCGGCACCACAGTCGCGCGCACCCACTGCCGCCGCCATCCCGGCGGGCCCTCCACCGACCACGATGAGGTCGTAGCTCTCGTCCAGAACGGACATGGTCACTCCTTGCTCGCTTCGTTGGCTTCGGATTGGGCGTCGAGCATGGGCTGCACCAACCACGAGGCTGCGCCGCGCTTGCTCACCTGGGAGAACGGAATCTGCAATCTTTCACTGAGGATATCCATGCAGCGCAGGGTACAGAATCCCCCCTGACAGCGGCCCATCCCCGCGCGACTCCGAAACTTGATGCCATCCAAGGTTCGCGCACCGTGATCGATGGCGTGGTGAATCTCAGCCTCTGTGACCAGCTCGCAACGACAGATGACCCGCGCAAAGCGGGGGTCCTTGGCGATGGCTTCGCGCTGTTCGGCCACGCTCTTCTGAGCAAAACGGGGTGGTCCTTCGAGCAGCGCCTGGAACTCGTCTCGGGCCTCCAATTGCAGTCCCTCGGCCTCGAGCAGCTCGCGGACATAGCGCGCGATGGCGGGCGCCGCGGTGAGTCCTGGCGACTGGATGCCTGCCACGTTGATGAAGCCGCGCACAGCGCTTGGTCCTATGATGAAGTCACCGCTGTCCGAGGCTGCCCGAAGGCCGGCAAATTCAGTGATGGTGTCGCGCTTGGTGATCGAGGGACAGATCTCGCCGACTGCGCTGAAGACCTCGTCAGCACCCGCCTCGGTGGTGGAGACGTCCTCGCGGTCGTTGGTGTCGTGTGCAGTGGGACCGACCATGATGGTGCCGTCAAAGGTCGGGATGATGAGGATGCCCTTGGTCACGGCCGTGGGGAGTGGAAAAACCAAGCGCCGGACCAGCCCACGCAGGCGCTTGTCGAGCATGTACTCCTCGCCTTTGCGTGGGCGAATCGAGAAGCTTCGCTCGCCGACCATGGCAGCGATGGTGTCAGCATAAACCCCAGCGCAATTGAGCACATAGCGGGCATGCGCCTGCCCTTTCGTGGTCGACAGCGAGAGCACGTCTTGGTCGACGTCGATGCGCTCCACCGTCGCCTCCACCCAGAGCTCGACCCCATTTCGGATCGCGGACTCGAGCAAGGCGAAAGCAAACTCATAGGGGTTGATGACCCCGGCGCTCGGCGCGTAGAGAGCGGCGAGCAGCTCTGGGCTGAGGTTGGGCTCCTCACGATGCAGCTTATCGGCGTCCCAGAGCTCGAGTCCGGGCACTCCCTTCTCTTGGCCTTGCCGCTTCTGTCGCTCGAGCTCCTCCAACTCAGCGGAGCTGCGCGCCACCACCAAGGCCCCAATGCGCCGAAAGCCGAAGCCCAGCTCGGCCTGCAGGCTGTCGAACATGGGGTTGGCTTCGACCACCAAACGCCCCTTGAGCGTATGTGGGGAGCTGTCCTGACCAGAGTGGATGATGCCACTGTTGGTCTTGGTGGTGCCGAAGGCGGGCTCGGCGTTGCGTTCGATCAAGAGACACTTCAGCCTGTAGCGCGAAAGCTCTCGTGCAATCGCGCAGCCGATGACGCCTCCGCCAATGATGGCGACGTCGTAAACGGTGTTCATCCTTTTACATCCCCCTTGGCGGCCCTTGACCGCCGAGCACAGCCATGACAAGAGCGCAAAACGAGCGCGGCTGTCAACGTTCGACGCCGTGAAGGTCGAGAGCGTACGCCCATCGAGACGAAAAAGAGAAGGGATTCCAAAGGGCTAGCCCTTTGGCGGGGTGTGGGGCAGCGCCCCACGAAGACAAGTGGTGGAACGGGTCAAGTGCCCAATCTACAAGAACTTGGGAAACAGGCCAAGCGCCCAATCTACAAGAACATCCCAGGAGAGGAGCACATGCTATTCGGAATGACCGGCTACGGCGCCGCCGGCGCTGAGACGTCTGCAACGACGCTGCAAGTCGAGCTGCGCTCGGTCAACCACCGAGGACTCGATATTCACTGCCACTTGCCCTCGAGCCTCAACCCGATCGAGCGGCAACTCATTGAAATCATACGTCAACGCTGCGCTCGCGGGAGGATTGACCTGCGGGTCAACCTCAACGCCCAACACGGTCCCATGCCCGTGCTCGATGGCGAAGCGTTGCGCGCGGCCTACCAAGCACTCTTCACCGCGAGCGAGGAGACGGCGCTGCAGTCTTCCATCTGCATGAGCGATGTGTTGACCGCCCCAAATCTGTGGCACTCCAGCTCCTCGGAAGAGCTCACGAGCGACACGACCGAGCTGCTGCTCGAGCTCTGCGCCTGCGCCGTGGATGCACTGGTCGAAACGAGACGCAGCGAAGGTCTCGCCTTGCAAACCGACATCGAGGCGCAGCTCAGCCGCATCGAGGACGCTCTGCAAGCCGCGGAGCTTCGAGCACCCGAGCGCCTCGTCGAATACGAGCGAAGGCTTCGTGAGCGCATCCTGGAACTTGGCAGCGAGCTCTCTTTAGACCCTCATCGCCTGTCCATGGAGCTTGCCGTGCTCGCGGATCGAGCCGATCTCAATGAGGAGCTATGTCGTGCCAAGCTGCATACACATTCGCTGCGCCAAGAGTTCTCGACCTCACGAACCGAAAAGGATGCCATCGGCCGCAAGCTCGACTTCATCTGCCAAGAACTGGCCAGAGAGCTGAGCACCATGGCCGCAAAGAGCCGTGATGCCGAGCTGGCGACCTTGACCGTCGACATGCGCAGCGCACTCGAGAGCATGCGCGAGCAGTTGGCCAATGTTCAGTGAACAGGCCTCGAAATGAAAGGGAGTTCATGATGCCAAGACCCACAACCAAAGCTGCACACATGCTCGTGGTCTGCGGCCCGAGCGGCGCTGGCAAGAGCACACTGACCCAACACCTTCTCGCCCAGCGGCAGCGCCTGCGTTTCTCGATTTCATGCACTTCGCGTGCAGCTCGCGGTCGGGAACGCGACGGCGTGGAATATCACTTCGTCGAGCGGCCGCGCTTCGACGCGATGCTCGCCGCAGGCGAGTTTGCGGAGTGGGCCGACGTGCACGGCAATCGCTATGGCACCACCCATGCGGCGATCGACACCGCCCTCGAAGCGGGTTTCGATGTGCTCTTCGATATCGACTACCAGGGAGCTCGCCAACTGCGCGCCGCCTTTCCTGGTCTCTGGGTGGTGCTCGTTTCGCCACCATCGCTCGAGGTCCTGGCAGCGCGTCTGCGCGCACGCGGCACCGACGATGAGGTGGTGATTCAACGCCGCTTGAACATTGCGCAAGAGGAGCTCGAACAAGAAGGGCTCTACGACTTCGTGATCCACAACGACCAACTCGAGCGTGCCCAAGCAGCCATCCTCAGCATCTATGATGCGCTCTGCCTGCGCAGCGACCGAGCTTGCTTCGAGAAGCATGGCTCATGAGCTTGCTCGGCCTTGTTTCCATTCGAAGACCAGAGATGGGTGAATCAAGCTTTTCGGTTCGAGCAGCAAATCTCGGGTGGGGCGGAAACCAGAGCAGCGGGCGCTTTGTCGTCGAGGAGTAGCCAAGGTAGGGTGATTGACCACCCTCCCAGGCCTTGCTATAGTCGCTGCAGGCTCGCGCCTAGCAGTACTTGGGCGCGCAGTTCGTGTTGGCGGGATTGCTGATTTCCCTTTGTTCTCGCGCTGTTTTCGACAGAGCCGGAGCAGACGGGGGCAGCTCGAGCGATGCCGTTCGTACAGCGAGCTCAGGCTGGCTGTCGTGTGAAGGAGCAGGACCTTGAAGAAGCTCATGTTAATCGTTGGCTTTTTAGCGTGCGCCAGCTTCTCGATGCCAGCTTGGTCCCAAGACGCGCCCGCGAAGGAAAAATTCTATAATTTTGATGACATGCTCATCGACGGCGAGTTCAAGACGCCACAGGGCATGTATGAGAACGCTCGCATTCAGGCGAAGTTCGACAGGTTGCTCAAGCTGAAGAAGAGTTTTCTGCCGAAGATTCAAGAGACCGCCAAGGAAGACGCTCTCGCCAACTGATACGCGAAGCCGGGGCGACGCTGCATAGAGCACGCGAGGTCCTCCCCTGCGCGATGGAGTCGTGTTCGCATGAGAATCGTCTGCGACCAATGCCAGACCAAGTACTCGATCCCCGATGATCGGGTTCGCAACAAGCCCTTCAAAATTCGCTGTAAGAAGTGCGGCTACACGATTGTGGTCGATGCCGCCGCGTCGCAACAAGCGGCAGAGGAGCCTGTCTGGTACGTCGTCATCAACGGCGAGCAGGTCGGCCCCGTCACCAACGCGGAAGTCGAGCAGTACTACTACAGCCAACAGCTCACTGCTGAAGCCTACATCTGGCGCGACGGCTACGCCGACTGGATGCAGCTCTCGGCGGTCGCAGAGTTTGCCCAGCTCGCCCAAGCCGCCGCAGCTGCGGCTGTCGAGCCGGCTGGCTATGACCCTGCAGCCTACGGACAGCAGGAGATGGGGCAGCAGCACCAACAGCAAGCTCCGCAGGAAGAAGACGGCGCAACGCGTATCGTGAGCATGGGGGCCGTCGACGCCCACATGCAACAAGATCCCAGCGCCTACGCCGCAGTCTCTCAGGCCGCGAGCCCGGCTCCTGCTGCGAGCGGCTTCGACAGCTTCGCCGACTTCGGCTCACCACCTCCAGGTGAAGAGGCCGACGACGGACTCAGCGATCTCGATGGCGAAGCAGGTGGCCAAGGTGCCGGTCCCCGGCTCACCGCCAACGACCTGGTTGGTGCCCGCAGCGAAAACTCCGTCCTCTTCAGCCTCTCCAACCTGCAGGCCGTCAGCGGCCGGGTCAAGGAGCAGAAGGCTGGTGCCGTCCCAACTACCGAAGGCTCCGGCCTCATCGACATCAAGGCCCTCGCCGCCAGCCGCGCTGCTGCTCCTGCAGACAACCGCCGCTCCTTCGTCGATGATGCTGCAGACCCAGTCATCCCGATGCCAGCAATGATTCCGCTGGGCACCAGGAAGTCCAACACGGGCCTCATCATCGGCATCGTCGCAGGTGCCGTCGTCCTCGTCGGCCTCATCGTCGTCGTCCTCGTCGTGGTCCTCTCGGGTGACAAAGAACCCGTCTCGGCACAAGCCAAGAAGACGGAATCCGAAAGCGAAAACGTAGAAACACCAGAGCTCGGTGCCGCCAACTCGGGACAGGTGGTGGTCGCGCAAAACACGTCAGCGACCAACCCCACCAACCCACCGACCAACAACCCACCGACCAACCCTACCGATTCCACCAATCCGACAACTCAGCCCACAGACCCGGCCAATCCTGCCGATCCGGCCAATCCCGCCGATCCCAACGCCCCCACCGACGCGGCCGCACAGACCAACCCCACCGACCCAGCGGCAGATCCCTCGGCTACCAGCAATCCCGCCGAGCCCCCCAACGAAGACAAGCCAAAGACCGATAAGCCAAAAGAAGACAAGCCAAAGGCCGATAAGCCAAAAGAAGACAAGCCAAAGGCCGATAAGCCAAAAGAAGACAAGCCAAAGACTGATAAGCCAAAAGAAGACAAACCCAAGGAAGACAAGCCAAAGGACTCCGGCGGCGACCTCACCAAGGAAGAAATCCAGAAGGTCATCCGCGGTGAGTTTACCAAAATCCGCACCTGCAGCCGTGACGCCGAGGTCAAAGGGCAGCTCAAGGTCTCCTTCACCATCAAGAGCGACGGCCGCGTCGGCGGCGCCTCGATCGCCAGCTCCGAGTTCAAGGGCACCAAAGTCGGCGCTTGCGTCATCAAGGTGGTCAGCGGCATGCGCTTCCGCGCTGCAGGCAAAGACGTGCCCATCACCTATCCCTTCGCCATCAACTAGGCTGCTGCATCGGCGCTTCCCCTTCGAAGCCGCACACTCCTGACGCTCCCAGCCCGTAGCGCCGCTGAGAACGTCTGCAAAGCACTCCAAATCATTGAGAAACCACCACTCAAGCAAGCCCAATCTAGGGCTACTCATAGTCTTTCTTACGATGCTCGGCAGTGGCGTGCTCTTGCTGCTACTCAGCCCGCATGGAACTGAGAACGCAGCCCGCGCCGACGCAGCCATTCAGGCCACTCCCGCACAAACGCCTGACGCGCCAGCCATTCAGATGCTTGCCGCTGGAGAAGGCGACACAGCCCAGCTCTCTTATGCCTTCGATCCCGACGAAAACACCGTCTTCAAGCTGAGCATCGTCCAGACAATGTCGCTCGAGGGCCCAGAGCTCAAGACCGAGGTGCACACCAGCATCTCTTCGAGCGCCCGGATCATCGCCTCTCGCGAAGACAAGCAGCAGCTCTTCATCAGCTTCGAAGACTTCGCTATTCAGGTTCGAGCCGACGAACAAGAGGTCTCCATCCCAGCCCTCGACACCCTGCTGCGCGGCCTCAAGGTCCATCTGCGCGCCGATCCAAGACTGGCCTTCACCGACGACAGCATGAGCGTGTCCGTCAATCCACAGGTCCAACGCATGATCTCCCTGCTCGTCGACGCCCTGCGCCAATCCCACCCCACCCTCCCCGAGGAAGCCGTCGCGCTGCACGCCCGGTGGTCCAACGAGAGCGCCTGGCAAGCGCCAGAGCAGTCGGGACTGGCGCTCACCTTGTCACGCAGCTTCGAACTCACTGCCCTCTCCCCAGCGTCCGCCAGTATTCAGGCGCAACTCTCGCTGCGTGATCCCACAGGCCGCATCCAAGGAAGCGGACAGCTCAGCAGCACCATCTCCCGCGAGCTGATGCAGCTCACCAAGGCCAACATGGACTTCGAGCTCGTGCTCAGTTCCGACGCCCCCAATGACCCAACGCAGACCATCGCGCTCTCCTTCTCCCTCGAGCGCGTTGACTGAGGGCGATCGAGCTGCCGTTGCGCAGGGGACTTGGCTTGGCTTGGTTCGAAAGTGGTGAGTTCTATTCGCTGAGTTGCGCGGTCCTCTGGGCGGTGGCCTTGGTGCTCTTTCGCAAGGGCAACGCCATCCTGCCCCCGGTGGTCCTCAACCTCTATAAGAATGTCATCGGCTCGGCGCTGCTCGTCCTCACCATGCTTGCCTTGGGTACCTCGTTTTCGCCGAGTGAACGCAGCCTCAGTGACTGGCTCGTCGTGATCGCCAGCGGGATCATCGGTATCAGCATTGCCGATACCTTGCTCTTCGCTGCGATGGACAAGCTCGGAGCAAGCCGAGCTGCCGTCGTCAACACCTCCTACACGCCACTGGTGATCCTGAGCGCCTTCTTCTACCTGGACGAAGGCCTGGGCTGGGAGATGCTGCTCTCCACGGTACTGATTGGCGGTGGCATCATCATCGGCACCTGGGATGCGACCGCCCGCAGCAGCGCCCCCACCCGCGCCATCATCTACGCCGTGATGGTGGGGCTCGCCTCCAACCTGCTCATGGCAGTGGGCATCGTCATGGTCAAACCAGTGCTGCTCGTCTCGGATGCACTCTGGCTCACTTCTCTCCGCATGTTCGCGGCACTGCCGCTGCTTCTCGTTCAGTGCGCATCGCGAAGTGAGTACAGAAAAGCCACGCTCTACGCCTTCACACCGGGCAAACACTGGAAGATCCTTCTCCCCTCGGCGCTGATCGGAGCCTATGCTGCGTTGATCTTGTGGGTTCTCGGCTTCAAGTACACCCTCGCTGGCATCTCCTCGGTGCTCACCGAGACCAGCACCATCCTCACGATGCTGCTGGCCGCTGTATTCCTGGGAGAGCGACTGACCTGGCGCAAGACCGTTGCCGTCAGCCTGGGCTTCGTCGGGATCCTGATTGTGGTGCTCTAGGTACACATAGCACCAATCATCCACCAATTGCGCCCAAAGCGTATACCCAGAGAGCAGCTTTCCTTTGGGCAACCGCATGAACGACGACGTTTTCGGCTCGCTCGAGCTCATGTTCGCCGCTCACCGACAGGTAAACTATTTGCCTACATGGCGATTTGGCGATACTTCAAGAGAAGGATGCCGCTGCTCAAGCATCAAGAAGCGGTCACGGTTCAGCTCAGCATCAAGTCGATGAGAGCTTGGGAGTCGAGAGCATGCGCGACGACGAACGACGAAGCGCGGCCAGGATCACGACGCGCACGCTGGCCTGTGTGAACAGCAAGGGAGACGCACACCTCTTGGAAGTGGTGAACGTCTCGGTGGGGGGCTGCCGTCTACGTTGCAGCGAGCGCTGCTTGGAGCTTGGCGAGCGGGTGGAGCTCGAGTTCGAGCTCGACGGCGCGTCCATCACCGCCACGGGAGAGGTGGTGAACTTCGTCGATGGCGACGTGGGGATCAAGTTCCTCGAGATTGGTCCCGATGAACTGATGGCGCTCGAGCTCTACGGCAGCAGCAGTTTCTGGAGCTGAGCGAGAGGCTTTGATCGGCGAGGAGCGGTGGAACTCAGAGGCCAGCAGCGGCAAAGGTGGCGTTCACCATGTCCTGCGCCTCCTGCTTGATGGCGGCGAGGTGCTCTCGGCCCTTGAAGCTCTCGACGTAGATCTTGTAGACGTCTTCGGTACCCGACGGACGCGCAGCGAACCAACCGTTCTCCGTACACACCTTCAGGCCGCCGATGCTCGCCCCGTTTCCGGGCGCTGCGGTGAGCTTGGCGGTGATGGGCTCGCCCGCCAAGCTGGTGGCCTTGACGGCGTCGGGCGAGAGTTTCTTGAGCAACGTCTTCTGCTCGGTGTTGGCACGCACATCCATGCGCTCGTAGATGGGCGTCCCAAAGCGGTCTGTCAGCGCCTGGTAGAGCTGGGCAGGATCCTTGCCAGTCTTGACGGTGATCTCTGCGGCGAGCAGATCCAGAATGAAGCCGTCCTTGTCGGTGGTCCAGACGCTGCCGTCCATTCGCAGGAAGGACGCACCAGCGCTCTCCTCGCCTCCGAAGCCAAAGGAGCCATCGACGAGCCCGGATACGAACCACTTGAAGCCAACGGGCACCTCGCAGAGGGTGCGGCCGAGCGAGGCTGCGACGCGGTCGATCATGCTGCTGCTGACCAGGGTCTTCCCGACAGCGGCCTTGGGCGACCACAGAGGCCGATACTGGTAGAGGAAGACGATGGCGACGGCGATGTAGAGGTTGGGGATCATCAAGCCGGAGCGCGTGACGATGCCGTGTCGGTCATAGTCAGGGTCGTTGCCAAAGGCGATGTCGAAGCGATCCTTGAGACCGATGAGGCTAGCCATGGCGTAGGGAGAGGAGCAATCCATGCGGATCTGTCCGTCCTTGTCGACGGACATGAAGGAGAAGGTGGGATCGACGTTGGGGTTGACCACCTCGAGGTTGAGCCCGTAGTGCTCGGCCATGGGCGCCCAAAAGGCGACACCAGAGCCGCCCATGGGATCGACGCCGAGCTTGATGTGAGAATCGGCGATCGCCTTCATGTCTACGACCTTGGAGAGGTCGTGCACATAGGGCAGGACGTAGTCATAGGGGCGAACGTTGGCGGCCTGCATGGCTTGGCCATAGGGGATGCGCTTGACGCCCTCGAGTTTGTTGGCGAGCAGCGCGTTGGCGCGCTTCTCGACAACGCCGGTGACATCGGTATCGGCGGGGCCACCGTGCGGGGGGTTGTACTTGAAGCCACCGTGCTCAGGTGGGTTGTGTGAGGGGGTGATGACGATGCCGTCGGCGCGCTTGCCCGTGGACTGGCGGTTGTGGCTGAGGATGGCATGTGAGATGACGGGGGTGGGCGTGTAGCCTAGGCCTTGCTGGTAGCGGACCTCGACGCCGTTGGCGGCGAGGACCTCAATGGCGGTGACGAAGGCGGCCTCTGAGAGGGCGTGGGTGTCCATACCGAGGAAGAGAGGGCCATCGATGCCGGCTTGTGCGCGGTACTCGCAGACGGCCTGGGTCACGGCGGCGATGTGCTGCTCATTGAACGAGTGCAAACTGGAGACGCCGCGGTGCCCGGAGGTCCCGAAGGCGACGGCGTGTGCCTTGCAGCTGGGCTCTGGAGTGCGGCTGAAGTAGTCGGAGACAAGCCGCGGCACGTTGATCAGCAGTGAGCGGGGCGCGGGCTTTCCCGCGAGGTCGTGAATGGCCATGGTGCATCCTCTTCTCGGCTAGGCCCGGACGAAGCGCCGGACAGGCGGCTCATGGGTAACCAAGAGCGAGCAGCCCGTCAAGCCCTCACGGCAGAACAAGCCGCATCGGCGCTGCCGATGGCGGCACTGCCCCACACCCTGCCAACTGGCAAGCGCATTGAAATCTCCTATCGTTGCGTGCAGGTGTGCGCTACCGAGACAGCGCCCGAAGGCAGTTTGGCTCAGGCGAAACGTTCCCGCAGCGATTCGAGCATCACCTCGATGCTCTGGGACTGTCGGCGGATCAAACGCACCATCACGCGCATGCCCGTCAGCCGCGTCTGGGTCTCTTCACTGAGGCGCAACAGGGTCTTGCCCTCTCGCTCCTCGAGCTCATAGACCCAGCGAGCGTTGGCGCTGGTCCCCACCGAGACCAACTCACGAACCAAGAGCGACGGAGCTTCGCTCTTGACGGTGGCGATGAGGATCTCCCTTCCGTCAGGCAAAATCTCTTTCCAAACCGGCTGCTTGCCTCGGTTCTTAACGCGGACGACAGACTTGATCTCCTTGCGCCAGGACGGATGCTGCTCAATCTCACTGAGCACCGCCCAAACCTTGGCGCGAGGCGCATCCACCCAGAGCTCACGCGTCGAACGTTGCAGCGGCGACAGGAATATCCCAAGCAGGCTCGCCAAGAGCGGAAGACCAACGAAGAGCCCAAGAAGAATCCACAGCACCGTCATGCGCGACCTCACCGTCGGGAACGCCCCCGCAGTGAGGACATCTACGTCATCACCGCTGCCTCGTCGAGGCAATCTCAAGTGAACGAAGGGCAGCTCTTGTTGAGTGGGCTTGGCCTGTTTCCCGAAGTTCATCTGAGCGCGTCATCGAGCGGGGTCGGTGCCCGAGCGCGAACGGGTGCAATGGCGCCGAAGCGACCGGACGTGCAAGCTACAGGGCAAGCCTCAGCTTGAGCCCGGCCCAGGTGGTGTAGCCCACCACAGCGTGACGAATCGCCCCTTCCTCGTCGATCACATAGAGTGTGGGAAACGACTTCACCGCATAGGCGCGGTGAACGCTCTCGTTGCCAAGCAAGACCGGGAAGCTGATTTCGTGCTCCTCCACGAAGGCCTGGGCTTCGGCAGGAGAGGAGTAGTCAATCATCAGGCCCAGCACCACCTTGTCTGGATCATCATCAGAGACGGCCACCAAATTGCTGGCTTCCAAACCGCAAACCGTGCACCACGGCGCCATGAAAGCGAGCAGCACCGTCTTGCCGCGATACTGCTCGAGCTCGTGTTCGACACCCTGCAGATCCCGAAGCACGAAGTTGGGAGCCGCTTCGCCACGAGAAATCAGATGCCGGGCCTGGAAGGCTGAGACGATCATGACCACAACCAAGACGATGGCGAGCTGAACCAACCAACGGCTCCACCATCGGCGCTGACTCGCTCTCCACCACCGGCGCACCACACCCTGACGTGCTTGCGGCTCTGGTTGAGCCGACGAATTCGTGTTAGCTTTCGGCTGTTCGGGGTTTTCAGACATGGCTGATTCGCTCCCAATACTGTCTCTGCGTAGCTTCCTCGTGAAACCACGCCCCGTTCGTGCGCTCATCGCCGACGACGATCGGATGACGCAACGTCTCATCCAAGCCATCCTCTCGGCTCGTCGTCCTACGTCGAACATTGCCGTCGAGATCGTCGCTCATCTCTGTCAGGTCCAGAACTTGGCCACCACACTGCTGTGTGAGGCTCCAGAGCTGCTGATCCTCGATCGCTGGCTGGGCGCCACAGACACCCTGCCCATGCTCAGGACACACGCCCGCAGAAGCTGGCTGAGTCGATGCCAAGTGCTGATCATTTCCGCGGATCGACCGCCACAGATCCCCATTTCCTCCCGATTCTTGAGCAAAGATGCACTCCTGAGCTCGCTGCTCGACGTGGTCCAAGAGGTCTTTGCCCAGAGCCCCATCGCAGAGCAAACTGCGCCGCGCTGCGCCTTCTTCCTCCGCCTCGATGGCCTCGACAGCTTCACGGACGTCGACCTGGCGGAAGCTATCCTGCGCACGCTCGATGCCCGCCTGCAGAGTAGCTACGGTCAGCACTGCCACCCCCTGGGAGGTGTCTACTACGCCCTGAGCGAGAACCCGCAAAGGTTTGGACGCCTGCAGGAAGTCGACGACTGGTGCCGACAAGAACACCCCTCTCTCAGCCTGAGATGCATTCCAGCCAGCACAATCTGCCCATGAAGCAGAACGCTTAGTCCTCCAGGACCGCGGGACCGCTCTCCTGCGCGGGCTCTGCGCTCTCCTCCTCATCCTCCGGCTCGAGCTCGGGAGCATCAGTATCCACTGACGCAGCAGCGTCCATGCCACAAGCGGCCTGCAGGCCAAACCCCAAGTCGGGCAAGCGCTGGTTGCGCAAATCGTAGTAGACGCCGTAACTTCGGAGCACAGTGCGCACATAGTCTCTGGTCGCACCATATGGGATCGACTCCACGAACTCGTCCACGCTCAGGCCGGGCCGCTCCTCGACCCATCCGCACAGTCGTCGACTCCCCACGTTATACGCCGCCGCCACCAACGCAGGATGCCCCAACCTCTGCATCAAGCTGTTGAGGTAGCGACAGCCCAGGCGAATGTTGAGCTCC
>JAVFAO010000106.1:0-17827 GCA_034002465.1 Myxococcota bacterium
GTCCACCGAAGCTACGAAGATTGCACAAGCTGCGAAAGAGCGGGCTTGTCGGGAGCTGCAGGCTTTGCTTTGTCCGTTTGTGGGGTCGGCTGCCGGCCGGCTTGCCCCGAGAGCGAATGCAACGCCGCGTCTCATCGAATGGGGATGGAGTCAGAGCACGAAAGGGTTCAGCTCTGAGCTTCCCCACTCAGCCGCAGGACGCTAATCGTGTCTTTTCAAGCTCCGAGGAGCATCCGGCTGTTTGACCTTCACAGGCTCTGCCTTCTCGGCGGCATCGGCGAGCTTCGCCAAGTGGTCCTCGTACTCTTTCTTGGTGATGAGCCCTTTGTTCAGGTTGCGCTCGAGGAGTCGCGAATCGAAGCGCATGTCCAACGGCATGAGATACCTCCACAGTCAACGGTGCATGTTCGGCCGCCACGCGGCGCGCGCCAGAGCTACCGCAAAAGCGGGCGTCTGGCAACGCCCGGCGGCTGCGCGCTCATTTTCGGGCGCCTTGCGTGAGTCGGCGCGCACAGCGTGAATCTTCGGCACGGCGTTTTTGTGGTCAAGAAACAACGGAGGGGCTGCGTTTGAGGCAGCCCCTCCAGGTAGTGCGAACCGGCTTCGATTGTGAGGACGAGCTCAGATGATCAGCGCTGCAGCAGGAGGACAGGGAAAGGAGAAGGAACATTCAGCGGAGAAGAGCGGAGAAGGAGCTGGAGCTTCAGCAGGAGTTTCAGCGGGGAGCAGCAGGGTGAGCGTGGAGAATCAAAGAAATCGAAGTCCGGGCATCTTGCTCGGCTTCGCACGGCGACCCACTTTTCAAGAAGCGAGCCAAGTCTTTTTTGTTCACCAGTACTGGCCAGTGGACGCCAAGCTCAGTCGCTACCGTTTGAGTTGCTCGATGAGCGGGTCGAGGTAGAACGAAGCCCAACATACTCGAGCCAACTCGTTCCCAATCCCTGTCCATGAGGCATTGATCACCTTGAAGTTTTTCGACTGCAACAGCTCGACGGCAGGTACGAAGTCTTTGTCTGCTGACACCAGAATCGCCACATCGTACGCACCTTCCCAGGCCAGTCCCAGCAAATCGGTGACAATTCGAGCATCGATCGTCTTTTCTGCAGCGCGTCCAAACGGCTCCTGACAAGTGGGACAGTGCTCATGACTGCTCCGACACGTCCGACAATGCACCGCTTGCTTTCTCCAATGACGCTCAGATGTGAATACTCTCACCCCTGGTAAACGATCTAGAAAGCCGTCAAACCAGCTCTTGAGTTTTGCTTCACGCCCAGCCTCGAATCCAGCGTAGATGCGTGTCTCCTGCAGTTCGAGCTTGCCGAGCTCAGCAGTGATCAGCGTTTCAGACGCCGCGCGACTCAACGCTGCAGAGAGCTTGGTCCAATCACAATGAGCTCCACCACTGCGCTCGTTCCATGTCAGCTGGAAGTTCCAGAAATCGATGAACAGACGAAGCCGCATGCCAATCCTCAGCAAATGATTCGGGGGATCCGAAGATCCCCCGGAACGAACATACACGCGAACGCCTGGTTCGCGTGGAGCAAACATGTTTCCACTGTAGAGCTAGCCGCTGCGATGTCAAGTAAGAGACAACCACAACAACCACAACGCCACGTCATCGAAATGCCGTGTTCATCTCACGGATAGTCGCGAAACATCTGCTGCCCGAATCCAAACAAGTTGGGCGAACAGGCCAAGCGCCCAATGGACAAGAAGTTGTGGGAACAGGCCCAATCGCCAAGAAGTAGGGGCGGACCTGTGTGTCCGCCCTCCTTGGATATGCGCAACAAGTTGAGGAAACAGGCCGAGCGGCCAAGCGACAAGAACTTGGGAACAGGCCAAGCGCCCAATCAACAAGAACTTGGGGGAACAGGCCAAGCGCTCAATCGACAAGAACATCGAGCCCAGTCCATGCCGATCTTCTGTCGACAATGGATCATGCTCGCTATCAGCGTAGAGGAACGAGGAAGACTCACGGCAATATGAGGCCCCCGAAGGCGCCCCTAAATAACAGTGTGCCGGAACATGTGTCCGAGAGCTCTCAAGGTAGAGCACAGGCTTGGCAAACTCAAGTCAAAAAGGACGCCTCGCGAGGCGACCACCGAAAGCGTCGTGCGAGTCATTCTCGACGTTCGGCGTGCTATCGGGGCTGCCGTCCTCTCCACCAACCAAGCTGAGCGCGAAGCGATGGAGACTCCAAGCTGCCCCTGATCGACATGTCCTCCCCATCACCGTCAGGTTTCGAACGTGCGCGCTACTTCTTGTACGCTGGCTGCGGAGCGCCTGACCTCCTCGAGAACACGCTCGAGCTGCGTGTCGGTGAGCTTCGCAATCGTGATCGGGTTCGTTCGCCCAACACCAAACACCGCCTGTGGACACTTTGGAGACGTCGTTCAACGTTCTTCGGAAAGTCGGTAGTGTGCCAACCCTGACCCGCACCGAGTGACCTTGCTTTGCTTCACAGCGACGCTGTGCAGCTGGCTGCGTCTTCGAGTGTGCCACGGCGGTCATCAACAGTCATCGCTTTCGCGCCATGCATCGAGGCGAGGCTTCGCCCACCGCCAGAAAGCCTTCGCCCACCGCCAGAAAGCTTTCGCCCACCGACAGAAGCCCTTCGCCAACGGGCCGCAAGCTTCGCCCACCGACAGAAAGCCTTCGCCCACCGCCAGAAGGCCTTCGCCAACGGGCCGCAAGCTTCGCCAACGGCATCGAAGCCCCGCAAACCCGCCAACCGTCTAGCTCCACTGTTTCGCCCCTTCGGACCAGAACACAAGCTTGCTTTTCGCAGGTCAAGGCATTCTGGCCGTAGGAAAGGCCTTCCGCTCCGTTGGCGAAGCTTCATTTCCGTTGGCGAAGCTCCGGGCCGAGCAACACCACAAAGCTCCATGCGGACCTGCGGTGTATTCTCTTCACAGCGAGCCGAAATGCCTGCTTTGCGTGCTTCCGAAGAAGCAGGCGGTTCCGAAACACAGCGCCTTGCTTCTGCGCAACTCACAAGCACAGCAACGGGATTCCAAAGGGCACCTGCCCTTTGGCGGGGTATGGGGCAGAGCCCCATGAAATCCATGAGCAAGCCGCCCAAGGCGCGTCAGCCCTCGCTGTCGTCGCTCTCGGACTCGGCCTTGTTCATGCGCCGTGAGGCCAAGCCGAGACGAATCAGATGGTCGCGACGTCGGATGACGGCCCGTGCGGTGGCTCGCCAATCGGTGAGCCAAGCGTGGAACTCCACCGCAGCGCGCTCATAGGTCTCGCGGTCGAGCTGCGCTGTCGCCGGAGCGCTCTCGGGCGTCGAGGTTGCATCGGCGATGAGCTGCCGCAGCTCTGCCTCGATTTCTGGCGTCAACACCCCGCGCTTGGCGAGCAGCTCGATGGCGGCACGATCCTGCTCTCGGGTCGCGCTCCGGTTGGGGTCCGTACCATCGCGCAGCTTGGCGGCGCGCTCGAGGAAGGTGATCACGTTGACCACGGCCTCATAGCCGTCTTTGTTGCTGAGATCGCCGACGAGGTATTGGCCCTGCTCCGGGAAGAAGCGGGCCGTAGCTGCCCGCGCGATCTCGAGGTTCGGGCCGTCCCACTCGTCGAGCTTGTTGCGGGCGAGCTGGGCGCGATTGGGGCCGCTCAGCGGCGCAGTGGCGGCACGAAAACCGAGCATGGTGGAGAAGCGCTGCATCCCATACTGGTGTTCGGCTTCTGTGTAGCCACGGGCGGTCAGCGCGCTCCAGATCGCGGGCACCGTGCTCATAGCGTGAAAGAACGCGGTTCCGCGCGGGAGGTCGCGGGCGATCACCTTGGCGGTGAGCTCTTCGAAAGCTTCCATGACGTTCCTTTGGTATTCGTTCGCTCTCGGGCACCGACCTCTCGACAGCGACAATTCCTTCGGAATGTCGAGAGGATGCGTGCCCTTCGCTCACTTTCGATTGTAATGGGGTGTGCACCGTGCACACCTGCGGGGCATTCGAGCGGACACACTTTCGATAGCAAAAGCCGCCCGCGATGACAAGTCTTCATAGCTCATCGGGATGACCAGGCCAGGTGGTCAGGGTACGAACAGTTGCCACACTTGTACCGCAACAACACATCTGGCACTCTCACTCTGTTCCGGTGCTGACGCCCAGGGTCGACCATCCGGTTTAGGTCAAGCATCTTGCCAGCGCGCATTCGGACGTAGTCAATCGTGCGATCTCAAGTGACGATTTGAGCTCTGCCATCTGACGTCAAGGTTTGTATGCCAGCCACCATTGCCACCTATCGTTGTCTTGTGATCTCTCCTTCCGACGTTGCACAGGAGAGGGATGCCGTCGAGAGAGCCATTACAAAATGGAATGCTCATGTCGGAGGTGGACTCCATGCCCGGGTTGAGGCGGTCCGCTGGGAATCTCATGCTCGGCCGGAAATGGGTGAGCCAGCACAGGCCATCATCAACAAGCAGCTTGTGGACGATTGCGACTTCGGCATCGCCATCTTCTGGTCCCGACTCGGCAGCCCGACGGCCCAACACGAGTCCGGCTCTTCCGAGGAGATTGCGCGGCTCCTCGCACAGGGCGCCAGGGTGATGGTCTATTTCTCAACGAAACCTGTTCCGCAGGATGCTGCGCTCAACCCACAATTCAAGGATTTGCAGGCTCTACGTCAGCGCTACCAGGAGCAGGGGCTCCTCGGAAGCTTCGGAACCGTGGAGGAACTCGAACGGAATGTGACACTGCACGTGACAAGCCTGATGGCCAATCTGCTGCTGCAGAACCAAACGTCCGGACAGCCAATCCCAAGCACCGGCACGCTGACAGCACCAGCCCCTGACATTCGCGTTACGACGGAGGCCGCGTTTGCGCCGGAAGGCGACTCATGGCTTGGCATCTGCGTGCAAAACCATTCTCCGGTTCGATTCTTCGCCGTCCAGGTCACCCTAGAGCTCTCGAACGGTACGCACCTGTATCTTCAGCGAGACGCCATCACTCATGAGTTCCAGGCGAAGCGCGGCCTCGACCCTGGCGATTCGTTCACGTTTCATATCAACCCGGACGTTTCCAAGCTCTGGGACTACGAGGCAGGTCCAGTTGTGATTGTCTGCGCGGTTGTGAAGGACGCAATCGGCCGCACATTTCGCAGCGATCCTGCGTCGTTGAAGACTGTCCTCGAGCTTCTGAAGCGTGATCGAAAGAGGTAGAGCAATCCCTGTGGATGATCGAGTAGTGTGATTCCCGCAGGAAGCTCCGGACCAGTGCAGGAGCTGAGCAATTCACCCGTCAGCGGACCAGTTGCATCTTCCAGGTCCACAGGAACCAGCAACTATCTCGTGTATACAGAGTAGCGGCGATTCACAACTACCAAGGAGAGCTGACATGATGACCTCGCCAACGACTTTGCAGACTTCAGCGCTCTTCCCGCTCATCTTGGTCACGATTGCGCTGGGCGCGATGGGTTGCGCCGAGCAGGAGCCGCCTCCAGCCTCGAACCAGGAGCCAGTGTTCAGCGCCGACCCCGAGCCGGTGCAGCCCATCGAGCGCTTCGTCGTGCCTGGGTTCTGGGACTACTTGACGGACTATGATGGTGTGGTGAAGCCCTCGCCTCTCTGCACTTGGGTGAACGCCTCGGACGCGGTGGTCTTGGCCAGGGTGGTCGAGCTCGGCTTCAGCACTTCACCGATCGTCGTCCTCGGTGAGGAGGTCGAGTGTGACGCCCTGCTGACCCCCTCGGTAGAGGTTGATTTCGAGACCGTCGAGGTTTTCTCGGGAGAGCTGGGTCCGCGCTTCCACCTCAGCCTCGGGGGTGACCTGGAGCTCATCCCACCGATCGTCACCTTGCCGTCGGGCGAGTTCGAGTGGGACGATGATTTCGAGGAGTGGATGGTTGAGAAGGGATATGGTGCCTTGAAACCGGGCCAGCTCGTCGGCATGTTCCTGCGTCGTCTCGACGACGAGGGGAAGCGCTGGGCACTGACTTACTTGGGCTGGTTCGGGATGAAATCAGATGGTCGTATGCACCAGTACCCCATCGAGGCAGTCCAATGGGTCATCGAAGACAGCTTCGACGGCATCACGAACACGACATTTCGCGAAAGAGTCGTCGCCTGCAGCGAGAGCCTGAGCGCCGAAGAGCGCAGCCGCATCCACGCTCAAAACGAGCTGAAGCGACAAACAATCCTCGCCACTCGCCGAGGTATCGCCGCCTACTGCTACGTGCCGAAAGGCACCATCGTCTGTGAAGACGCCGCGTGCGCCGGCTGGACCGAGGACGAGTGAGCGCGTTGTCCTTGGAAAACTGAAACACAGAACCGGCTCCTCAGGAAGCGAGCGCAGCTCACCGAGGAGGGCGAACACACAGCTTCGCCCCTACTTCGGAACACGACCACCCCAGCCAACACCTCGTCACCACAAGAACTTGGGGACCAGGCCTAGCAGCTCACCGAGGAGGGCGAACACACAGCTTCGCCCCTACCTCGGAACACGACCACCCCAGCCAACACCTCGTCACCACAAGAACTTGGGGACCAGGCCAAGCAGCTCACCGAGGAGGGCGAACACACAGGTTCGTCCCTACTTCGGAACACGACCTTCTCAGCCAACACCTCGTCACCACAAGAACTTGGGGACCAGGCCAAACAGCTCACCGAGGCAGGGCGAACACACAGGTTCGCCCCTACTGCGGAACACGACCACCCCAGACAGGCCCCCGTCCCACAAGGAATGCACGTACAGCACAGCCGCTCGTCCCAAACCCCCACCACCATCACGTCTTGACGCTTGCCCTTTGGGCTGTTGCGTCCATCTGCAGACACGGCCACCTTCATTTGCTACAGTCAGGGCTCGCTCGTGGTGGCGGGTCTGGGACCACGGCAAGACCCAGCTCGCTCCTGCCAAGGATGGCCGCTATGCCCTGCAAAAACACTCTGATTTCACTGGCGATTCTCC
This sequence comes from Myxococcota bacterium, assembly GCA_034002465.1. Taxonomy (GTDB): domain Bacteria; phylum Myxococcota_A; class Bradymonadia; order UBA4248; family JAVFAO01; genus JAVFAO01. The sequence goes on from JAVFAO010000106.1 coordinate 6,909, forward strand.
TCCTCCCGCTGCTCGCCGACGCCCAAACCTCCGAGCTCACCTCGGCAGACCGCCTCGCCTTGCTCTACTCACCACAGCTCGTCTTCGACGACAGCGGTGAGCCCATCGTCAAGGTCGGCATCGCCGACGGCCTCGACCAAATCAGCTTCACCCCCCAAGCGCCCATCACCGTCCTCCCCAGCGGACCCAACGGCGCCCAAATCGAGCTCCCAGGAAAGCGCAGCTACCGCATTCAGCTCAGCCAAGGACAAGCCGGCGTCTACCAATACCGCGTCCTGCTCGAGCGCTTCCTCCCCCAAGAGAACGAGCCCCTCGAGGCCGCCACCAAACGCTGGCAAGACCTGGGCGTCCAAGTCGAGAGCCTGTCCCAGGGCTCCCTCTTCGCCATCGCCGGACGCCTCTTCGACAACCGCGAGACCCTACTGCTCAGCGCCCCCATGGACAAGCGCGAGGACGCACTGGCGCTGGAAAGCAAGCTCGAAACCGAGACTGGCGCCGAGCTCTCCATCCATGTCGAGCTCTCACAATATCCCTCGGCCCTGCTCGAGCTCCACGGCGCCGGTGAAGGCATCGTCATTCGACACCTCGACGTCATCTGGGTCGAGCTCGGCGAGCAAAACGTCGAGGTCAGCGATGTGCCCACAGAGAGCGGCAAACTCGAGGACCGCAGCTACACCCACGGCTTCGTCTTCACCCCCGACCGCGACGGCAAGCTCTCCCTCGTCAACGTGGTCCCCGCGGAGACGGTGCTACGCGGCGTCGTCCCCGCAGAAATCTACGCCACCGCCCCAGATGCCGCCCTCCAGGTGCAGGCCATCGCCGCCCGCTCCACCCTGCTCGCCCAGCTCGGCGTGCGACACCTCGCCGATCCCTTCGACCTCTGCGACGAACAACACTGCCAGGTCTTCGGCGGCATGAACGCCGCCCAGAGCAGCACCGACAAGGCACTCGCCGCCTGCCGCGGACAGATCCTCTTCGACGACCGCCGCATCGCCGACACCTACTACAGCTCCAACTGCGGCGGCATCTCGTCGACCCCAGCCGAAGCCTGGGGCCTGCCCGAACGCGCCTACCTGCACGCCCACCGCGACGACGAAGAAGGCGCGCCCGTCGACTGGAAGGACGAAGCAGAGCTCGCCGGCTTCCTCGCCCAGAGCCCCGAGGCCTACTGCAACACCTCCGACTACGGTAGCGGCAAACACTTCCGCTGGAGCAAAGAGTTCACGCGCAGCGAGCTCGATACCCTCATCGCCAGGAAGTACCCCGAGCTCGGCTCCCTCGAGGAGCTCGAGGTCATCGAGCGCGGAGACAGCGGACGCGTCACCAAGCTGCGCCTCAAAGGCAGCAAAGCTGAGGTGATCGTCGAACGAGAACTGACGGTGCGCCGACTCTTCGGCGGGCTCAAGAGCGGGCTCTTCGTGCTCGAGCTCGAACGCGACAGCAAATCGAAGCTCGAGCGGGTGCGCTTCGTGGGCGCTGGCTTCGGGCACGGCGTCGGCATGTGCCAAACCGGGGCCATGGGCATGGCCAAGGCAGGCAAGAGTTACCGCGAAATCCTCGAACACTACTACCCCAGCGCCAGCCTCGAGAGCCTCTGGTGACGCTGTTCCAAGAACGACCACACCCCGCCAAAGGCCACGTGATGCGCATCACGTGCAAATCCAGGAATCAAAAGAGCAAATGCATCACGAGGAGCACGAAGGAAGCGGTGATGGACGGCTCCGCGTCTTGTCTGGGTCATCGTCATTGGGGCACAGTTGGCTTGCTTCACACGATGGCAACGCTGCCGCGAAGCAGGCCGAGACAGATCCTGGACAGGATACAGACCGACAATGGAATACGAATCACTTCTCGACTCCCCCTCTCCATCAATGGAGAGGGGGTTGGGGGGTGAGGTTCGAGAATGGCGCGCGAATACAGCGTCGGCGTCGTGTACATCCCCAGATGTATGCAGAATCCGGGGAGGGCGGACACGCAGGTCCGCCCCTACTTGTGAATATTACGCATGTCTTTCAAATGCTTACATGTGATGCGATCACGTGGGCATAGGACTTTGCCCTTTGGAATCCCTTTGATGTGATATCCTTTACGAGCGCGGCTGGCTCACAAGGCGGAGGTCATGATGCTCAAGCCCCTATCCCGATTCGGCTCGAATTCAGTCTCTCTTTCGCTCTCGCTCCTGCTCTTCTTGTGCATCGGCCTGGTCAGCCATTCCGCGTCTGCCGAGACCACGCTCAAGGTGCGGCTCAAATCGGTCAACGCTTTCTCCGGCTCGGTCGACAGCACCATCAGGCTGGCCGCCGCCGAGGGCACGGGCGACGACAAGGACGTGGTGGTCAACGACCTACAACCCACCCTTGGCGCCGCGCTGCAGTTCGAGCTCTCCCCCATCCCCTACTTCTCCGTGGGCTGGCTGCTGGGGCTGAGCACCTGGCGCAGCGAAAACGATGGGCAGCTCAACCACGACCGCTCCACCTTCATCGACCTCGACCTGCTGCTGCGTGGGCAGTACTGCTTCCTCGACGACACGCTCTCGGTCTACCTGCTCGTCCCCATCGGCCTCAGCGTCAACCGCTTCTCCGAAGACACCATGAGCTCCATGGGCGCCGATTTCGGTCATGGCGTGGGCTTCAACGTGTCGACGCTGCTCGGGCTGGAATTCGAAATCGTCGATGGGTTCGGCATCTTCGCCGAGGGCGGCTGGGTCTACCGCGACTTCGTCCACACCGCCTTCACCCGCACCTTCGGCCGCCTGGCCGAGGTTGACTACAGCGCTTGGGCCCACCAATGGGGCATGAACGCAGGTGTCGCCTTCTCTCTCTGAGCGCACGCGAAGAAAATGCGCACCGGGGCTCCGGGCGGCGGTGGAGGATCGGGGCGAAGATGCTTCCCCTTCGCCCACTTTCCGTTGCATCGATTGCACCCGCGGGCCCCTCGCCTCGCTTCGCTCGTTTGTGATTGCATTTGCCCCAAATCGACCCTATGGCAATCGAAAGTGCGAAGGGCACTCCATCCCCGCGAGTCATCGAGCGGGGTCGGTGCCCGAGAGCGAACGAATGCAATCGGAGCTGGCGAGCAGACTCGCCCTGCTGACTCCCGGCACTTCTGCCTTCGTCTTTGCGACGTTGCGTCTTTGCGTGAGCCCCCGAGGCATCGTCAACAGAAAGCCCCTTTGAAAAGCCGGGGGAACAGGACAAGCGCCCAATTGACAAAAACCCTTTTCTTTTTCCTTATCGAGACGTTTGGCTCGCGCTCTTCGAGCGGCTCGCCGCGCCTGCGCTCTTCGAGCGGCTCGCCGCGCCTGCGCTCTTCGAGCGGCTCGCCGCGCTTGCGCTCTTTGAGCGGCTCGCTCATTTGTCTTCGTGGGGCGCTGCCCCACACCCCGCCAAAGGGCTAGCCCTTTGGAATCCCTTTTCTTTTCGCCATTCGCTCCATGGAGCCATGATGCGCTGTCATCGGACCGCTTTGCTCACTTTCTCTGTCTTGTCGCTGCTCAGCACCTCGCTCTTCGCCAGCCCGAGCCTCGAGAACGATGGCGGCATCGATGGCAGCGCTGGCTTTGCCTCGCGCACCTTCTCCACCGGGGCGAGCGCAGCCTACTTCAACCCCGCGCGCCTCTTCGAAGGTGAAGACGGGCTCTCCTTGGCGTTCGTCGCCGCGGCAGACCTCCTCGACATTCGCCTCGATCCGCGGCCCGATGGCAGTGATGTGGGCAGCTCCATCGAACGCGCGCGCGCAGCCACCACCGGTGGCGACTCGGAGCGTCTCTACTTTCGCCCCCTCCCCACCGATGACCTGCGCCAAGAACGGGGCAGCGCCGACCCAACACGCGGACGCTACTACCTCGGTGTCGGCGGCAAGCTCGGGCTGCTCGACGACTTGCTGGCCGTCGGCTTTCTCGCGCTGCTGCCAGTGGGCAGCTTTCAGCGCGTCTCCCCGTTCTACGTCGACGAGCGAGAGCAATACTTCTCCAACTCGCTGCACTACGAACTGCTGGGCGATCGCATGGATGCTGCCAGCTTTGCCTTTGCGGCGGCGCTGCGTCCAATTCCCTCGACGGTGCTGGGGGTGGGCGTCACCATGGCCACCTCCTCTACCGCAAATACGGCCATTTATGTCCCAGATGCAGCAGACCAGGAGCGGGCCCAGGTCAACGGCGCCGTCGACATCAGCACCACCTTCGTCCCGCATTTCGCCGTCTCCTGGCGACCCATCGATGAGCTGTGGTTGAGCGCGGTGCTGCACTTGGAGCAGCAAAACACCATTGGTGGAACGAGCGAGCTGCAGTTCTTCGACTATGACTATCCAGAAGGCCAGAGCGCGCTCAACCAACGCTTCGCCTTCAGTCATGCCTTTCTTCCTCTGCGGGCGGCCATCGCCGCGCGTTTCGACAGCGCGCCTTCGGGCGACGGGCTCGACTGGTCCATTGGTGCCGAGCTGAGCTGGTGGCAGTGGTCGAGCTATGTCGACCGACACAACGAGCGACCTTCGATGGCGTTCTCAGACATTTTTCGGCCTGCCTTGGGCGCGCGTCTGGGGCTGGGCGGGCATGAGCTCGTGCTCGATGGAAGTTACCTGGTCTCTCCGATACCAGAGCAGACGGGGCGCTCGAACTATGTGGACAATGACCGCGTGGGGCTAAGCCTGGGTTGGCGTTGGCGTTTGCCCTTTTTCGACGGGATGATGCGGGTGGGTGCGCAGTTCTCGAGCCAGATTCTGCTGGAGCGACGCCACAGCAAGCGCGCGGCGAGCCCTGACCCAGTGATTGATGAGTATCCGGATTCCGTGGATGTGCGCAGCGGCGAGGCCATCTCCGAGTCCTTTGGATTTCAGAGCAACAATCCAGGCTTTCCGGGCTACGCCAGCGAGGGGGTACTGCTCAAGGGGCTGCTGGTCCTCGAGCTGGTGCTGGATGGCGCTCCCGACTGAGCGCTTCACCCGACCGCTGCACCGGCTCCTTCATCGAGCAATGGCGGTTGTGAAATCGTAGCCGGGCGCGCGACTTTCGAATAGAGTCCGCCCCTCTCGCGCGGGCAGCGCGAGGACGCGCGCATGCGGCGCGCACCTGGGCCAGCAAAAGGGAGAGCTGATGCGCGCATCCATCATTTTGGCGCTCAAGGGCGTCTGTATGGGATTGGCCGACGTGGTACCTGGCGTCAGCGGTGGGACCATGGCACTGATCCTGGGCATCTATAGCCGTCTGATCAATGCGGTGAAGTCCGTCGATTTCCGTATCGTGAAGCCCTTCTTTCGGGCCCTGCGAGGGGGATTTCGTCGTGAAGCGCGCGCCGATTTGGTCGAAACGCTGCGCGCGATGGACGTCCCCTGGCTGCTCACGCTCTTGCTCGGTATTGGCTCGGCGTTCGTGGTGGGTTCCAAGGTGATCCCCGCCGCGATGGAGCGCTACCCGGAGCTGATGTTTGCTTTCTTTTTTGGCTTGGTGTTGGCGAGCGTCTCTGCCCCCATCAGGATGATGAAGCGATTTGGGGTCATCGAAGGTCTCATGGCGCTGGCTTTCACCGTGGGTGCGTTTTTCCTGGTGGGATCCTCGGTGGAGCCCCCACTCGACCACAAGACCGTCGTCGCCCAGGATGTGGCGGACGGTGGTCAGACCCTCAAGGAGCTGGCTGAGGCGGGTCCCAGCGCGTTGACCCCTGAGGGCATCTATTATGCACCAGAGAACGAGGCACTGCGTGCGGCGGTTCCGGTTGAGAGTGGTCGCGGCGTCGATCCCAAAGCCAAGGACAACCCCTACAACAAGCTGGTGGTGCCGGCAGGCACCCAGGTGCATGTCCCGGCACCGGCGATGTGGTTCATCTTCGTGGCGGGCTTCATCGCCATTTGTGCCATGGTGCTGCCGGGCATCTCGGGCTCGTTCTTGCTGTTGGTGATGGGGAGCTACTACTTCATGCTCAACGCTTTGGGCGGTTTTCTCAAGACTTTGGCCCACTTCGCGCTTCCTGAGCGGCAGGCACTCTACGTGCTGCTCTTCGTCTCGGGCGCAGCGCTGGGGCTGGTGCTCTTCAGTCGTCTGCTGTCCTGGCTGCTCGCCAAGCACCCGGAGCTCACCATGGCTGCGCTGATTGGTCTGATGCTGGGTTGCCTGCGGGTGATCTGGCCGTTCAAGGCCCGCAGCGCGAGCGGCGAGCTGAGCAATGTGCTGCCGGACACGAGCAGCTTCCCTGTGTCCACCATTGCCTTGGCCATTGTCGCCTCATTGTTGGGGATTGCTCTGGTCTTGGGCTTGACCTGGCTGGCCTCGCGCAAACGCAGTGACGCCTGAGTTCGCTCACCTTGGCGGCGCAGCTCAATAGACTGTGGGCACACTCCCACGATAGGGCCTGATCCGAAGTCCCGGAAGTGGAGTATTCAGCTTCGAATGAGGCGCAGGCAGCTTTGCTGTGTGCGTCAGAAATGCAATCGAAACCGAGCAAAGGGCACGCATCCTCTCGACATTCCGAAGGAATTGCTGCTGTCGAGAGGTCGATGTCCGAGAGCGAACGTATGGAAACCGAGCGAAGGACCGTGCCTGCCTCCGAGCGTCACTGTGCGAGCTTCCAAGGGCTGCGAGCCATGGAGCTTCTCAGCGGGGGGTGCTGTGGGAAGTGGGCTTCGAGGCGAGTTGGAGGTGAAGATGAGCGTTGTTGATGTGATCAAGGCTTCGCAGTCGATGCGCCATGGGTTCCTTCCAGTGGGCCTGGCGATAAGCTTGTCTCTTGCTCTGTTGTGGGGCTGCGGGGATGACCCGGTTCCACCACCCGAAGATTTTGGCAACGATGTACAGGACCTCAGCGACCTCGAGCAAGACCGGCCAGATGAGCTCGAGCAGGCTGACGAGCTCGAAGCGGACGAGCTGTCGCCTGACCTGGAGCTTTCGGAGCTCGAGCAGGACTTGGAGGAGCAGGACGAGGAGGTCGCTGACGAGGAGCTCGAGGAGCTGCTCGAGGATGGGCTCACGGGTCAGTGGGCGCGCCTTACGGTGATGGCTTCGATGGCCGAGGTGCCAGTGGTGGGTCAGGTTTCGACGCTGACCAAGGCGATCCAGCTGGTGAGCATGCAGCAGCGAGGGAACGTGGTCGATTTCGAGGCTGTGGTATGTGAGCTTTGGCTCGAGACGGAGTCGACGCTGATCGAGACGGTCTTCCCAGAGGTCTTCATCACCAGCCTGGCACCGACGATTCAGCAGCTCGAGTGGACAGGCGAGCGTTTGGTGGCTGAGTCCTTGACGGAGCTGCGTGGGGTACGGCTCGACAATCCGGACACCGACGCACTCCCGACCGCTTCTGACGATCCTCGCATCTTCGATCAGGATGGAGACGGCAAGCCTGGCATGACGGTTCGGGTGGTGGGCCTGGTCGACGGTGAGATCTGGGTCATCCAGAGAGCCAAGAGCAGTTGGGATGCTGGGGTCATGGATCCAAGCGTGGACAGCCTCGGTGGTTTGGTGGAGTGGTCCGATGAGCAGGTCAACCTGGGTTCGGACAACCCGCTTTTGGAGACGAGCCCTGTCAACTACCCGGACCCTGATGCGTCGAAGAGCTATTTTCGCATGCAGCGCCTGTCTGCATCGGCGGGCTGTGCCGACGCCATCGCCATGGCCCAGGACTGGTAGCGCATAGAGAATCACGGCTTGTGCTATCGGGACGAGCTTGGTGCGCGAGCGTGGATGAAGACGGGAGTAGCATTCGCGCCCTCCGCGTGCGATTGACAGCTCAGGATCGTGCCACCAGAATCCTTTCGTGGCATAGTGGCTCCGAGTGGCTGTCCGTTGCGCTGTGCGCGGGCAAGAGGCGAGCTTTGTCAGATGTCGTCACAACACAACAAACTCGAGCTTCTTCCGCACTTTGAGCGTTTTCTCCGCTCCAAGTCGGTGTCGGATCAGCATATCATTTTCTACCGGCACGTCTTCACCGAGCTCACGACCTTCCTCTCAGAGCCGCTGGAGTCAGCCGAGGTCGATGAGATCAATCGATTTCTTGACGCCAAAATTGAATCGGGTCTATCTGCGGGCAAACAGAAGGCCTACCACGTCGTGCTCGAGCACGTGCTCGAATTCCGTGAGCATTACCTCAGTAACCAGCGCTCTGCGGAGCAACAGCAGCGCTTCAGCCTGTACGCTGCGGGTGAGCTCGACGACGACGAAGGTGACGAGGAGATGCCCGGGCTTTCGACGCAAGCGCTCAACGCCGCGCCGCTGCTAGGCCACGTCAGCAAGGTCCCGTTCAAGAATGACAAGCCCGCGCGCAGTTTCATCCGCGTCCAAACCAAGCGCAGTTCGGATCGCAGCAAGGACAACACCCCTGTGCCCGAGGAGTGGCTCTCGGCCCCTCCCAGCCAGGCGAGTCGTCCTGCGAGCCCGCCGCCACCAGCCGGCAGCGATCTCTCATCGCTGCTGATGGGAAGCGAAGCAGACGCCGAATCCTTCGCGCCTGGCTTGGACCCGGCGTCGCTCTTCGACGACGCGCTCGCCGCGGTAGACAAGGGCAACCAATCGGCGGCAGGAATTCGCAAGTCAGCCGGCAGAAAAACCGGCTCACGGGCTCCGAACGAGGGCAGGCACACCGAGATGGGGCGCCCAGCGCTGCTGTCAGAGACGCTGCGTCGAGTCGAGCAGCCGACGGAGACGCCGCTCTTCGATGCTGGGCCCGCGTCTGCCCCTGCTGCCGGGCGTTCGACCGAGTTGGGACGTCCCGCGATGTCGCCCAGCTCGGCCCTCGAGCAAGCGGTGCGAGAAGCGGCCGAAGCGAAACAAGCAGCGACGCGCAGCCAAAGCTCGATTCGCCCCCCGACCCCCTTCTTCGACCAGCCCCTAACGGCCGAGCCCGATCCTATCTCTGGCCCGCCACCGGGAGCCAATCTGCAGGCTCTTTTCTCCGCTGCGGCACCGCCTTCGAACATGGGGTTGCCGCCGCCGCCCTCGGGCATGGGGTTGCCGCCGCCGCCTTCGAACATGGGGTTGCCGCCACCGCCTTCGGGAATGGGGATGCAACCGCCGTCACCCTTCGGCTTGCCTCGCCCCCCAGGTTTGAGTATCCCCGACCCTATTCAGACCCCACCCTCTGCGCCTCTGGTTCCAAGCACAGGCCTCGGAGAGGACGAAAAACTCGAATCCGGAGCCGTCGCGTTCAGCAAGCTTGGGATGTTGGGGGGGGATCCCAACGCAGGCGGTGCCATCGCGCTCAGCGACGATGATGAGGCCGAGCAGCCTGTGCGGGCAAACTCTGCGGATCCCCCTCCCAAAAAGAAGGGTCCAGGGCTGCGCTCGGTGTCGATGCCGAGCCGCCCCTCTCTGCCAGAACGCCCCAAAGTCCGAGCCAGCGAAACCAGCGCTGACGACATCAAGAGGCTTCAGCAGCGACTCGAGCGACGCTTCGAGCGAGTCGAAGCCGACGTCGTCAAGCCGCGCCTCGACAGCTTTCGGAGTTTCCGCTTCGAAGGACGCTTTCGCATCGATCAGCCGGCGCCCTCGGGACAATTCGTGGCGGCTTCTGGCGCATCGAGTCGGATCGCAGGCACCTTGACCTCCAGCGCCCTCTTCCTGTTGCCCGCGGCGCTTGGCTTCTTCTTCTTCACCCTCGGCTTGCTCGCTCAGCTCAACTTGCTCGCTTCGCTGCAGAGCCTCAAGGACTTTGCCCTGCCTCTGATTGGCATGGGGGCGGTGCTGGGTGGCATCTTTGGCTTCCCCACCTTCAAGCTGCTCTCCCGAGGCTTGCCACCCCTGATGCAACACACTCCCCAGGCGGTCTTTGCGACCTATCATGCTGCGCTGTGGTCAGCCAACTGGGGTGCTGCCATGAGTTGCCTCGCCCTCTCCGACCAGGAGCCGCAGAAGGCACCCACTTTCGATCCCAGGACGGAGCGCGCCATTGGTCAGGACTTCAACCACCTGCCGCTGCGCTACTTCGAAAAGTACTGGTCGGTTCATCATGAACGCCGACTTCTTCCGATGTTTGGACGCCTTCGAGCGGCCATCAACCCACCTCTGCAGGCCAACACCCGCATTGCTGCTGGTTCCGTCGAGAGCGGTAGCGTGCTCTTGCTGCTCGACGACAACAACCAGGCAACCTATCGACTGATCCCCGTCATCCGACTGGGCGACAAATGGTTCATCACCGACGGCCAACTCTTTCCGTATCTGCTCGATGAAGCGCAAGGCAACCCAGCCGAGACCTGAACGCGCTGCGTGCCCACAATCACTGTTCGCTGCGAATCCCTGGATGCGCTTCTTGTTCGTGACTCTGCGCGCTCGAGCTCAGCTCCAGCGCATCTCCATCCCCATCAACACACGATGCGTGCATGTCTCTGCGACTCGATCTCAAAGCATCCTTTCTCTCAGGCCTCGAGAAACACGCGGTTCCGAGTATAGAGCTTCACCTCTATCTGAAGGTGCTCTCGGAGCTCGTCGAATATCTCGATCCCACGCCACCCCATCGATGGAACGAGCGCGATCTGGAGCTCTTCATCGAGACCAAGGCGGCCAACCTGCCGGAGCTCGAGCGCGAGATCTACACGAAAAGTGCGCTCGTCATCAGAGAGATACTGGTCAAGGCTACGCATCGAGGGGCCAAGCTCAGCCTCGATGGTGACGCCAGCGTTGGTCCCGTCACAGCCCAGCCAGGCGGCGACCCTCGTCGCAGCACCGTCAAGGGGGTCACCATGCTGCCTCCCTCGCCGCGGGCGGCAGCCAAACCTTTCGATGACAGCATCAGCTCGACACCCGCGCCAGCCGGCGTCATGATCATGGCGTCGAATCCGAGCCCCAAAGCCGAGCCTGCCCACGACTTCAACCGCAGCCCTTCAGGAAACCTGCGGCGCCCCGCTGCTGTGGCCACCCCCATCGTCTCGGCAGGCATGATGCAGCCCTCCCGTCCCGACGACAGCAGCGCACCCTTTGCAACCCGCGCCCCTTCGTCCAGACA
>JAVFAO010000107.1:0-17761 GCA_034002465.1 Myxococcota bacterium
CATGGCTCGCTCTTCGAGCTGCTCCGAGGGCGCGACACCTTCGAAGGCCTAGAGCTTCAGCAACTGCTCGAAAATTTTAGAATGTGCGACGTCTTGACCAAGGTCTCTCAGGCCATCTACTCCGACGCCTACGTCTGCGCCAGCGTAGCGGTTGCCAAGCGCCGCCTCGCCTTGCGTCCACGGGCGCATCGTGCGCAGGCTTCGCCTTTTGTCGAGGCCTGTCTCGACCCAGACTTTCCTCTGGTGGTGGTCGTGGTCGAGGGGCAGCAGGCGACCACGGTGAACGAGCAAGAGGCGCAGAACGTGGCGGCCATCGCCGTCGCCTTGCGGGAAGGGCTCGAGGGCGTGCGCGACGACCAGCAGTTCTGGCGTGAGCAGCTCTTCGTGGTCAGCCCCCACCACAAGCAAATCCACGCCATTCGCCGTGAGCTGGTGGCGGCGCGGAGCTGGCAGCCGTCGTCTTCGGTCTTCGTGGACACCGTGGACAAGATGCAGGGGCAGGAGGCCGACGCGGTGATCGTCTCCTACGCGGTCTCCGATCCCGAGCTCGCTGCCATGGAGGCGGACTTTCTCTACGGAAGAAACCGCCTCAACGTCGCCATCACCCGAGCCCGCTGCAAATCCATCGTCTTTCTCCCCAAACCCCTGCTCGATGCCTCGGTCGAGGTGCTCGAGGTGCCCAAGGCCCGCGAAGGCCTCGAGTTCATGCGTGCGCTGGTGTACCGCGCCAGGCAGGGTGAGCAGCTCCACTTCGATTTTCCAGACGGTAGCCAAGCGAGCCTCTACCGGCTTGGCTCCTGAGCGAGAGCGCCAGCCGAGCTCCCTCGGGAAGAATTCACTTTCGCTGCTTTCGCTGCTGCTCGACTTCTCTTCCCAAGTTCGCTACATCAGGGAGGGTTGAGTGAGCTTGAATGCTGTTGGCGAGCGCTGTAGCGAGTCGCAGGGAGGGTGGTCCTGTTCGTGAGTTGTCGCGCTTCGTACGCTACTACCGCTGGAAGCGAGGTGGACCGTACGGCGCAGCGGAGAAAGCTTCGTGCGGGGGGGGTTGAATTTGCCTGCCCAACGTGCTCCAATCAATGAGGTTGCGCCACAGGACGCAGGAAATCCGGAGGATTGGACGATGAAACCAAGAAGCGTGTGGCTTGTTGCCGTGGTGCTGTTCGCCTTTGCTTGCGATGACGAGACGCCGAGTGTGCCAGACCAGAGCCAGCAGGACCAGCAGGACACCGACACTCTACCTGACGTGGACCTTGATGGGACAGACCTTCCCGAGCCTGATGGGACGGACCAGCCTGAGCCCGATGGGACGGATTTGCCCGATGGTGTGGATCAGCCCGACCCCGATGGTGTGGACCAGCCCGACCCTGATGGTGGGGACCAGCCGGACCCCGACGCTGTGGATGCGGAGGACCTTGGCTGTTTCCCACAGGGGGCGGCGTGCACCGATGCAACGCAGTGCTGCACGGGCATTTGCAATGATAACGGGCTCTGCTCGGTGACCCAGGGCGTGTGTGACCCTGTTGGGGTGGCTTGCGTGACCGGTTCGGGGTGTTGTTCCGGGAAGTGCATCAACGGGGCTTGCGCCGATGGCCAGGGTGGCTGCGGGCTCGAGGGCGAGGGCTGCGAAGCTGCCGCGGATTGCTGTTCGCTGGCGTGTGAGGCGGGTCAGTGTGTGAGTGGCTCGGTCTGTGTGGCCGCAGGCGAGGCCTGTGGTGCTGACGCGGAGTGCTGCAGCAATGACTGCACAGAAGGCCTGTGTGTTGCCGGGCCGATTTGCTTGAACGCTGGCGAGACCTGCGAATCCGATGCGGCGTGCTGTTCGAAGGCTTGTGAGGACTTTGGCGACGCCAAGCGCTGCATCACCGGTGGGCTGTGCCGCACCTCGGGTGAGGTCTGTGCTGATGATGGGGACTGCTGCAACGGCATCTGTGATGACGGCTATTGCGCGAGAATTGAAGGCAGCGGCGTGGTGAGCTGCCGGGTGGTGGGTGAGGCCTGCAGCCAGGCCACGGACTGCTGCTCGTATTCCTGCTTCGATGATGGGACGGGATTCAGGAGCTGCCAGTTTTTGGGAGGATGTCGCGTATATGGCGAGATTTGCACGGTGGACGCACAGTGCTGCAACGCGGCGGGCTCGTGCAATGGCGCTCATGCTGCGGGCACCTGTGAGCTCTTGCCGGGGCGCACGGTGGGACGCTGCACCACCATCCAGGGGGCCAAGCCGGCTGGTGAGGTCTGCGATGACCGCTTTGCCGGCACCCACGACTGTTGTGGAGGTGATGAGGTGTGTCTGCCCACGACCCTGGGCATCGAGCGCTGTTTTGGTGAAGGTTTCGAAGCATGTCTTGCCGACGGGGCGAGCTGCGGCATCGCGGATCAGTGCTGCTCGGGCATCTGCGCGCCTGATCAGAGCGGGGACCTGTTCTGCGGCAGCGTGAGCTGTGTGCGCGACGGCGATGCTTGCAGCTCCTCGGCGGATTGCTGTTCTCGCCTGTGCAACAGCGCAGGGCTCTGCGGCCCTGAAGGTTGTGTGCAGGAGGGCGGCGCCTGCAGTGAGAGCGCCCCTTGCTGTAGCGGCTTTTGTTCTGAGGGCACCTGTACCGCTTGTTTGGAGCTGAACGTGGTCTGCAGCGCCGACGCGGAGTGCTGTTCCGGCGCTTGTGACGAGCAGACGGGGCTCTGCGTAGCACTGACACAGTGTACCCCCCTTGGCCAGTTCTGCACCAGCGACGAGGCCTGTTGTAGCGGTGTCTGCGCAGACGGCATGTGCGTCAGGGCTTGTGTACCGCTCGAGGGTGCCTGTAGCGCCAACGCGGACTGCTGCTCGGGCTTCTGCAACGCCGCGACCGGCGTGTGCGAGGACAAGCAGGGGTCGTGTGCGGGCTTTGGTGAGTACTGCACCCAGACCTCGGACTGCTGCGACACGACCTCGCTTTGCTACCAAGGCGCCTGTACCCCGTTCAACTGAGTCGGCTGCGTTTGGACATCGCCCCACGAGCTGCCGCTTCAGCCACTTCGGGCAGCAACGGCGAGTCTTGCCAAGTTGTCAGAGCTGCCCGATCATGGTGCGCCTGCATGGAGGCTCGGCCATGGCTGATGAGCAGTCGCTGTCTTTCCTTCCAGAACCCGACTTCGATCAAGTCCACGACTTCGTGCTCGCCGCCGACCAAGCCAGGCTGCGCCTCGAGCCCGACAGCATCGAGCTCTCGAGCCAGCATTCCAGCCTGCGCTTCGACCTGAACCAGCCCTTCGTGGTGCAGCTCGGCCGAGCGCGCGCTCGTTCGCGCATCCTGCTCACGGTGGAGCTCCGCCAGCGCCTCGACGGTGACTGGCACAAAAGCATCCTTCTGGGACCCTGTACGGGCAGCGACGAGGTCCCCTTCTTCGAACGTGATGGTGTCGAGCTCAGTGAGGCGCAGCTGCGCAGCCTGCTCGCCCGCTTGCGGGCGGCGATGCAGCTTGGGGAGGGAGAGCGCTGGCAGCTCCCCGAAGGCACGCAGCGCACCGATGTCATCGCCCAGCGCGTGCAGCACATTCTTACCGAGGCCAAGCCACTGCCGCAGGGGCTGCGACTCAAGGCTGGGAAGCGCAGCGTCACTATCCGCGATGCTTCTCGCGAGCCTCTGCTTTGGGCCATCGGGTTTTTCGCTGGCTTCTATCTCGCGCTGCTCTCGGCCCCTGCCGCGAGCGGTATCAGCTTTGTGCTTTTCGCCCTGAGTGCTATTCCCTTCTACCTCGTCATGCGCAGCATTCGTCCGCGCATCGTGCTCAGCCCCGCCTTCCTCGAGGAGCTGGGGCAGCTCGACAGCGTCCGGGTCGAGCAGCGCTACCAGGTGATTCTGGGTACCGGGATGCAGCTTCGGCAGGTCTATCGCTCAATGCAGGCGATGCGCGCCGATTGGGTGGCGCAAGCCATCGCCGTATACAGCGGTTTGGGCCTGGAGTCCTGCTCCCTCGGTCACGAGGCCAACCGCTGGCCCAGCCTCGATGACGATCCGCTCTCGGCGTTTCAACTCACGTTGCTCTTCGAGCCGAGTCAGAACCAGAGCCTCCTGCGACGGCATCTGGTCGATGCGCGCTTTCGTACGCAAGGCAAGGAGATGGTGGCCAGGCTCGAGCTCTTCGATGGGCGCCGGCTGCTGCTGCGGGCCTCACGCGATCCGTCGTCACTTCCCCAAAGGCAGCCCGGCGAACTCCAGCTCGCCACCCAAGAAATGTGGCGCTTGCATGCCTATCTGCGAGCAGTGGAGAAGCGTCACGAGGAGCTTCGGCTTCCGGAGCAGTTCCCCAAGGACACTTGGGATTTGGGCTTCGTACGCAGCCCGCAAGGACTGCGAATTCAGGTCCGGCGCAAGTCGCTGTATTTGACCTTGGGAAGCGTGCTCATCCCGCCACTCTTTCTGCTTGCTGCGACGCAAACCCGTTACCTCGACCTGCGCTCCTTCATGCTCCTCGGGTTTGTCGGCTCGGCTTTGCTCTGGCTCATCGCCAGCGTCTTCCTGAGCAGGCGTGCTTTCGAGCTCGAGCTCTTCCCCAGTGCCATCTACCAGCGAAGCCTCATCACAGGGAAGCGCTTCCTGCTCGCGCAGCCGGTGCATGGCATCGACCTCGTCTCGCCAACTAGGGCTGGGCGCAACACGCGGCTACACTTTTCGTCGGTCGTCGCGACCGGCATCAGCCCTCCGATGCTCCCATGGCATGCGGAGCTGGTGAGCGAGGTGCTGCGTCAGTGCTATGGTTTGGACGAACGCCTGTCGTGAATCGGCAGATGGCAGGTCATCAAAAACATGAAAGAAATGGGATTCCCAAGGGGGGCTGGATCAAACCCGCATCATCGCAGGCGACGAGATGGTCTGCGGCGCAAGCTCAACGCCACGAAGAGTGTTTGGGGAACGGGCTCCTGGCGAGAGCGAATGCTCGCCCTCACATTTGCTGCTCCGCGAGCGTTCCTCCAGTTTAGCGACTGTCGGGGAACGCTTTTCATGCCGATGAAGCACGATTGACAGTGCCTGCTTTCGTGATAAGCGGCGGGTCGACTCGGTCATGGTGACCGACGCCTTCCAAGGCACTCCTCATGCTGGCGCTCTGCGAGCGGCTCGGGCAAAGCACTGTTTGGTCTTTGTGGGGCAGCGCCCCACACCCCGCCAAAGGGCTAGTCCTTTGGAATCCCTTCTCTTCTTCGTATCGATTGGCGAACACCTCAGCTCCCGGAGATCCCCAATGGTCCAGCCGTACCTTCATGCCCGCGACGAGTTCGACGACTACCTGGCGCTGATTCGCGGCATGGTCCTGCGATACCTGCGGGTGCGCGCTCAGAGCCTGATGGACAACGATGGACTCTACGGCGACCGCGGCGTCTCTCGCAAAGAGGTGCTCGCCACGCTGGGCCTCATCTCCTCGGTCGAGGGCGATCTGTGGCTCGATGAGCACGGCTTTCCCCCAGCCTATGAGGTCGAGCAGCAGCTTCTGCTGGTGCGGTTCAACATCGAGGCGCGGCTGCGGGCGAGCCTGGAGTCGGACGAGGCGCCGCCAGTGCTGCCTCTCGAGGATCTGCGTGCAGGCTTCTCGCTGAGCGAGACGGAGCTGTTACTGTTGGTCGCGGCGATTGCGCCTCAGGTCGACGAGGACACGGCGCGGCTTTATCAATTCGCCTGGGCCGACGTGAGCACTCGCCGCGCGACCGCCGGCTTCATCGCACGCTTGGTGACACCGCCTGATGGCGACCCCGCGCTGGCGCTGCAGCTGCTCGAACAAGGGCAGGTGCTGCGAGACTATCACTTGATTGAGCTCGAGGAGAACCCGCGCTGGGAGCCAGAGACCCCGCTGCTCTACGCGTCAGTGAAGGTGCCGCGCCGGATCGTGGCGCAGGTGCTGGGGCTGCCCGTGAGCCAGCTGGATGCGCCGGGGCTGGTGTTGCATCGCGAGCCGCTCAAGAGCAGCGACCTCATCTTGCCCGAGGGGCTGCTCAAGCAGCTCGCCGCCGCCATGCGCCACCCTCGCTTTCGGATTGGCTTCTTCGGTCGGCCTGGGAGTGGACGACGGACCTTGTTGCGCGCCTTGTCGAGCGAGATCCAGAGCCCCCTGGTCGAGCTCGAGCTCAGCCAGCTCCCAGTGGGACCGGAGCTTCAGAGCGAGCGCTTCACTGCGACCTTGACCCGCTGGTTGGCGCTGTGGCTGCGCGAAGCGCGGCTGCACGGTGCCCACCTCTTGGTTCGTCTGGAGCCGGGGGTGGACGGCGAGCTCGCCGCGGCGATGCTTCGGGCAGCACCGCGACTTCGACCGCTGCTCGAGGCCTACGCTGGGGGCATCATTGTCACCGCTTCGGGGAGCTCGGCGCTGTCGCGGTCGCTCTTCGGAGAGCTCAGCGAGCTGAGCTATCCGTCGCCGACGATGGAGGCGCAGCAGGGGCTCTGGGAGCGGGCGCTGACGCCGAGTCTGGGGGCCGAAGGGGCACTCCGCACGGCGAAGCAGGTGGCAGCGGGCTATTGCCTGACACCAGGGGAGATCAGCCGCACCATCACGCAGTCGCTGTCGCGGGCTCAGGGGCAGCGGGCGAGCGAGGCGCTGAGTGCCTTTGCGTTGCTCGATACGCTGCAGAAGCGGCGCGGACAGCGGCTCGAGGGAATGGCCGATTTTCGGTCGGTGACGCTGTCCTTGGACGACATCGTGATCCCCGAGGAAGCGAGGCAGACCTTGAACCAGGTGATCGACTATGCGCGTCACTCCGAGCGGGTCTATCGCCAGTGGGGATTTGCCAAGTACTCGCCCACGGGAGGCGGCCTCAGCGTGCTCTTCAGCGGTCCGCCTGGAACCGGCAAGACCTTGGCGGCGGGCGTGCTGGCCCATGAACTGCAGCGAGCCTTGTACCGGGTCGACCTGTCGCGCATCGTCGACAAGTACATTGGCGAGACCGAGAAGAACCTGGGCCGCATCTTCGACGAGGCCGAGGGGAGCCAAGCAATGCTGCTCTTCGACGAGGCCGATTCGTTGTTTGCGAAGCGTACGTCAGTGAAGTCCAGCAACGATCGCTACGCCAACCTCGAGGTGAACTATCTGCTGCAGCGACTCGAGTCGTTCCGAGGTGTGAGCATCCTGACGACGAATTTGGCGTCGAGCCTGGATGATGCCTTTGCGCGTCGGATCCAGTTCAAGGTGGAGTTCCCGATGCCTGATGCGTCTTTGAGGGCGGAGCTCTGGTCGAAGCTGCTGCCGCCAGGGGCACCCGTTGGTGTCATCGACTTCGAACGTCTAGGCGAGGACTTCGAGCTCAGCGGCGGTCACATCCGCAACGCGGTCTTTCGTGCATGTATTCGCGCGGCTGCAAGTAACACTAGGGTCGAGACGTCCTTCTTGTGGGAGGCGGCGCTCAATGAAGCGCGGGAGCTGGGGCAGCTCGTGACGCACTTGGAGATGTCTGAGCGGGACTGAGAGCGAGCCGTGGTCGCGCCGTGTTGGAGTGAGCGCGCTGCGGAGTCGTGGGCTGCGACTGGGATGCTCCAAGCAGACAATGAACAACACCATGTGAATAAAGGGCTCGTTGCATTCTTCCGAGGCTCTTGACTATCGGGCACTCGAGAAGTATTCTCAGCCAGGGTCCGAGCAACGGAGTACTTATGCCTGACCACGACGCTCCACAACCGCAAAGCACCACCAAGTCCGCACAGGGACCTGAAGTCGTCAACACTCCAGCCAAGGTCGAGACTGTCGAGGAGTCCAAGAAGGACACCGCCCCGAAGCTCGAGGAGCTGCTGGCAGCAACGCCGCTCGACGGAGCCAAGATACTGACCGCCATCGAGGCCCTCGGTGCCACCGAGCGGCAAGCGGTCTTGGCCGACGCTGGCAAGATGGCGAAGCTGGCCACGTTGCAGCAGGAGACCCTGCAAAAAATCTATGTCCTGCTCAAGGCGCCGCTGAAGCTGCGCTTGGAGTCGGCGTTGTCCGCAACGGGGGTGGACGAGCTAGCCCTCGACGCGCTCCTCAAAGGCGCGACCGCCGCAGAGTTGGCGACCTTGGCCACTGACGAGGCTGTGGTCGACAAGATCATTGCCACGCTCTCCGGCGCGGCGCGCAACGTCGTGCTCGATCGCATCGTCGATCACGCCACCACTGCAGAGATCCTCAAGAAGCTCTTCGAAGCCCGCTTCGGCATCAAGATCGGCATCCAGGGCGACCCAGACACCCAGCGCTTCTTCGATGCCGTTCGAGGAGGTACCGAGGTGGACTTCGGGCCCAATGGCCTCAAGCGCATCTACCACGTGATGCGGCGCTTGCCCGAGTCCCATGTCAAGCAGCTCCTGGCGCTGACCACCAACAGCAAGACCTCCACCACACCTTCAGGTGTGGCCGTTGGCACCATGCAGCGGGTCAACGTGGGCTACGACGAGTCCAACGTCGACGCCGTCGAAAGCGGTGCCTACACCCAAGACGGCGACGCGATGCGCGACATGAACATGCTCGACACCACCGTCGCGCATGAGCTCTCACACGTCGTCGACACAGGAAAGGTACACTCAGGGAAATCAGACTTCCGCGCCATCTCGGGTTGGGAAGAGCTCCCTCAGAGCAACCCTGCCGGCATCGTTGGTGCCATCAAGGCCAACGCCGCCACCGCACTGCCCACCACACTCAAGGCCGACGAGAGCAAAGTCGCCGACAAGGCCGCAGAGCTCGCCGTTACTCATCGCATCGGTACCCTCAACGACCTCGACGCGGTGATGCCCGTCGCCTATGCCGATCTCGGCCTCGAAGAGGGTGGCGACCAACCGCCCAAACAGTCTGGGATCTCCAAGTTCTTCTCCAAGATTTTCGGCTCCAAAAAAGACAAAGAACCGCCCGCCGAAAGCAAGTACCGCTCCGCTGCAGAGCTGTCCACAGAGCTGCAGAGCAGCGTGCTCTTCAAGCACATCGTGCGCGCCCGCGCCGAGGGTGGCCCTTGGTTCCGCGAACCCTACACCGAGCTCGCGCCCAAGCAGGTCCACGAGGCCTATGCAGGACGCGGTTGGTGGGCCTACAACAATGACGCTCGCAACAGCAAGCTCAGCATTTACCAGTTCCGTGACCCAGGTGAAGAGTTCGCCGAGCTCTACGCCACCTATCACATGACCACCCCCAAGGGCCAAAAGGTCGACGCCAAGCGCAAGCTCTGGTTCGAAACCGCTGGCCTCGACAAGTAGGACAGCCCCGGTCTCACACAGCGGCTCTCCCTCTGTGCTGAACCGAAAAGCGCTTGCTTCGGGAATCGAGAGATGAACCCCACCACCCGTCGCTTCTTCCCGCGCCTCTTCGTCTGCGTGGGATTCATGTTGCTGGCCCTGATGGGCTGCAAGACCCCCATCGCAGAGCCACCCGAAGCGGCGCCCAAGGAGAGCGAGAAAGAGCTCGCAGCGGACAAACAGTCCGCACCCAGCGAAGCGCCTAAAACAGAGGAGTCCATGAACTTGGGAGAACAGGCCAAGCGCCCAATCGACAAGAAGTCCGTCAAGGCCATCGGCGACGCCGCCTTCAAGGCGGTGCTGCCTGCGCCCGGCTCGCCCGCCCTGGCCACACTCCAGGCCTACCTCGACGCCACTTTCCCCGGCACGAGCTGGGTGATCACGCAGCAGGCCTTTGTCGTCGAGCGCTGGTCATTCTTTGAGGTCGCCTCCGCCGATGCCATGGACCTGCCCAGCGAACGCTTCGTTGTCGATGCGCAGGATGGCGTGGTCGCCAAGGGGGACCTCCAGGTCCTCGGCGCCATCTTCAAGACCCTCGATGTGCTTGGCAACGGCAAGACCAAGGCCTTCAACCTAGCGCGCATCGCCGCCTCCATTCACCGCAGCCAAGGCAGCGTTCTCGACGCCCTGACCCTCGAGGGCCTCTCGCCGCAACTCGCCGAGCCCAGCTTCAGCAAGAACGGCAAGACCGCCACCCTCGTCTACTTCGAGCAGCAGCTCGGTCGTGGCTTGAGCTTCACCCGCTGTCAGCTCGAGCTCGCCAAGGACTACACCGTCAGCAGCGTCTGCGAACCTTTTTCACCCTAGAAAGGTTTGCGCCAAGCCCGCAAGAACAAAAAAACAGAAGGGATTCCAAAGGGCTCAGCCCTTAGGCGGGGTATGGGGCAGCGCCCCATGGCAGATCAAACGCCGAAACCTGAACCCCGAACCCTGAACCCCGAAATCCGTGGAGGGCGCATACGCAGGTGTGCCCCTACAAGTCAATATTGGGCATTCCTTTCAGATTTTTACATGTGATGCGCATCACGCGGGCAAAGGGGCTGGCCCCTTGGGGCTCGAAACCTGAAGCCTGAAGCCTGAAGCCTGAAGCCTGAACCCCGAAACCCGAAACCCGAAACCTGAAACCCGAAACCTGAAACCTGAAACCTAGATGTCGTCGAGCTGCCAATCGATGGGCCGATGCCCGAGCTCTCGTAGCGCGTCGTTGATGGCCGAGAAGGGTTTGCTGCCCATGAACAGCTTGGCCGACAACGGCGAGGGGTGCGCTGCCTTGAGGATGCGATGTTGGGAGCCCTTGATGAGCTTGGCTTTCTTCTGGGCGTAGGCACCCCAGAGCACGAAGACGCACGGCGCGCTGCGCTCGTCGAGGCGCTTGATGATGGCGTCGGTGAAGCGCTCCCAACCGCGGTCCTTGTGCGAGTTGGCCGAATGGGCGCGGACGGTCAAGACCGCGTTGATCATAAGGATTCCCTGTTCGGCCCAGGGCACCAGGTAGCCGTGGTTGGGGATGCGGCAACCGAGGTCGGTCTTGAGCTCCTTGTACATGTTCACCAGCGACGGTGGCACTTTGATCCCTGGCTTCACCGAAAAACACAGGCCGTGCGCCTGACCCACGTCGTGGTAGGGGTCCTGACCCAGCAGCAATACCTTGGTCTGCTCGTAGGAGCTGTATTCCAAGGCCGAGAACACGTCCTCCTCCTCGGGGAAGACCTCGTGCTGAGCCCGTTCCTCGTCGACGAAGCGCATCAGCTCTTGGTAGTACGGTTGCTCGAGCTCGTCACCCAGGACCTTCTGCCACGAGCCAGGCAGGCCGCCTTTGCTGCCTGAACTGCTGCGTTGGGTGGTGGTGGTGGCTGCTTTCTTGGTAGGCATGGCTGATTTCCTCGTGCGTTTCTTCGTCTCGACCGGGTTTTCCTCGAGCTCAGGCTCTTGGTCGTCCTCTTTTGGGGGTGTCGCCTGGACGCTCTTCTTGGCGCTTGGTCGCTTGGCTTTCTTGTCGATTGGGCCCTCGGTCTGTTCCCCCAAGTTCTTGCTTTTCTTGGACCTGGCAGCGCTTGCGCTCGCTTTTTCTGCCGGCTCGAGCTGTGAGCCCGGGCAGAGCTCAGAGAAGATGCACGCCGCGCACTGCGGCTTGCTCGCTGTGCAGGTGTAACGCCCATGCAGGATCATGGCCGGCCCGAACCAGATCCAATACTGCTCGCCGAGCTGCTCCATGAGCTCGCGCTCAATCACCTCGGGCTTCTCGCTCTCGCTCAGGCCCATGCGCTGGGCGAGTCGCGCGACGTGAGAGTCGACCACGATGCCCGAGGGGATGTTGAAGGCATTGGTCAGCACGACGTTCGCCGTCTTGCGCGCCACGCCGGGCAGCTCCAGCATGCGGTCCAGGTCGCGAGGCAGCTCGCCGTCGAAGTGTTCGACCAGGTAGGCGGCCATGGAGCGCAGGGTCGCGGCCTTCTGCCTGAAGTGTCCGCTGGCTTTGATGATGGACTCGAGCTCCTCGGGCTCGGCCGTCGCCAGCGCGTTGGCATCGGGGTAGCGTGGGAAGAGCTTGCGCGTGATTTTGTTCACCACCTTGTCCGGACACTGCGCGGCCAGGATGGTGGCGATGAGGAGCTGCAGTGGCGTCTCCCAGTCGAGCTCATAGCGGGCGTTGGGGTATTTTTTCTCGAGGCGAGTGACGAGGGTGCGCATCTCGATGGGCTGGCGCGGCATGCTGACTCCTGAGCTGGGAGGTGGTGCTGGGGGGCTTTCGTGGGGCGCTGCCCCACACCCCGCCAAAGGGCTAGGCCCTTTGGAATCCCGTTCTTTTTGTCGATTGGGCACTTGGCCTGTTCCCCACAAGTTTTTGTCGATTGGGCACTTGGCCTGTTCCCTGAAGTTGTTGCGCGCCATTCATGGCACGTACCCTTCGGGCTCTTTGCTCGGTATTGAAGAATGGCGGCGGGCGAGCCTCTGCGGCCCTCAGTCACCCAGCGCCGACCAATCCAGCATGGTGAGCTCGAGCGGAGCAGCACCCTGGCGCTCGAGATAACGCTGGGCTTTGAGCGCCGCAGCCTCCCACTCGTCTCGGCTCGCTCCCCACTTGTGCTCGAGCAATTGCAGCACCGCCGCCGTGAGCACCCGCGCCTCGTCGAAGGTCTCGAAGAGAGCCTCGAGCTTGGCCCACTGCCCCGCGAACAGCTCGCGCAGCAGCTCGCCAGACCCAAAGCGGCCGTCCGCCTGTTGCAGCATCAAGATCGCGTAGAGCAGATCCTGGGATGAGGGTCGGCGAGCGACCATTTGCTTCGCCACGGCAGAGGCCTCGGCTGAACGACTGCGCGGTGCCGAGGCTGGCGCGCCGGGAGGGGCGCCACCAGGTGCAGCCATAGAGAAGGCCCTCGCTGCAGGTGCCATGGCCATCGGCGCAGGCGCAGGGGCCGCAGCCATGCGCCTTGGCCGGGACGCCATAGGGGGCGCGGCCATCGCCTGCGAACGCAGGCCCGAGCTCCCCTCACCCAACGACCGTGCCACCGGATGCAACGGGACGCGGCGAAGCTGGGCTGCTTCCGTGGATGCTGAGGCCGCGTCACGTCGCTCCACCCCCACGAAGCTCGTGAAGCTCGAGAGCAAGTCAAAAGCCTTTGAAATGGCAATGATTTCTTGGCGAGCCCTGTCGACTGCAGCACGCTGGGCGCTGCCGCGGCGCAGCCCCTTGCCCTCTTCGAGATCGCGGATCCGCTGTCGAGCCCACAGCAGGGCCACAGGCGAGCTCGCGCTCTCACCCTGAGCCATCAGCGGTAAGCGCCAGCTCTGCTCCCCGGCGAGCAGCACTGCTTCGCCACCCGACGCCCCCTCCCAACGCGCAAAGATCGTCAGCGGCTCACCGTCGTAGACCGTGGGCAGCTCGGCGGGTGCCTGTTCGACCCGCATGTTCCAGTCCACCCGGGTCTCGACCCAAGGCGTGGCCAAGCGCCGAAACATACGCAGTACCTTGGCTTCGATGCGCTCTCCAGGGTGAATGAACTCGGCGACGGCGCCACTGGCCCGCGCAACCCCGCGCACCAAGTGCTCGCTCACGCCCGCCCCGATGCCAAACGCGAAGACTCGCTGCCGACCCCGATGCTCGGCACAGAGCGCGATGACCTCGTCCTCGTTGGCGACCTGACCATCCGTGAGCAGCAGCACCACGCGGTGTTGGCTGCTGTTCTCGCTGACGATGGCCCGCAAGGGGGCGAGGATTTCGGTTCCTCCCAGGTCTGCGTTGCAAGCCTCGATGAAGGCGCTGGCCTCGTCCAGACTGGCTTGGCCGAATGCTTTGGAGCTGGGCCAGAGGGAGCTGTAGGTGTTTCCGAACTTGTAGACGTTGAAGCGCGTCCCCTCCTCGAGCGTGCGCACGCATAGAGCGAGCGCGCGCCGCGCCTGCGCGATGGAGTCGCCGTACATCGAGCCTGAACAGTCGAGCAGGAAGACCACCTCCTGCACGGGCATCGCAGGCAGCCCACGAGGCACGAAGCTGAGCGCGGCGTAGTGCATGCCCAGCTCGTCGCAGACCACCCGAGCGCTTGGCTGCAAGCCACCTTCGAAAGCCATGAGCAGCACGAAATCCCGGTCCATGAGCAGCGAAGCCTCGCTGTTCCTGACCATCGTGGACTCCCCTCGCTCGACCTGAATCGCATGGCTGGGGCTGCTCAGCTCGGTCAATCGCTGCGTCGAGCGCAGCTCGAGACAGAGCGAGAGGCCGTAGCTGGCTGCGTCACTGAGGGGCGCGTCGAGGCGCGCCAGGTCCTCGCTCGCCACGCTGGCGGGTGCGTAGCGTGGGGCGATGGTCGTCGGCAAGACGAAGCGGACCGCGTCGCCCTCGACCGGCAGCAGGCTGACGTAGCTCACCTCGAGGAAAATCTCCTGCCCTGGGAGGATGTTACCGAGCGACGCCGTAAAGATGTTGGGCCGCTCCTGCTCGAGCAGGAAGGCAGCGTGTCCCTCGGCCATCGCGTCGTCGTAGAGCGCGAAGGCAGCCTCGCGTTCCTCGAGCTTGGCCTCGAGCACGCGCTCGCCGATGCGCGCGCTGAAGGCGCATACGGCGGCCCCCTCATCGAGGGGGAAGAGATAGACCGCCTCGATGGGCTTGCTCTCCAGGTTGGCGAAGCGCTGTCGCAGGGTGATATGGGCCATGCGCTCTTCGAGAACGCCATCGACCTGCACACCGCGCAGGGCGACGGGCTCGCCTTGCATACTCGTCATTGAACAATAGACGACGTCCTTCATGCCTTCCCTCCAGCATCGCTGCAGCTCGTCCAGCCCTGGGGTCCATCCTAGTTCGCTCCCCGATAGTCGGCAAGACAGGGCGCGCCGCTGTTGCAGGCACGGCGAATGTGATCAGCGGTGGGCGCGAGGCCTGGCAGAACACGATGGCTTGTCTCGAAGGACAGGATTCGCGCGCAACCAGTGCAGAATGTGCTCTCAACGCTTCAGGAACGCAGCTTGGCAGTTGCGAGGTGTGTCCCAAGCTGAATCGTGTCGCTCTGTGCACGTGCAGAAGGTGCCTCCAGGCAGCTCGAGAGTGCTCTGTGCACGTGCAGAAGGTGGTGCAGCGCCGCGCTGGGGTGCAGTTGGCGATCGCAGAATGGGGTTCAAGGCTGAACGGGAGCACGCTCTGCAGGTGCAGACTGCGTTCTCGAGCGCTCGAGAGCACACTTTGCAGTTGGTCAGGTGCAAATCCGGAGCGCTTTGGGCAGACCAGAGAGCCGAGCAAGATGGGGAACCCCGCCGAAGCGACCACGGAGGTACTCGTCTTCGAACGATGCGTCGACTCGACTCATGCAAGGAGCTCGCTCGGCGCAGGGAATCCGAACAGTGTATCGAAGACATGCTCGACTCTCGGCCGTGCACTCGCTGTGTCCGAGCGTCGTCGCCCAGGTCGTCCTCGAAAGCCAGGCTTCGCGAGCGAGAAGTGCAGAAAGCACTCTCGACGCGTCGGGAACGCAGCTTGGCAGTTGCACGGTGTGTCTTGCACTCGGCCTGGTGCAAATCCGGAGCGCTCAGGGCTCGGCGGGCGCGAGCGTCGCATCTCGCAAACGGCCACTATGCTCCTCATTGCTATCCCGCTCCGCTTGTGCGATGAGCGTCAGAGGAGCACGCAGCAACGCGAGTCATCGAGTGGGATCGGTGCTGAAGCGAACGAACGACAACCAGCCCCCGCGAGGATGAGATGGATGACACAATCGAAAGTGAGCAAAGGACACGCATCCGCGCGACAATCCAAAGGATTGGCAGCTGTCGCGAGGTCGGTGTTCGAGAGCAAACGAAGATAAAGCCTGGTTCGCGCCAGTGCTTCGTCTTGGGTGTCTGCTTGGTGTGCCTTGGCTGTGCTGGGGTCTCGCCGCGTGAGCAGACCCAGCCCGACACGCCAAACGTCGAGGACAGTGTAGAGTTGCGAGTGTGCAGGCAGAATCCGGGACCGTGTGTAAACCGAGGCATTCGGTACTTGTCTGGTCAGGGAGTTGCCAAGGACGAGGCGAAGGCTGCCCTGCTCTTTGGAGAGGCCTGTGAGGGCGGAATCGCCGTCGCCTGCCTCAATCTGGGGCTCATGTATGGCGAGGGACTGGGGGTTGCGAGAGATGACGCCAGAGCGTTCGCGCTGAACCACAAGGCCTGCGAGGGAGGGGAGCTCTCCGGTTGTCACAACCAAGCGGTGATGCTCCACCAGGGAAGGGGGACGGCAGCGGACCTTTCCAGGGCGCTCGAGCTGTATCGGCAGGCGTGCGATGGAGGTTTTCTGATTGCTTGCAATGACCTGGCGGCGGTGCTCGTGACCCAGGATCCAGAGGCTGGCCTCGAGCTCTACCGCCGTGCCTGCGATGGTGGCGTCCCGCGTGCATGTCTCAACTTGGGCATCATGTTCGAACAAGGCCTCGCGGTCGAGCAGGACTTCGCCAGGAGCGCTGAGCTCTATCGCACGGCCTGCAACGGAGGGGATATGCGAGGGTGCAAGTTGTTGGGCCTTGGCTATCAGGATGGTCTTGGGGTGCCGATGGACCTTGACCAGGCCGCGCATTTCCACAGGCTTGCCTGTGAGGGAGGGGAAGGCGGGAGCTGCAGCAATCTTGGTCTCATGTATCGACAGGGCGTCGGGGTGGATAAGGATGAGGCGAAGGCGATTGAGCTCTTTCGCAAGGGCTGTGAAGGTGGTGATGGCGTCAGTTGCTACAATCTCGGCAACGTCCTCCGAGTGGGAAGCGAAGAGCAGCAAGCAGAGGCGGTCTCTTGCTTTCGTACGGCCTGTGAGGCTGGCGTTCAGGGTGGCTGCGTCAATCTGGCCTGGATGTACCAGAAGGGGCGAGGTATCGAGAAGGACGAACGAAGAGCCGCAACGCTCTATCAGGAGGCGTGCAACGCAGGGACTGCTGGCGCTTGCTACATGTTGGGCACGATGCTGCGCTCCGGGAGCGGAGTGGAGAAAGATGAAGCACAGTCGGTCGAGCTCTTCCGCCAGTCATGTGAGGGCGGCTACAGTGAGGGATGCAAGGAGCTAGGTCGAGCCTACCAGCTCGGGCGTGGGGTCGGGGAAGACGAGGTGGCGGCTCGGCAAGCGTTCCAGGTGGCCTGCGATGGCGGCGCGCTCGGGGGCTGCGTTTCGCTCGCGAACATGCTGCTTCAAGCAGAGGGCGGTGAGAAGGACGAGAGCAAGGCGGCGCAGCTCCTCGAGCGCGCTTGCGATGCGGCTTCGATGCCGGCTTGTTCACAATTGGCCTTTCTCTACGCCGATGGGCTCGGAGTCGCGATGGATGAGCTCAAGGCAGCGCAGCTTAGCCAAGTCGCCTGTGATGCAGGGGACACAAGGGCGTGTCTGTTGCACGCGGTATTGGGGCTCACGGGGGTCATCGAAATCGATGTGGAGGAGACCGTCTCGATGGTACGCTCTGTCTGCGATGGTGGCGATTCGGCGGGCTGCATCATGCTCGCCAACATGTATGAGCTGGGGCAAGGGGTCGAGAAAGATGAGGCGAAGGCAGCCGAATACCGTCGGAAGGCCTGTGTGCTCGATGGAGCGGAGGACTGCCCCGCGCTCGGGCGTTGAGCGGCACCCTGCTGTGATTGGCGCCCATGGCTCCTCGAGCGTCGGGCTTCGCCGACAGCTTGGGGACAGGCCAAGTGCCCAAACAACAAGAGCAGAATGCGCTCTCAACGCTTCGGGAACGCACCTTGGTCTTTGCAAGGTGTGGTCAAGGCCGAGCAGGAGCGCTCTGTGCACGTGCAGTAGGCGCCCCCAGGACGCTCGAGAGTGCTCTGTGCACGTGCAGAAGGTGGTGCAGCGCCGCGCTGGAGTGCAGTTGGCGAGTGCAGAATGGGGTTCGAGGCAGAGCTGAAGCACGCTCTGCAGTTGCAGACTGCGTTTGCGAGCGCTCGAGAGCACACCTTGCAGTCGGCCATGTGCAAATTCGGACGGAAGTTCCCCGGCTGAGCGCGCAAAATTCCGCCTAAAAACGCTTTGTCTCTAGACGGTTAGGCGCGATTCTCGGCCGCCTTTCTACTGGGTACAGCTTTCTTCTGTCGGCTACTTGCTTTGGGCA
>JAVFAO010000108.1:0-17758 GCA_034002465.1 Myxococcota bacterium
CGTCTCAGCATCGTTCTCTGACGTGCAGACCGAGAGCATTGGGGCGGGCGTCTTTCGGCGCCTCACGCTCAGCAACAACGCAGACTGAAGCAGCGCTCCCTGGTAGCATTCGTTCGCTCTCGGGCACCGACCTCGCGCCAGATGCAAATCCTTCGGATTGGCGCGAGGATGCGTGCCCTTCGCTCACTTACGATTGCATTTTTCTTGTCGATTGGGCGCTTGGCCTGTTCCCCCAACTTGTCGATTGGGCGCTTGGCCCGTTTCCCCAGCTTCCAACAGCCAGAGCGCAAGGTTCCTTGCTCAGGGAGGCGAGATGACCACGGTTGACCTCGAAGCGGCTCAACAGCACTACTTCGCCATGTTGCAGGCCTTGGGCAGTCACGCCTCGCCAGCAGAAGCGCAGGAGGCTGCGCGGCTGGCCACCTCGCTGCTGGCAAGCTGGACGAGCGCTGCTCAGAGCAGCACCCTACCCAAGGTCACTCCCTTCGCAGCGCCCGAGCAAGCCGAATGGATCGCCCTTCGAAAGCTCTCGTTCTATGCCCTGTGCGAGCACCACATGGTGCCCTTCTTCGGTAGCGTCGACGTGGTCTACCTGCCCCGTCGAAGCATCCTCGGCTTTGGCAGCGTGCTGCGCGTCTTGGATCACCTCTGCCGGCGCCCGCAGCTCCAAGAAAAACTCGCGCAACAGCTTGCATCTGCCATCGAAGAAGTGATCGATCCCGAGGGTATTCTCATCCGCGTCAAAGCTCGTCAGCTTTGCGTCGAGATGCGCGGTCATGGTGCGGGCTCCTTCTTCGTCTGCATGGCGAGTCGAGGTTGCGCCCATGAAGAGACCGCGCGTGCTGTCGCCATCTCGCTGCTCGAAGCCGAGACCACTTGAGCGAGCACCGAATGCACTTAAGACTGTATTCGGAGCAAATGACTCGGGCGCAGCTTCTGGCCATGCGCAACGCAGACGGACCGTACCTGCAAGCGGTTCGCACCCGGCTCGATTCGCGCAGAGCTGCCCTGGGATTGCACCTCCCTGTCGAGCTGGAACTGGTGCAACGTGTCGAGCTCTCGAAACCAAGCTCGTTCGATGATGCTTCGGCCTTGCTCACTGAAGCGGCCCAGTTGGGCGTCGACGCCATCCGCCTGTGGCCGCAGCTGAGCCGAGAGGAAGGGCTCTTTCTGAACCTCGACAGCGCCGCGCGCTTTTTCGACCGGCTTCACGCCATGCTCGACGCGATGCCGTCCAGCTTACGCTCACGGACGGCGCTGCTCTTCGACCTCGAACCCCCGATACAGCGATTCTCGAATGGGCTGAACACCTTGACGTCTCTGAACCTGAGCTCAAAGCAGACAGCGACACTGGGTCTGCGACGACGTCTCGAGACGGTCACAGAGCGTACACCCAACGCCACCCACGTCGCCGCGATATTCTTGGCCCCATCGCAGCCCTTGCAGCTTCTCTATGAGCACCTGATGGCGACGCCAAGTGAGCATGAGGGACAAGCGCTTTTTGGCGAGCTCGATGCGATGGCCTATGGCAGCTTGTTGGCCTACTTCATGCCGCGCCGGTGGGCGATGGGGGCACTGGGTGCGCGATGGGTGCGCCGCTTGGCGGCACAACATTACGATCGTTGCGCTCGGCTACAGGCCCGCGGCTCGATGATCTTGGGCTGCATCAGCACCGGCGCACTCGGCAACGAGCCGTGTTACGCGCATCCGCGAGAGCTGGCCATGGCGGCGCGCGCCGCTGGTTCACCCTGGCTTGCGCGACTCGGGCTCTTCGAAGTCGCTGGCTTGTTTCATGCTCCAAACGGCGAGCCAAGAGATTGGGCACTGTGGACCGATGCGCTTCTGGGCATCGCACCAGGCCTCGAACGGCTGCGACGCCCCAACTGGCAGCTCCGAACGAAGACGCTGCAGCGGCATTTCCAGGCAGCCGCTTCGGAGCTGGGGCGAGAAGCATGAGCCAAGCGACAGGCAATCAAAAGCGAGCGCAGCGAGGCATGAGTAAGCGTCTGTCGCAGGCGCATCCGATGCGCACGAGCAGCGCTGCGAGAGTCTCGCGAGAGCGAGCGAATGCCAACTGAGCGACCCTTTTCAGATGGAAATGGGGTTGCACCCAAGCGCATGTGAATGCAGGAATGAGGGCCAGGATGAGCCGACGGCGATTTTCGAGAGACGAGACGCTCAGCCCAGAGCTGCTCTCTGCCTTCGATGACTATTTGCGAAGCGAGCTCGAAGGCGACTATGACGACTTCATGGGACATGAGCCAGCTCCAGAATTCGTGCGCGTCAACCCCTTGCGCGCTGAGCCGACACAGGTCCTCGACGCCCTTCGCTCACATGGGCTCGAGGCTCACTCACATCCGGCGATTGCAGGGGCGATCTGCGTGAGGCGCCCCAAAGAGAGCACGGATCCTTGCGGATTCCTCGATCATTTTGCCGGTCACTACGTCAAGCAATCGCTGGGGTCGATGATTCCTGCGGCGCTCTTGGACGCCCAAGCAGGCGAGCAGGTGCTCGACCTCTGCGCAGCCCCCGGCTCGAAGAGTACCCAGCTCGCTGCCGCCATGGGCGAGCAAGGTGAGCTGTGGGTCAACGATCTCGCCGGAATGCGCATGAACCCTTTGGCGGCACGTCTCGATGCCTGCGGCGCCGCCAACGTGCTGATGCTCAACCAGCCCGGCGAACGCCTGGCGTCAACCCTCTGGCAGAGCTTCGACCGAGTGCTCGTCGACGCACCCTGCTCCGGACTCGGCGATGTGGCGAACCTCCCTCAGATCCGCGACCGCTTCGCACATCGTAAGAGCGCCGTCACGCTCAGTTCGCTGCAGTATCGCCTGTTGGTCGGGGCGCTCCGACTGGTTCGGGTCGGAGGCAGGGTGGTGTATTCTACATGCTCTCTTACCGTTGAGGAGAACGAGGCGGTACTGAGCCCCATACTGGACCGCTTCCCGGTCCGCCTGGTGCCTCTACCTCGTCTCGAAGGACTCGTCATTCGCGAAGCTCGCCTCTATCACCACGGTGCGCCACTGAACCCTGCCCTACGGCTCGCCGGTCGTATTCAACCGTGGGAGAATCCAACGGAGGGCTTCTTTGTCGCAGTGCTCGAGAAGACCGCCCCACTGGCGCAGCGCTTCCAGCGCCTGGTCACAGCCGACGCTCTGCCCATGACAGAGACCCTGGCCTTCGATCACCCAGAGATCCTCCCGGGCCTGCGTGCAATCGCGCAAAGCTACGGACTTGCGCTTGAGCAGCTCGCCGGGCTGCGCTTCTGGACACACAAAGACCGGCTCTACTTCTTCGCACCCCAGATCCAGAGCTTCTGGCAAGGCGGCCATCGAGCAGGACTACCGCTCGGCCGTTGGCGGCAAGGGATGTTGCGCCTCTCTCACACTGCGGTGCAGCGCTTTGGCGCGCAACTCGAACGCAATGTCGTCGAGGTGAACACCACACAGATGCAGGCGCTCGCCGAGACTGGCTATTGCGACTTCGATGCGTCCCGCATCGCCTCTCCATACCCCGTGCTGAGCTACCCCCCGTTCGGCCCCCTGATGACCGTCGCCTGGACCGGCTCCGGGTTGCGCTGGAAACGTGCGCGCGCCTTCGTCTTGTGAGCACAAGGCGACAGACGCTGACTCCTGCCTCGCTTCGCTCGCTTTTTGTATTCGCTCGCTCTCGCGAGACCCTCGCAGCGCTGCTCATGCGCATCGGATGCGCACGCGACAGGCGCTGACTCCTGCCTCGCTTCGCTCGCTTTTTGTATTCGCTCGCTCTCGCGAGACCCTCGCAGCGCTGCTCATGCGCATCGGATGCGCACGCGACAGGCGCTGACTCCTGCCTCGCTTCGCTCGCTTTCGATCCCTTCCAAGATTGACCTCCTCGAATGACCTCGATACCCTCCCCATTTGTGTCCACGCTCTGCTGCTGCAGAGCCAGAAGGAGGTCCCATGCCTTTTGTCGCGGTCTACGTCTTCCGACAGAAGCTGCGTCAGGCTGAAGTGGAGCGTGTGCTCGAGGAGATTCCTGCAACCTTCTCGAAGCTGGCAAGCACCCACGGCTCAGTCTTCCCTGAGGAGCGCGTGAGCGTTGCGCTCATCGACGGGGTTGCACGCAACGTCTTTTCGCCCGACAGCCACGCCAAAGGCTTCCAGGGGCTGGATATTTTGCTCTTGATCTTCGCCTCGTTCGACTGTGAGGAGGATCAGGAGGAGCTTCGGGAGGCCCTCGAAGCGCAGTTCCGTGACCGCTGGGTAACCCGTGCTCGCATCTTCGACGTGGGTGAGGATCGCTGGCATGTCGGGCAATGGACCTGCGATGACGATGTTTTTTGGCAGCTCCCGAAGTGAGCCCGACGCAGACGCGGCAAAGGAAACCGTGACGAGGGCTTGGTGTCCCGCTGCGGAGCAAGCCCGACGGCACTAGCTTTGGGTGGCCAGTAACAGCACTATTCTGCGCTCGGACACGCGCAGGCGCACAGCTCCAATGCTTCTTCGCAACTCTGCTGCGCCCAGGAACAAGCGGCGGCAAACTCCAGCTCGTCGACCTGTTCCTGCGAAAGCTCGCAGATGGTGTGGGAGGAGGCGCAGATCGCCGCAGCGAGCTCGCAATTGCGACTGCAACGCTCCTCGACAGCGAGCGCTTCATCAAAAGATGCAGCTTGCGCAGCGCTGTCCTTGGACGCGGGAAGCTGCTCAGCCCCTGCTCCAGAGGCCGCATCGTCGGGCTGCTTTTTCACTTTGCGATCACCCACGAGCGTCTCGGCAGGCGCTGGTGCACCATCCTGCAGCTCTTCCACCATGATTGCACAGTCGTCCTGTGCGGGGAGACAGCGGGCTTCCTCGCTCTCCGCTTTGTTCGGCATCGGGGTAGAGCGTATGGCGGGAGCCGCTGAAGCGCTCGAAGCGACAGCGAGCTCTCGCCGCGCCCAGCGAATGCGGAAGATCTCTTGCTCGAGCTGTCGCTGGGCGGATCCCTTGGCCCCGACACTGCTTGCAGGCTCGTGACCTGGAGCTGCCATCCTCTGGGCGGCGCAGCTCGTGAGCAAGCCCACACTCAGCAGCATCACGAACAGTGGCAGCTTCACGATTTCGCGCGCTTTCAAGGGTCGTGCTGCGGCGTTCATGGCTGCTCCAGCAGACGCTTGAAGATGAGAATGGCTTGCTTGTGCGCTTCGATAGCCTCGGCGGCACGTCCCAGTGCGCGCAGACAATCCCCCCTCACTTGATGAGCGTAGCCAACGAAGATGTTGTCGCCCAGTGAATTGCCGTCTGCGAGCACCCTCTCCATCTCGGCGAGCGCCGCTGCGGCATCGCCGCGTTCGAGGAGCAGGCGAGAGAGCCTTGTGCTGGCGTCGAGTTCCAGTTCCCAGGCGGTCTGGTTGCTGCGACCTGCATCGTGGAGCGCATCGATGAGCTCGCGCATCGCTGCCTCGGCGAGCTCTGGGTGCTCAGCCTCGAGTGCCATGTCTGCCTGCACATGGTAGCTCTGAGCGAGCGCCACGAGCGCGGCGCGACTGTGGTCTTCCAGAAGCGGGGCCGGCCCCTGCTCCTGGCAGCCGAGCAGAGCCAGGACAAGCAAGCCTGGCAAGATGACGCGCTGAGTGCTCGGTCTCATCGATTCACCCCCGCGCTCGTTCGCAAACGCAGGCTGGTGTCGCGCTGATAGGCGTCGAAGCGAGCGTTGCGCAGGGATCGTAGCTTGGTATCCCCTGGCGTTGGCTTGGAATCACTCAGGATGACGGCGGCGAAGTGTGCGCCTTGCTGTTCGAGACGAGCAACTGCCGAGGGTTGGCTGAGCTGAGCTTCTGGCAACTGGGTCGAGGGGCTCGAAAAGACGACGAAGAGCAGCCCTGCCAGGGCGGCTGCAGCCACTGAAGACCAAAGCATCCGCCAGGTCCATTGGCGTCGTACCAGGCGCACACTACGCTGCCGCAGCTCTCCCTCGAAGTCGCTCCACAGGGCGAGGCGACGGGCTTCACTCAAGTCGGCGTCAGGGTGCAGCGCACCCAAGCACTGGGCAGCCTCGAGCGCCCCGAGCCAAGGCTCGTCACCGCGCAGGTTGGGCAGTTCGTCCAGCGCAGCGCGTCCCTGCTCGAGCAGCTCGAGGGCCTGAGACAGCTCACGGGCAGCGGCATGCTCCGCCTCATCGACGGTCTCAGGAATCTGCTCCAGTCTGTCTTTGGAAGGATGCGCGTGCACCATCACCTCACTCCGCTGCCAAGCTCACGGCGTTTGCTCGCCTTGAGCCTCCTCGAGAATCGCGCGTAAGCGTTTCAGCGCGCGAAAGAGAATCACATCGAAATTGCCGAGGCTGACCTGCATGCGCTGTGCACACAGCTCGCGGCTGTTTGCCCCAAGGAATCTCAACTCTACCGCCTCCCGATAGCGCGGATTCAAACGCTCCAGCGCCTCTCGCAGAGAGGATTGCAGCACTCTGCGTTGCTCCTCGGCGATGAGCTCGGACTCGGCGTCCTCGTCCGGTGCGTTGAGCTCCACATGGGGTGCAAAACCTTGCACGAATTTCTCCGTGCGCTTGCGGCCCCGATGCACATCGATCACCTTGTTGTACGCAATGCGACTCAGCCAGTAATAGAGGCTTCGCTCGCGCCAGGTCACCGAGGCGATCTTCTCCATCGCCGTGAGAAAGGTGTCGCGCAGAACGTCTTCCGCAAGATCTGCCACCCCGAGCCGGGGATAGATCACACAACAATACAGCCGAGCAGAAAAGGCATCGTAGAACTCGCGCACCGCGGCCTGCTCGCCTGCTTGGAGGCGCGCAAGAAGCTTCTTCTCCTGAATGAGGCTCAAGTTCGACATCGCGACCCAAGGTCTCGACGGCAAGCGCCGAACAACCTGCACAAACTAGCTCGTTCGCCGCAGTTTGGCCATGCATGCATGCGCCATCAGCGCAGACAGCTCGGCTGTGACGAAGAACCGAGAAAGCGCGATGGCGCGCTTCGATGCGTGCCTCTTCGTTGCTATCTGCTGCTTCTCGCATGGCTTGCTTTCCTGCGTTCTCGAATGCAGCGCTCGTGATTGAGGCTGCCCATCAATGGCTTTTCGGCAGGCAAGGGAGCGTTCTCCTGCCTGCTAGCTTTGCGGCCATCGTCTTGTCACCCAAGGCATCCTCTCATGCTCACTGCGCTCTCGGTCATTCCCCGCGACAGCCCCGACACAAGCGCCGCGCCCCTTCACACTCGACGGTCGCCCAAACACAGTCACCTTCAACCCCGCCGAGGCCAGGGTACTGCTCTGCGATTTCACAGATCACCGAGGCGGACCGACAAATCCCATCAGCCAAGCGGCAAGCCTCAACACAGCCGGTCTGGCGGTGGCTCAGGGGAGTCGCGTAGACGGTCTGTGTACTGCCCCCCAGGGGTGCGAGCTCGCTGAGGATGGCAGCTCGCGCCTGTCGAGCACGATGCTCAGCACGCGCCCGCGACCAGTCCACGCCTTCCACCATGCCGCGCCGAAACGACTGTTCCACATCAAGAGACACCTGCTCCCCCACTGCGACAGCCACGCGGAGATAATCCCCCCCCTGGCTCCCTTCCCAGAGCTGCCGCTCCAGCTCCTCCTGGCTGAGGCTCGTTTCGACAGCAGGAGCCGAGATGCCGTCGGCACGTTGCTGAGGACGCTCGACTGAACACGAGAAGAGAGAGAGCACGCAGAACACAGTCAGAGCAAAGCTCGCCCATTGACGACTGGCAGGCTTCGAACGATTCTGCCGCAGAAGCATCCTCACCTCTGATTATCCAGCAACACAGCATCGAAGCGCTGACCAAAGCAGAGCCTCTCTGCCCTTCTCTGCTTTGAACGCAAGCCCCTGCCCAGGCTTACAGCTGGCGGAAGAACAAGTTGGGGGAACAGGCCAAGCGCCCAATCAACAAGAAGTCGAAGCCAGAAGGCGGAGACTTGCTGCGAAGCAAGCCCAAAGGGTGCGCGCCACGGATGGCGCGCAACAAGCTGTCAAGGCAGTTCTGATGCGATGAACTCCACCCTCACTGCTCGAAGCAACAAAGGCTGGCCTGCATGGACCCTGCAAACACCTTGAAGTCGGCGATTCCGCCCGACGAAGGAGAAGTGCTGATGCGTTCATGATGGCGAATGGTCAGAATACGGCAGCGAGAGCTCTCCCAACCAGGCAGCGAGAGCTCAATCTCTGGAATCCCTTTGATTTCGTAGCGTTGCAGATGTGAGCAAGACGCGTTACTCTACGCTTTCGAGGTCCATGACTCTGGACTCTCGCAGGGCGCAGTCCTCACCAACAAGTCAGGAGAACAGAGCAAGTGCCCCATCAACAAGAAATCGTCGCGTGATGCCCAGCCACGCCCAGCCACCCAAGATGGAAGCGCTTTTGCGGGCATGGCCAGCTTGCCCCACCCAGAACCTGCGCCTGGAGCCTTGTCTTGGTCAGCATGGACAGGCCAAGGTGTGGGCCATCGAGCAAAGCGGAGAGGTCCTGGCGTACGTGAAAAAACATGTCTCGCTGCGCAGCTTCGAACGAGAGCATCAGTGCTATCGGACGCTCGCTTCCGCTTCGCTCGCGCACCGCCCCCACGCGATGGCGCATGCACAGCTCTTGGTCGCTTGCGAGGTCGAGCAGCTCTTGATTCTCTCTCCTGTGGCTGGAGAGCGCATTGGCGACGGCGAGCTGGGGCGCTGTCTGAGTATGGCTGCGGTCTGGCTCGCTCAGCTCCACGCACTGCCGTTTGTCGACCCAGATCCGTTGCCGCTGACAGAAGCCCTCGCTGAGCGAGTGTCCTGGATGCTGTCGAAGCTGCCGACGACGCAAGCCACACTGCGCCAGGCGCTGTGGGATGCCGAAACTGCGCTTTCGAGAGTAGGCAACTTGGAGAGAGTACTGTGTCATCGTGACTTTGCCCCACCCAACTGGCTGCTCGACCCTTCGGGCTCATCCATCGCGGTACTGGACTTCGAGCACGCGCAAGGGGACCATTGGTGTGTCGACTTGTGCCGGCTCGATGCTATCTTCGCCCTGCAGGCCGGAGCTGAGGCGCAGTTTTTGATGTGCTATCGCGGTCGCCTCATGGATGAGCGAGAGCAGCAGATCTATCGTCTCTGTCGTCTCCTCGACGCTGCCCAGACCTGGTTGTGGGCGCAGCGTCAGGGGGAGCGCGCGTTCTTGCGACGCGCCAAGCTGAAGATGCAGTGGCTCGGGCTCGGCTAAGGCGAGCGCAGAGCCTCGAATCTGTGCATTCTCGCACTGCTTGGAGTCTTGGCAGACCCCAGGGGCTTGCACGCATCCGTAGGGCGTGGCATGCTGCATGAGGCGCGTGCGCTTTCGCAGCCACATCCGCCCAACGTGGGTATGCTCGAGGTAGCTATGATCGACAAGGTCAAGATGAATTTCCGTGCAACAGTGAGCCTCTTGTGCTGGGCTGGCTTCATTCTCTCGGCGGCACCCGCCATGGCGCAGACCGTGTTCATCCCGGTCAATTTTGGGGCACCCTACGAGCCGCAGCAGGTCCATGACGAGCTCATGAAGGCCGCGAGCCAAGATACGCGCCTTTCGATCATCCCCACCGCCCAACGCGACGAGCTGCTCAACGTTCATTTTCCCGAGCTGACATTGCCCAATGTGAGCGAGCTCGAGCAACGCTTTGCTCGGGGCAATGATTCTTTTCTCAACGGACAATATGACGTCGCCGCGAAAGAGCTAGAAGCGGCGCTCGATGACGCGTCA
Source organism: Myxococcota bacterium (assembly GCA_034002465.1). Lineage (GTDB taxonomy): Bacteria > Myxococcota_A > Bradymonadia > UBA4248 > JAVFAO01 > JAVFAO01. Next base: position 9,700 of record JAVFAO010000108.1, read on the forward strand.
AAGCGCTTGGTCGCGCTCTCTCTTCGCACGGGCTTCGCCGACACCACCTACCAAGGTGGTCTGGTGCTCATCCAGGTCCACTACTTCGGCAATGGCGACGCCGAGAAGTCCGCTGCCGTGGTCGACAAGCTCGTACGCCTGTTTCCAACCCGTATCCCCAGCATCGAGGAGTTCCCCCCAGAGCTGATCGAGCTCTTCCAGACCGCCCAGCCATCCTCCGCCAAAGGGGTGGAGCTCACGGTCAAGGTCGCTGCGGGCTGCCACGCTCGACTCAATGGCCACGACCTGACCGAAGCGGGAACGCAAGCAACACTGACCGTGCTGCCAGGAAAATATGGCGTCGCAGAGGTGTGCGACGAACAAACCACGCGCGCATACGTGTTGCCCGTGGATGAGAATACAGTCGTGGATTTCCACGACGACTTCGCCAAAGCCTACACCTATCCCGTCAGCCTCACCCTCAACGTCGCAAACCACATCTCCGAAAGCCAAACGATCGCCTCGATGTTGGGCACCATCGGCCGTCGCCTCGGCGCTCGACACGTCATTGGTGCCGGCCTGGTCCCAGAAGACAGTGGTATGCGGCCCGGCTACCGCATGCTCTTGGTCGAGGTCGGCAGCGGTCTGGTGCGCGAGTTCACCGTCCCCACCTCCGAGGTTGCCAACAGCGACGGAATGCTCGACGCCCTCAACGCACTCTGGACCGGTGAGGATTTCCAACTCGTCTCCTTGGACGAACCCGGTGGCACCAATTGGACCACCGTTGGCGCTATCACTGCCGGCGCCGGAGCCGCAGTGGTGCTGACCGGTGTGGTCTTCGCCGTCTTGGCCATGCAAGCCGACAGCGACTTTGCCGAGTGCAACAAAACACAGACCTGCCGCAGCAGCTCAACCATGGTCGACTCGGTCAAAGACCGCTCGCGCTTCTCCACCACAGCCGACATCCTCTACGGAACAGGCGCGGCCGTCACCATCACAGGCCTCGTGCTCATCATCGTCGATCAGCTCGACGATTCCGGTTCCGACAGTGCTGACAACTGGCACTTCGCGCTGACCCCACAACGCGACGGACTCAGCTTCGGTCTGAGCACGCGCTTCTAGCTGCTGCCTTCCTCCGCATACGCATGATTGGTGCTGAGCAAGACGCTCGAACCGCTTCCGAGGACAAACAGGCTTCAATCCGTCGCCAGTGCCCGCCAGTCCTTTTCTCTGTGTTCGAGTATCCGACTGGGGTCGGATGCGCTTGAGAGCGACATGTTCAAACCCCAATCCTTCGGCCCCTACCAGCTCGTCAAACACATCGCCAGCGGCGGCATGGCTGAGATCTATCTCGCCAAGACCGCGGGTATCGCGGGCTTCGAGAAGCTGCTCGCCGTCAAAATGATCCGCGAAAACCTCGTCGACGACGAAGAATTCGTCGACATGTTGGTGGCCGAAGCCAAGATCGCGGTTCTCCTCAATCACCCCAATATCGTTCAGGTTTTCGACCTCGGTCTGGTGAACGAGCGCTACTATATCGCGATGGAGTACGTCGACGGCCAGGATCTCCACAACCTCCTGGTCAAGACCGCCGAGCTCGACGACTATATCCCCTTCCCCATCGCTGCCTACATCATCAAAGAAGCCTGCGCAGGGCTCTACTACGCTCATCAACGCAACGACAGCGCTGGACAACCCCTCAACATCGTCCACCGCGACATCAGTCCACAGAACATCCTGCTCGGCTTCGACGGCGAGGTGAAGCTCGCCGATTTCGGCATTGCCAAGGCCAATGTTGCACGCAACGAAACGCAAGTCGGTATCATCAAAGGAAAATTCTGCTACATGAGCCCTGAGCAGGCCTGGGGAGACCGCCTCGACGCGCGCAGCGACGTCTTCAGCCTCGGCGTCGTGCTCTATGAGATGTTGACCGGACGCATGATCTACGAGGAGCAAGATCAAATTCGGCTGCTCGAGCTGGTCAGACGCACCGAAATCCCCCCCCCTTCCCACATCAGACCAGAGATCCCAAGTGCCCTCGAAGCCATCGTCATGCAAGCCCTCGAGAGAGACAGGCAGCTTCGATTCCAGACCGCCGCCGATTTCCAACGCGAGCTCGCCCACTACCTGGCAAACCACGCACCAACACTCTGCGCCGCCGACATCTCCGACTATCTGCGTCGCGTGTTCAGGAACGAACCCGCCGAAGCGGAAGAAAAAACTGTCGCTCCAGCTCGCGAAGTCTCCGTCGAGACCCGCAACGTCCGCTTGTCCGTGATGGAACGCACTGAGTTCGTGCCCGACGAAGCGGCCAGCCTGGTGTATTCCTTCAACGCCCTCAACGCACTCAGCAAGGGAAACCGGCGCCCGGACCAGGAAACGGCGGCCGTACGCCTCAGACCAGGCTCCGCTCCCCGCTTCGAGGTCGAGGACGATGAACCCACCGTCGCCTACCTCTCTGATACTCTCCAGGCCGTGCGCAGCGGAATGCTGCAAGAACAAGGCTGGGACCCTCCAAGACCATCGAGCACCTGGTCCACCCGCGCTCCAGGACCGGAGCTCCCCGAACACTCCGAAGAGTCCATCCCCCTGAGCAGCGCCGATGTCGAATCCCTCAACGCTCCGGCCCTGCGAACCCAACACGTCAGCTTCGAGAAGCTCCCCGACGAACCAGAAGCCCTCCCCACCTACTCGCCCGCACGCAGACCTTCGGCCGTACAGCCTGCCCCCATCTCACCTGAGGCCTCAACCCTGCCCCAGCTCGCCTCGTACAACGAGAATCTCGAGGCCAAGACCTCCCTGCTGATGTGGCTCTTCGTGGCAGGCTTGCTTCTGCTCGGCATCCTCGCCGTCATCGTCGTGCTCGTCATGAGCTAGAACCGAGCAACGAGAAGGCCCGGCTTCTCGGCGACCCATCGGCTCCGCCTCGCGATACGAAAAGAGAAGGCCTATGACGGGGCGTGGGGCAACGCCCCACACCAACAAGGCTCGAGCCGAGCAAAGCCACGCACAACCGCATGCTCGCTCGACTGTCGGTGCCTCACATCGCCTGCATGGGTGAAGCACTCTGTAGCAACGCCCCCGTGCGGAAGCGCGCGAGCGTTGGCTCAGCTTTGTGGGTACGACGCGCTTAGTTCGAGCCGCAAGCCGCGGTGGGCTTGCAAGAATTGTCGTCACAGTCAATGAAACCGTTGGCATCATTGTCCGTGCCGTCAATGCACTGAGCCACGCTGGTTTCGCAAACGGTCACATTCTGGTTCTTGGAACAAGAAAAGTCCTTGCAGTCGATGTGGCCATTGCCGTCGTTATCAATCCCATCGCTGCACTTGGCATCGTTGGACTCGGCAGTCTCACAAACCGTAGCGCTGGGGTTCTGAGAACAGCTGAAATCGGCGCAATCCGTAAATGCATTGCCGTCATTGTCCACACTGTCACTGCACAGCGCGTCGACCAAAGCAGCCCACTCGCCTGCGGCAGGCATCGGCTCAGCAGGCGCCCCGTCCTTGCAAACGACTATGCCCTCACCAGCACAGTTGGAGTCTTCGCAGTCGATCTTGCCACTGCGGTCATTGTCAATGCCATCGCTGCACAGCGCGTTGGTGTTCTCTTTCTTCAGGTCGTGGCAAGCGATCACTTCGTGATTCTTGGAGCAGGAGAAGTCGCCGCAGTCGGTGTAGGTGTTGCCATCATCGTCCTGACCATTGGTGCACTCCTCGTTGGCGAGGGTGGTGATCTCGGCGTCAGAGGGCATGGGATTGGCGGGCTGGGTACCATCACAGACCACGATCCCTTCGAGCTGGCAGTCAGTGTCGCTGCAATCGCTGTCGCCGTCGCCGTCGTTGTCGACGCCATCCTTGCAAGACGCATTGGTCGCTTCGAGCTTGCAGACGCGCAATTCCTTGCACGCGTTGTCGTCGCAATCGATGAAGCTGTTGCCGTCGTTGTCCTCGCCATCCGAACAGGTCCAGGCGTTGTTTTCCAGATCGCAAACGCCAGTCCCCTTGCAGTCCCAGTCCTGACAATCGACGAAGCCGTTGCCATTGTTGTCGATGCCGTCTTGGCACAGGGCAGCGGTGTTCTCGACACCGGTGGTGTCGGTCGGGGTGTCAGTGGGGGTATCGGTGGGAGTGTCGGTCGGCGTATCAGTCGGGGTGTCGGTCGGGGTGTCAGTGGTTTCGGAAGTATCTGCGTCTGGCTTGGTCACGGTGTCGGTGTCGGGATCATCCTCACCGCAGGCAACGAACAGGACAGCAGTGAACAACAGGGCCAAAATGAGCTTCAATTTCGACATGATATTCTCTCCTCGAGTTTCCGGTTGCGACGCGTTGGGCACCGTGCCCAAGCGCGCGCATGTCGCTCACCCCCCTCTCTAGCCGAAAGTCCACGTTGTATCAACTCAATGCCCTTTCCCCAGTGCTCATCGGAGACTGCGGCTCGAAGGGCGAGCAAGCGCTCAACGCCTGCGCGCTTTCACGATTCTTCACAAAACTGTGTGCTGGCGCTGGCTCGAGTCCCAAGCGCAACTGGCTCAGTACTTCACCAGAGCCCGTTCGCTCGCAGCCCACGTGCGGATTGAAGGCTCCGTGTCGAGCTCCGCGCGTGCCAGGATTTCATGGGGCTGCCAGGCTGCAGCGACCCGGAAAGCGAGCTTGCGCAGCGCCACTGGCGCCTCGTCGAAGAGCTGCTCGAGATACGCATCTCGAGGCCCTGCCGTGGCGTCGGACCACTGTACGTCGAGCACGCGCAGTAGACCTTCATGGGCGGCTGCCGGCGGTGAACAGCGCCAGGCTCGCGCGAATTCGAGGACCTTGTCCAGACCCAAGGCCGAGCAGCAGCGCTCGGCGAGCTCCACACAGAGCTCGTCCGGCGCCTGGTTGGCACGCCACCCTTCGATTTCTATGCGCTCCCCAAGCCACTCGCTCCACACCAACGCCATCTCTCGAAGACGACTGGGCCCCATGTTTTCGAAGAGCGAGAGCAGCGTCGAGCGCCGAGCCGAGGGTTCGAACTCCTTCCAGGACAGCAGTGCGACCGCAAAGATGGCCAGCAGCCGCGGCTCGAGCTCTGCCTCGGAGAGCACTGAGAAGAGCTCGTTGGCGTGCTGCTCATCGATTTCGAAGATGCCATCGACGCCGTCGCGTGGCTGGGCGCTGAGCGCCCAACACGCATGACGCAGATCATCGGCCGAGAGCAGCTCCGCATCGGCGAGCGCATGCACGAGCTGCGTCAGAAAACTTGGGACGCGGTATGCGCAAGCGTGGCGCACACAGGCCAAAGCGTGCTTGGCCAGTGGCGCGAGGTGGTCGAAGGCGATGTGCTCTTCGAGCTCACAGATGGCGTACCAGGCCAGCTCTCCAGCAAAAGCCGCCTGCCCGAGCAGCGCGTCCACAGGCTCTCGCTGCTTGCTGTGCAAGCGCGCGATGCCCTTCTCGCCCAGGTGGTGCTGCACGCGCCGCTCTGCGAGCGCGCGCAGCAGGGCACGGCCTTCGGCGTCGAGCTCGGGCAGCAGCGCATCGAGATCGAACTGTGCTTGCTCGGGATAGGCGGGGCCGCCGCGAGGTGGATCGAGCAGCGGTAAACGCGGCTCGTCCAGCTCCTCCTGGACCGGCTCAGCAGCTTGGGGCTCGGATCGGCGCGGCGGCGGGGCAAAGGTAGAGCCGCCGAACTGAGAGAAGGCACCGCCCAGCATGGGGTTTTGGGCGAGCAGGCGCTGCATCGTGGGATCGTTCATGCCTTGGCTCAGCATCTGCTGAGCCGCAGGAGAAGTCATGAACTGCTCGACCGCCGCCATGGCATTCGGGTCGCTCATGATCTTGAAGACAGCTCCCATGGGATCGCGCATGAACTCCTGAGGATCGATGGAGAGGCCTGGAATCTCGAAAGGATTGGCACCCTCTGCTGCTTTCTCGGCTTCTCCCTGCTCGGCTTCCGAAATGGGCTCTTGGGTCTTGTCTTTGCTCTCGTCACTCATGGTGGGGGAACCTCATATGGACTCGGGACGTCAAGGATGGTCGGCTCCAAGGTCTGCGGATCGAAAACAGTCATTGGGGCGATGCGAATCTTTCGCGAACGAGATTGGTAGATGTCGGTGCTGAGGCGCTCGAATTGTTCGCCGTCGGCTCCGCGGATGATCCGCGCGCGGGCGACCTTGTAGCCCACTTTGCCATCAGCGGTCACCCGCAACACACCCGGCTCGAGCGTCGGATCGACCGAGACCACGTCATCGAAGGCGATCACCTCCACCACCTCTCGACGCAGCTTCACCCGCTTTCCTTCGCCTGAAGCCCAGAGCTGCGCTCGGAGCTGATCTTCCTCCATATCGATGCGCACGAACACTGGAAATGGGTATGGGTTGCGTATCTGCAGATCCAGATCGGGGTACGAGACCGTCGCGTCCAAACCCTTCTCGATGTAGCTCGACGGCAGCGAGTGGTTGTAGCGTGTCACGATATCGAGCCCTGCGAACAGCGCTGCCGCGTGCAAAGTGCTCGAAATCTGACAAGCGCCGCCGCCCATGCCCTCGACAATCTCACCCTGCTCGATGACAGGCGCTTCCTGAAAACCGCGCTCTGCCGTGCGCGGCCCCACCCGACGGTTGTAGCTCAAACTCTGACCGCTCATGAGGATGATGCCATCGAGCGCACCCGCGGCGAGGCGCAGATTGACGACCCGCTCCCGGTTACGGGAGAAGCGCGTGCGATAAGAGGCAAGCAACTGCTCGGGACGATGCGACCCAAGCTCCTCCTCGTCCAAAGGAGACTCGAAATGGGTCTGCACCGGCAGCTCGAGCGCTACGAGACCATCACGCAAGCCCTGCGCGATCGCCTCGAGCCCCGCCTCGACCTCCAGTCGCCGCCCCTGCACACCGCCAATCAGTCGAGCGCGAGCGAAATCCCAGCGAGCGTCGACCGCATCCCTATCCACATGGGCCGCAAAAAACTGAACCACTCCGCGCACGCTGTCCTCGTAGAGCAGCATCTTGGCATCCAGGGCCTCGCTGCCACAATGCAGCGGCAAGGCCAGCACACGGATATCGCCAGACAGCTCCCTTAGCCCCTCACCAGGCCCCAACAGACGCGCCCCCAGCTCTGCACGCGAATAGCTCCGACTCATACCGCCAGCACGCAACTGAATCGGTTGCGAAAGCCAATCCCGCTCCAAAGCCTCCCAAATCTCAGGGGCACAAAGCGGCAAAGGCAGCGCTTCAGGCTCCACATACACCGAACGCAAATGCGGGCCCAGCAGCGGTGCCGCCTCAAAGCGAGAACCAGGCCGCTCGGCGATCACCCACAGCAGCACCAGGAAGCCCGCCACATTCAAGCCTAGAAACAGGATCAGGCTCTGCTTAGTCACAAAGCCAAGCCACCGCCGCACGCGCTCCCCCGTCTGCCCGCTCGACTCGCCCGCGAGTCGCGCCGCGCCAGTGTACACACATCGCCTGAAGGACGAAAGCTCCGCTCCATTCCCTCATTCCCTGCCCTTCTTCGAAACGCCCACAACGAACGAATACATCGACAGCAGCCGAGTTGACAGCGAGCCACCCCCCGATAGCATAAACGCAGCGGCTGTGTCGCCTGCAGCGCGCTCGACCGCCAACGTTTGCCCTCCACCCATTGATGGCGAGATTGCCGTTTCCCCTATTGTTCTCGAACACTTTCCAACGCACACGCAGACCATTCGAAGCGAGAAGTGTACGCCAGCCCTAGCCAGGCACGCTCGCCAACGTCCGAACCCACAACCCGTCTCCTCGGGTTCTCAGGAGCAAGCATGAGCACCATCCACCGCACACCTCTTCCCTGGCTCTTGCCGCTGCTCGCCCTGGCGGGACTCGTCGCCTGCGGCGAAGACGGCACCGGAGCAGCCATGAAGACTCAGCTCGGCTACCAAGAGCCCTGCCAGGTCGACGCCAACTGCCGGGCTGGCCTGTCTTGTCAAGATGAACAGTGTCTGCCCAGTGGCGACACTGCCGCTGGCCAGACCTGCACACTCACCGCTGAGTGCGCCCCCACCCTGCACTGCAGCGTCGGCGGCGTCTGTGCGCCCACCAATCAGCTCCCCGATGGCGCCTTCTGCAGCAGCA
>JAVFAO010000109.1:0-17611 GCA_034002465.1 Myxococcota bacterium
CCAACACCCTGGCCTTCCTTGGCGAGTGCTCGGTGGGGCCGGTGAATGAGCCGATCCTGTGCACGAACTGGAGCCAGTTTACCTAGAATTTTGGCGACTTCCAGAACAGTGAGTACCTTGCACACGCCGTTTACGGCTTCTTCAACAACGGCGGTGGCCGCGCGTTCGTGGTGAACGTGGGTCAGTGGGACCCCGAGAAGTCCGTGGATCCCGATGGAGAGAAGATCGCCAGCCGTGCGGCGCTCTACATTGGCAAGGACAATGGTCCTGGTGCCCGTTCCGGTCTGAAGCTTCTCGAGGAGATCGACGAAGTCAACATCATCTGCGCGCCCGGCCAGACGGACCCGGCGATTCAAGATGCGCTGCTGTCGCACTGCGAGAACATGAAGTACCGCTTCACCATTCTCGACTCGCCTGAGACGATCGAGAAGGGTGGCGTGGATCGCCTGCCCAAGCCCCGTGACTCCAAGTACGGCGCGTACTACTTCCCGTGGGTTGAGGTCTACGATCCCCAGAAGGGCAACATCTTCCAGCCGCCTTCAGGCTACATGGCCGGTGTCTATGCGCGTACCGACGAAGAGCGCGGTGTGCACAAAGCGCCCGCCAACGAGATCGTGCGCGGCGCGCTCGGCCTCAAGTACTACGTGACCAAGGGCGAGCAGGACATCCTCAACCCCAAGGGCATCAACTGCATTCGCTTCTTCAAGAACCGCGGCATCCGCGTGTGGGGCGCGCGCACGATCTCCAGCGATCCGTCGTGGCGCTACATCAACGTCCGCCGTCTCTTCAACATGATCGAGCAGTCCATCGAGAACGGCACCCAGTGGGTCGTCTTCGAGCCCAACGATCACAAGCTCTGGAAGCGCGTCGAGCGCACCATCACCGCCTTCTTGCTTCGCATCTGGCGCACCGGCGCGCTCATGGGCCAAACCCCTGAGCAGGCCTTCTACGTCAAGTGCGACGAAGAAACCAATCCTCCGGAAGTCGTCGACGCCGGTCAGTTGATTTGCGAAATCGGCATCTGCCCCGTGAAGCCCGCCGAATTCGTGATCTTCCGTATCGGTCAGATGCCCGCCGGTGGAGACATTTCCGAATAGTCAACCTCCGGAGGCGCTTGACATTCCGTCGCTCGCTCTCCGTTTTGCTCCCAAAGGAGAACTCTCATGCCTACTCGTCGTGCAGAACTGGATCATCTGGGTTCCTACAACTTCGCCGTGGAAATCCAGGGCGTCGCTGCTGGTTACTTCAAGGGCGTCGACGGAATCAACGCTGAAATCGAAGTCATCGAGTACCAAGATGGCGACGACCTCACCCTGCGCAAGCGACCCGGCCGCTCCAAGTTCGGTGATGTGACCCTCAAGAAGGGCTACATCGTGACCCCCGACCTGCAAGAGTGGTGGCGCAATGCCCGCGCCGGTCAGTATGACCGCCGCGACATCTCCATCATCCTCAACGACAACGCCTCCAATGAGGTTCGCCGCTGGAACCTCTACGGATGCTGGCCGAAGGCGTGGAAGATCAACGCCCTCGATGGCAAGGGCAACGACGTGGTCACCGAAGAGATCACCTTCGTCGTCGAAGAGATGGAAATCGCCTAATGACACTTCGGCGAGCGCAACGCGCTCGCCTTCGACCGCCCTTCGCGCCTAGCGCGCTGGGCGCGTGTGCTCAACTCGCATAAGGAGGACTGTCTATGCCTACTCGTCGTGCTGAACTGGATCACTTGGGTTCGTACAACTTCGCGGTGGAAATCCAAGGCGTTGCGGCAGGATACTTCAAGGGCGTCGACGGCATCAATGCCGAAATCGAGGTCATCGAATACCAAGATGGCGACGACCTGACTCTTCGCAAGCGACCCGGCCGCTCCAAGTTCGGCGATGTGACCCTCAAGAAGGGCTACATCGTGACCCCAGACCTGCAAGAGTGGTGGCGCAATGCCCGCGCCGGTCAGTATGACCGCCGCGACATCTCCATCATCCTCAACGACAACGCTGCGAACGAGGTTCGTCGCTGGAACCTCTACGGATGCTGGCCGAAGGCCTGGAAGATCAACGCCCTCGACGGCAAGGGCAACGACGTGGTGACCGAGGAAATCACGTTCGTGGTCGAAGAGATGGAAATCGCGTGATCGCAGTCCTGACATAGCGGCGAGACGAAACGGCATGGGCACCGTGCCAAGAGTCTCTCCGATTGTACGAGAAACGCTCGCTGCCGCGGGCGTTTCGCGTTTCTTGCGCCCGCCAATCCTGCGCGCAAACGAAGGACCCCAAAACTGTTGCCACTCCCTGCCCTCAGCCAGTAGAGTCGGCAATCGCGCAAGAAGTCGTAGCCAGGAGGCGAAGACTCGCTGCGAAGGCAGCCCGCAGGGTGCGTGCCAGGGATGGCACGCAACAACTTGGGGGAACAGGCCAAGCGCCCAATGGACAAAAGCTTGGGGGACCAGGCCAAGCGCCCAATGGACAAGAAGCCCAATCGACCAGAACGTGGGGGACCAGGCCAAGCGCCCAATGGACAAAAGCTTGGGGGACCAGGCCAAGCGCCCAATGGACAAAAGCTTGGGGGACCAGGCCAAGCGCCCAATGGACAAGAAGCCCAATCGACAAGAACTTGGGGGAACAGGCCAAGCGCCCAATCGACAAGAAGCCTACTTCCATTCTGTCACACCTAGACATGCAAGCGCTTCGCGTATAGGCTAACGCTGCCCAATGGCAGGGACCCCCAACACGCTCGCCACCCGAGCGTGGACAAACAACCAGCATCTGATACGAGGTCAGCATGGCATTCCAAACCGAGTTCCCGTTCACCCTCCCCAAAGGATACGTCGACAAGGATGGTAACCTCCAGCGCGACGGCGTGATGCGACTTGCCACGGCAAAGGACGAAATCGCGCCTCTGCAGGACTACCGCGTCCAAGCCAACCGCGCCTACCTCGTCATCATCCTGCTCTCTCGCGTGATCGTGAAACTCGGCGCGCTGCGCACCGTCACCCCCAACATCGTCGAGGACCTGTTCAGCTCCGACCTCGCCTACCTCCAAGAGTTCTACCGCAAGATCAACGAGGAAGGCAGCTCCACCCTGAAGGTCAGCTGCCCAGCCTGTAAACACGAGTTCGAAGTGGACATGGGGACCGGCTTGGGGGGATTTTGAGCTACCCCCTGGATAAGATTTACCAGGAGGTAGCTTACATCGCCTATCACTTCCATTGGTCCGTAGACGATATCCTGTCGATGGAACACAAGGAACGGCAGATCTGGATTCGCGAGATCTCCGAAATCAACCGCGAGATCAACGAGAGCCGGATGGGGTGAGCCGCGCCCACTTGGGCCGCGCCGTCCCGGGCCCGCCGCCGTCAAGCTGGGCCGCTTCCAGGCTAGGGATTCTCGCCTTCGTAGCACGCTGAGCGGAAGACCTTATGGCCAGAATTCGAGTCCCCGGTATCTTCTACGAGGAACAGGTTCGCGAACAAACCGGGATCGGGCTGGGTGAGACCGGTGTGCCCGCCTTTCTCGGTGTCGCCGAACGCGGACCCCTCAACGAACCCACCAAAATCCGCAGCTTCGAGCAGTATCGCCAAGTCTTCGGTGTTCCCGTCGAACACAGCTTCCTCGCCGATGCCGTCGAGGGCTTCTTCAAGAACGGCGGAAAACACTGCTTCGTCATCCGTATCGCACACGTCTTTCGACGTGGCGACGGAGAGCTTGCCAGAAAGGCGCGCTACGAGATCCTCGACCGCGATGGCTACCCGGCCATCGAGGTCACCGCCGCAAGCGAAGGGGCCTGGGGGAACGAGGTCATCCTCAGCGTCGCCGTGCCGGAAACGGCGCGCGTGCGTACCTTCCTCACCCTCGATTCGGCCGAGGGAGCTCAGCGCGCGACCGTGCAGTCGACCCGCGGCTTCGAACCGGGAATGCTGGTCTGCCTCAGCGATGGTCAGCGACAGCGCTATGTCACCCTGAGCGTGGTTCGCACCAACGAGCTCTTCTGGAAAGGGGAGCTCGACGTGGCCTTCAAGTCTTCGTCGCCCACCTACATCGAACCGGTGGAGTTCGAGCTCAGCGTGAGAACCCGGCGAAAGACCGAGCGCTTCGTCAACCTCTCGCTCAACCCCGGTGCCACGCGCAACTTTGCCCGTGTCATCAACAGCGAGTCCGAGCTGATTCGCGTGGTCAGCCTCGAGAGCGCCTCGCCTGCTCCTCTCAACCTACCCGAGCAGGTCAGCGAGATCCCCTTGCGTGGTGGGCGCGACGGTCTCGACGGCATCACGCCAGAGGACTTCATCGGCTACAACAACGGCCCCGACGCACGCTTCGGGCTGGGGGCGCTCGAGCCCAACACCGAGGTCGACTTGGTGGCCGCGCCGGACCTGCACTTCGCTCGGCATTTCTGCAGCGGCTTCAAGAGTGACCGCGACGTGCTCGCCGTGCAGGTGGCCATGCTCGACCACTGCGAACGGCTCGGCGATCGCTTTGCGCTGCTCGATATGCCTGCCGGCTTGAGCTGGGAGGGTGCGCTGGACTGGAGGCTGAAGTTCGAGTCAGCCTTTGGTGCGATCTACTACCCCTGGCTGGTGCTGATGGAGAAGGGGGAGCGCAAGGCGGTTCCTCCGGTGGGCCATCTGGCCGGCGTGATCTCGCGTTGCGATCGCGAGGACGGGGTGCATCGTGCCCCTGCAAACGTGCCCATCGAGGGTGTGGTGGATACGGCGGTGGTGCTGCAAGAGGGCCACGTCGCCGAGCTCAACCACAAAGGTATCAATTGCATCCGTCCCTTCGCGGTGCGCGGAATTCGGCCCTGGGGTGCGCGGACCTTGTCCCATGAGCCGGCCTGGAAGTTCCTGACCACGCGTCGGATCTTCAACGCCGTTCGGCGCGCAGTGTTCGAGAACACCCAGTGGGTGGTGTTCGAGACCAATGGGACCGAGCTGAGGCGTCAAGTGACCATCGCTGTGCAGGACTTTCTGCGCTCGCTGTGGTCCGCGGGCTATTTCAAGGGACGCGACCAAGACCAAGCGTTCTACGTGCTTTGCGACGAGAGCAACAACCCTCTCGAGGATCTGGATGCTGGGCGCTTGCTCATTGATATTGGGCTTGCGCCGAGTCGACCTGCAGAGTTCATCTCACTTCGGCTCGAGCACACTGTCGAGGACCGACGGCTCGGCGACCTCAGCGAGGTCGAGGGCTGAGGTATAGAGACCTCTGTGACGACTTTGCGCAGTCTTCGCAAGGGCTGTTGTTCGTTTGGGAATTTATGGTGTTGGAGGGCCTGGAAGCTGCTGGAAGGCGATGGTATTGTCCTTGCACACTCTACAGCTCAGGCCCTTGGGTCGAGTTCGTCTCGCCCGGTGATTTGCGGCGCGAAGTCGCGGCAATGCAGGGGGATGTCGACGAAGGCCCGTAGCTTTTCTGGGGAGCGAAGTCCCCATCGCTGAGTCAAACCGGTCAACCGACCGAACCGGGGGAAGGAGAGCACAGATGGCGGCCAACAGCAGCGATCCTTTTGGGACGTTCGCCTTCAAGGTGTCGATTGGTGGAATCGCTTCGGGGTATTTTCAGGAGGTCAGCGGACTGTCTGCGCAGATCGAGGTGGTCGAGGTTCAGGAGGGTGGCCGCAATAACACCACGCGCAAGCTGGTGGGCCAAGGCAAGTTCCCGAACCTGGTGTTGAAGCGTGGCTTCTGCACGGCGACCTTGTTGGATGCGCTGCTCGACTTCCACGGCAGCAAGAAGCGGCTCAATGGCACCATCTCGATGTACTCGAACGCCGGCAAGAAGGTGGCCGAGTGGCAGTTCGTGAATGGGATTCCGGTGAAATGGGACGGACCGCAGCTCAACGTGGGGCAGAACGCGATCGCCGTCGAGAGTCTCGAGATAGCGCATGAGGGGATCGAATCGCACATGATTGGTTCCCTTGATCGTTCTGGGCAGTGAGTCTAAGCGCCGACGGCCCTCGCGGGGGGCGTCGCGGCAGTTGAGCTAACGCCAACCCGAGTGCGGAGACAGAGATGTCGGACAAGAGACATCAAGAGGCAGAACAGTACGGCCAGGATAAGACGGGTGTGCTGTTGCGCCGTATGACGCTGGCGAGCTTGGGGATGGATGACCTGGGTGGAGTCGCACAGGTCTCTCGTGAAGCGATGGAGGGCGCGCAGCGTCTCTCGGAGCGCATTTGCGGGAGCCTCGAGCGGCTGGGATCGCCTGTGACGATCCGTGCGCTCAGTGGCATGCCCGAGACGCTCTTCAGCGTGCAGGAGCGATACCTGCCGCTCAACGTCGACGTGGATTTCGGGCGCATGGCCGAGAGCGACGGTCCACGCACTCCAGCGGATCTGGGGGCGTGGCGGAAGTTGCTTGATGCGGTGCACCTGATGCTCTTCGATGAAGATGAAGAGGAGCTGGAGGAGCGCCTGGGATGGCGTTCTCCGGTGCGTCCAGCGGCAGTGCGTTCTGCTTTGCAGCAGCAGCTACGGGGACAAGCGCGGGAATCGTTCGCGCTGTCGGCCCCGAAGCGAGCGTCGCGTGCGGCGGCTGCACCTCGCGTGAGCGTCGCGCTGCAGCGTGCCGAGGAGCTGGCGTCGACGTCGCAGAAGACGCAGCGTAGCGACTTCTTCTCTTTGCCTGAGCAGTCCCGACGCTCTCTCTTCGGGGACAATGCGCGCGTCGAGCTGTCGTCGCGCCTTGGCGAGCGCGCCGAGGCGCAGAGCCGAAGCGCCGGGTCGCTGCCTGGTGTGCGTAGCGCTCAACTCGAAGCGCGAGCCCAGCGGGCGACGTTGCGCGGGGCAGCGGATGCACGCTTGGCGGCGTTACTGAACGCGCCGAGCCGCACCGCGCTCAAGGCGCTACGCCCTGCAAGTGCGCAGGATTTTGCTTCGCTTTCGGCGACGCAGGCGACCAGAACGGACGGCTCGGCGTTGGTGCCAGCGTCGTTCGAGCGTCTCTTCGGTGCGCTTTCTGTGGGGACGGCGCTCTCGTTGTCACCTGAGCAGCGCTTTGAGGCAGGCGAGGGCTATACGTCCGCACAACGCTTTGCTGGGGTGCCCGGAAGCTTGTTGAGCCTGGTTCCCGACGCGCTCGAGCAGCAACTGGCGGCAGAGATGACCGCAGGAGCGCCGTTGCGCGGCACGGCGGGGTCGCTATCGGCTTCGCATTTCGCGCCATCTCAGCATGCGCCAATGCTGCGTGCACTTGCGCCCCGGGCGCCTGGGGCGGAGACGGCGCCTGCAACAGGCTTGGCTTCTGCTTCGCAGATGGCGTCGCAGATGATGGTGTCGGCCTATCCTGCGGCGATGGGACGAGCGGGTGCTTTGAACGCAGCGATGCTGCGTGAGCTCGCGCCGAGCGTGGGGGCAACACCGCTGTCAGCAGCGGTGCAAGCTGTACCGGCCATGTCCGTTCAGCCTGCCGCGACGGGAGCTACGACGTCTGTTTCGCAGCTTGCGCGAGAGGCGAGCGCACGACCCCTGTCGATGACGGATACGCTTCGGGCGCGTCTGCTCGCGTTTGCCCGTTCGTCGACGGATGCTGGCCGCCTGATGCAGGTTTTGGCAGACGCACCGAGTGTTCGGCTGCTGGCTGCGAGTGCGACTGCGCTTGGCGAGCCTGAGGCAGGTGTTCCAAGCCAAGTCGCGGGCTCTGAGCTGAGCGAGCGGCGTGCGAGCCATGAGGCGTCGCGCGGCACAGAGCAGGCCTTGCACTTGGCGCGCATGGGCCTTGGTGAGCAGGCGATGGGGCGATGGGAGCAGTTGGGTGAAGAGCTCTCTTCCATGGGCCTTGCTTCGAGCTTGGGGCAGTCGTCGAGTGATGCGCGTGCGGGAGCGCTTCGTTTGATTGAACGCGTGCTGGGCCGCATGACGGCAGAGAGGGCATCGACGTATCGCCCCGACAGTGCTGGTCAGCTTTTGCGTCCAGAGTCATCTCGACCGGAGGGGGAGGATGAGGCGCACAGTGGGGATCTGCGCAACGCGGATGTGGACCGTATGCTGCGACAGCTTGCTGCGCGTACGCAGGCAGCGTCACAGGCGCAGCGGCCGGGTGTGGACACGGCGCTCGAGCCGGCAGTGTCGGATTCACTGCGTGTGATGCTCAGAGACTTGGGCGTTGCGGCGACGCAGCAGGTGCTGCAGCAGCTCTCCCGCGCGTTTACGCGACGCGAGCGAGTGACGTTGGGGGTTGCTGAGCAGAGTAAGCTTGATGGGCTAGGTCTGACCGCGCTGCTTCGTTTGCTTGCGCCTTCGGCGCAGGAGTCGGTGTCGTTGCGCGCGCCGATTGCATCTGATGCAGCGGCTGTGGCTTCCTCCGGGGCGCGGCCTGGCGGGTTGAGCGCGGTATCGTCGCCCGCTGGGTTTGTTTCGGTTAGCGACAAGGGCGAGCTTCTCGATGGGCGCTTTGTACCGTCCTTGGCGGCAGCGCTGCGTCAGCGCACTCGAACCGAGCGGCTTGCGGCGTCGGCTCAGCGGACCGAGCGCTCGGCGTTGACCCAGGAAGAGGGCACGCAGACGCGGCTCGCTCGGATGCTTCAGCTCGCGCAGGTGGGCGACCACGAGAGCGAGCTCATTCGCAGCAACTTCGAGAACTTGCGGGCGAGCGGGGTGTTGCCGGCCGCGTCGCGGTTGTCATGGCAGCAGAGCGAGCCTGTTTTGTTGCAGATGGAAGCGTCGGCCTCTCAGCCTGGCGTTGCGCAAGATACCTACGAGCAGGGTGGCCTGCGGGCGCTGCTAGAGGGTCGTGTTTCGAGTGCCGAGCTTCGGGCATTGCGTGAGCGTATGCCCAGTGTGGATCTGAGTGTTCAGCGCCCCTCAGGGCAGCTTGCCCAGGTTGAGCAATCTCAGCGACGCGAGCTCGCGCCGAGCGCCGATTTGGCGCGGATGATGGGGCTCTCCAAGGCGACGCAGGTCTTGTTGGACGATGTGCTGGCGGGGCGCGCGGATTCGGCGAAGCTCTTTGAGCAGAGTGTGCTTGGAGAGCTACTCAGGACGCGTTCTTCGTCGCTCAGGCCTCAGCTCGAGGCTGAGACCGCGATGCTGCAGCCGCAGCGGACGCGCGCGGTGCAAGCGCGGGAGTCTGCTGAGAGTGCGAAGTCCATGGCGTCGACGTTTGTCGAGAGCATGGGCATGGCGGAGCGTCAGCGCATTTCCTTGAGTCTCGAGGGGCTCTCGCCTGAGGAGCGTCGTTCGATGCTGTCGCTGCGTGAGATGCAGCCGCAGCGTGGCATGGCGGTGTCCGAGCCAGGCTTCGAGGGCTTGACGCGTGTGCGTTCGGCTCAGGGCGAGCAGGAGACCGTTGGGGAGACTTTGCAGGCTCTGGCGCGTGCCCAGTCCGCTCAGCCTCTGGAGCTACGGCTGGATGTCGAGGAGCCTCGGCGCCTTCTGAGCGGTGCCTCTTCTTTCGATCCGCAGGTTCTGTCGCTCGCGATGCATGAGCAGCGCGTGGCGGCGGAGCTCGAGCGGGCGCGGAGCGCAGTGCCCTCTGGGGTTCGCCCGGAAGAGGCCGGGAGCGTGCCGGGCATCGCTGCACCGGACCTGGGCGCGTTGCGCTTGCGTTTTGGTGCGCGGGTGTTGACGCAGATGATGCACTCGGCGTCGGCTTCTGCGGACGGCAATGCGCGTCTGCAAGAGGTCTATTCGACGATTCGTGAGGTGGTGGGGCGACAGGGGAGCAGCAGCGAGCGCATCGTTGCGGAGCTTTCGCAGCGAATTCCGGGCTTCGAGCCGTTGGCGCAGGTGGCCAGCGCGCGGCCTGAGGATGCTGCACGCATCGAGGTGAGTCGGGCTTTGCGCACGGTGGAGCGAGCGATGGAGCGCTTCGACGTGTCGCAGGCGGCGCGTGAGCCTTCCACGGCGGGCTACTTCGCTTCGCTGGTTCCGAGTGCATTCGAGCCGGCTGCGCCCTCTCGGATCTTGGCGTCTGTGTTTGGCGTCGAGGCTGCTGGAGCCGATGGCGTGGAGCAGGCGTTGACCGAGCGCCTGCACCGAGCGCGCGAGCGAGCGGAGCGGGTGGCGTTGCAGTCCGGGGTCATGCTTGAGCTGGGTGGGGCTGAGCCTTCGGTCTCGTCCGAGGAGCCTCAGGCCTCGCTGGCGTCGGCAGGCAGCGCCCGTTATGAAGAACTCCGTGCCGAGACGATGTCTCGCATGATTCGACGATTCCTACCGAGCGTCTCGGCTGCGACGCGGAGCGCTGCAGAGCAGCGGTCGGTGACTTTGCGCGACGGGTCCGAGCACGCGCTGGTGACATCACAGAGCATGAGCGGCGCCCCGGTTTCGGCGGGTGTGCAGTTCACGCGTCCGATGGTGCGGGTGGGCGAGCCCGGTGAGATGGGCGAGGCGCTTCAGCGCTTCGTGCCGACGGGGGCGACACCGCAGCTGGTGCGCAGCGGCGTTGCGCAGCAGCCTGCCGAGTTGGAGTCGGCAGCACCTGCTCCTGCAGCTGGTCGGCCCTTGACGGGCACTCGACTGTCTGATTTGTTCCCAACCGAGGCAGCGCAGCAGGCGCTGGTGACTGAGCTCGCTCAGCAGGTCGAGTCCACCTTGTCGGCGCAGGGCGCGTCGGTGGTCTATGTGGGGGTGGAAGCGGCTGCGAACAAGCTCTCGGAGCAGCTCTTTGGTCTGGGGAGCGGGTCTCGGGCGGCGACGCAGGCTTCGCGTTATGATGCGGGGCATGCGGTGCGGCGGATCGAGGGCTTGCTCGACCGAGTCGAAGGGCTGAGTGAGCGGGCGAGTCGCGTACTCGGCGAGCAATCGTCGTCGGCGATGGCTCGGGTTGGTATCGATCTCGGAGCGGGTCAGGATGGTCTGCCTCCGTGGCGTCGTAAGGGAACGCAGTTCCAAGGCGTGGACGTGTCCGAGCTGCGCGAGATGTTGCGTCAAGTGGGCGCAATGCGAGTGCAAGGCGACACGGTCAATGGCGAGCGGTCGTTGGTGAATCCGTTTGCGGGTTTGCCCACGGATGTGGGCGCGGGCGCTCAGCCCTTGATGAAGGGGGGCGGTTCTGGTGCGGAGACCAAGCCGGCTAGTGAGGTGCAGAGCCAAGAGCAGGCCTTTGCAGCGACCGATGCGGGCGTTCCTCCGTATGAGGAACTCATGCTGATAGCGGAAGAGGTGTATCGGCGAATCATGGAGAAGCTCCGTGAAGAGCTTCAACGGAGGAGGTCGGAGTAATGGGTGAAAGCATTTCTGGCATGGGAGGCAAGCTTTCCCACTCACCAAGAGCCTGGATCACCCTCAAGCCCGAGACGGGAGCAACCGTCGTCGCGATGATCAACCCGAAGGAGCTGGAGTACAGCAAGACGGTTGGTTGGGCGGAGCAAGCGGGTAAGAGTCGTGATTTTCCTGACCTGCAGTTCACGGCAGGCAAGGCGATTACGATGAGTGTGGAGCTGATGTTCGACAAGTACGAGATCGAGGCATCGGTCAAGCCCGAGTGCGAGAGTCTGTTGAAGATGGCTCTCGTGGATGAGGGTTTGCACCGGCCGCCGAAGGTCGATGTGATGTGGGCGGGCGACATCATCCCTGGCGGTTTCAAGGGGGTGGTGGAGAGCGTGAAGGTCCGCTACACCATGTTTCTCCCGAGCGGCATTCCCTGCAGGGCAGTCGCGACGGTGGGTTTGAAGCAGGCCGCTGGTGAGTGTACCTCTGGTAACAGTCCTGATATCGCGAAGATGCGCATCGTCAAGCGAGGCGAGACGTTGCAGTCGATCGCAGAGAGCGAGTACCGGAGTGCGAAGGAGTGGCGGCGGATCGCTGACGCGAACAAGGTCGATGATCCGCTCACGATTGAGCCTGGGACGAAGCTTCTGATTCCCCCGATTCTGTGAGCCGGGGTCGACAGTCGAACGCCATCTTTGACGGTGACGAGCGTAGGAGAGGTGGGGGCCAGACATGAGCAAGATGAACCCTCCCGATTTCAAGATGACCCTAGGCAGTATCGATTTCTCGAATCCCGAAATGGAGAAGCGGGTGGTGGAGATCGAGATCGATTGCACGGCGGACGGACCCGATTCGTTCAAGGTGTCACTCGATGATCGCGACGATTTTTTTGCTGGGGATGGTCCCATCAAGGAGTCGGACAGCGCGAAGATTGCCTTGGGTTATGTGAATGAGGGGACCACGGAGTTGATCGAGGGTACCGTCACGGGCGTGGATTCGTTCCGTCGTGAGTACCGTCGACAGGTGTATGTGATTCAAGGCTTCTGCTTAGCCCATCGGCTCACCCGCGGTCGACATCGTCGTTCGTGGGAGACCATGAAGGACTCGGACCTTGCACCGATCTTGGCGGGCGAGGCGGGTTTGGGCTGCGAGGCCGACGACTCGGGCATCATTCATCCCTACATCGCGCAGAACAACGTCACCAACTTGGCGTTCCTGTACGAGCGCGCGCGCCGCATCGGCTTTGAGGTCGATGTGGTTGGCAAGACGCTGATGTTCAAGAAGCCACAGGTCAGTGGGCCGGTGTGCAAGCTGACCTGGGACCAGGCGAACATTGGGCAGAACAGCTCCGAGCGATTACTGAAGCGCTGCAAGTTCGCGACCTCGACCATGGGTCAGGTCGACGAGGTGACCGTTCGGCACTACGATCCGAAGTGCAAGAAGGAGATTATCGGCAAGTCCAGTGACGTTCATGGGCAGACCATGGGGGGAAACAAGACAGGTGCAGATTACGCCAAGGCCGATGGTGTGCCTTTGAAGATTCAGGTCAGCGACCAGCCGGTGCGCTCAGTCGAGGAAGCCGAGAAGTTGGCGTGGTCAATTTTGAATCAACGGGCAGGCTCGTTCATGAATGGGACGGGCTCCAGCGAGGGTGACGGGCGCATCAAGGCGGGCAAGACGATCGAGATTGCCGGTATCGGTGGTCAGATGGACGGCGACTACTACGTGGTGCGCGCGAAGCACCGACTGCGGGTGGGCGCGGGCTCGGGCTATGGCTACGAGACCGAGTTCGAGATTCGTCGCAGCGGGCACTAGAACGCCGCATTGCTTCGGGCGAATGATGATTCGCCCCTCCAGACCGACGATGCATCATGGGGAGCCGGGTCAGCAATGGCCCGGCTCTCGTATTTCTTGCCCACGCGAACTAGTCAAACACATCGAGCTGGGGTAAGGTCAGAGCGCCGCCAATCCGCCGCGAACGCATCGCGTGCGGCATTCTCGAGGGGACGCTGATGAGCGAGCACGACTACGAAGAGATCTCGATGTGGCAGGACATCCTCGACGACGTAATCAGCGGTCGCTTGGAAGGTCATCTGTGCCCGTTCTGCGGCAAGAAGACAGTTGAAGCCCGGGCAGACGAGGCCGAGATCTATGTGAAGTGCAATTCTTGCGGGAAGTGGATCGAAGGCGCTGTGACTTTCTAGGCGATCGGCTTCTTTTCGCAGGCTTGCCTCTGTTCAAGGCGAGCGCAATGAGCTCGAGCAGGGCTGGGGAGTAGGGGTGTGAGCAAGAGTTTCATCGGATGCGGCTTCAATTTCCCGTTGAAGACGGACGCGGCTGGTGCCACGTCTGTGAGTCGCGACGAGGAGAACATCGAGCAGTCGATCAAGATCATCTTGGGGACCGCGAAGGGCGAGCGACTGTACCGCGCGACCTTCGGCTGCGGCATTCACGATTTGGTCTTTCAGCCCAACAACATGGTGACGGCTGCGCAGGTTGCGAGCGCGGTGAAGGATGCGCTGATTCGTTTCGAACCGCGTATCATGGACGTGAAAGTGACCGCCGAGCCTGACGAGTTCGAGAACAACCGTCTCAACGTGTCGATTTCGTACGTGGTCCGCGCGCTCAACAAGCGCGAGAACATGGTTTACCCGTTCTATCTGCGACGAGAGGAAGAAGTATGATACCGGTCCCGAACCTCGACGATCGGACTTGGGAGGAGCTGGTTCAGGAAGCGGTGAGTCTGATTCCGAAGTACTGCCCGGAATGGACGAACCACAACCCGGCGGACCCAGGGATAACGTTGATCGAGCTGTTTGCCTGGTTGATGGAGATGACCATCTACCGGTTGAACAAGGTCACGGACAAGAATTTTTTGGCATTCTTGGACCTGATGGGCATCGATCTGCAGCCGCCTCAGCCTGCTCGGGTGTTGTTATCGTTTTCCTTGGTGCCTGGTGCCAAGAACTACCAGGTCGTGGCTGCCGGCACCAGCGTGGCGACGGACTACAAGGGTGACGAGCCGCCATTGGTGTTCGAGACGGTGAAGGATCTGCTGGTTCTCCCGAATCAGTTGGTGAAGTGTTTCACGCAGTTTCATGATGTCTTTGCGGACAACACACAGTCGATTTACGGTCGGCCTGGGCAGTCCTTCGAAGTGTTCATGGGCTGTCAGCGCATCGAGCGAGTTCTGTATCTGAGCGACTCCCACCTGGAGACGCTGAGTGAGGAAGCGCTGTTGATCCTGGGGTTCAGCACGGCTGAAGCGCCGGACACGGATTTTCCGTCGCTCTGCGAATGGGAGTATTGGAACGGACATCGTTGGCGTGAGTTCAACCTTGCGAGCCAGGAGCTCGAGATGGGTTGGGCTGCCTTCGAGGGTGTGGACGAGCTCGAGACCTGCGCGGTGAATGGACGTGAGGGGTACTGGATCCGAGGGCGTTTGGTGGATGTGCCGCGAGATCCGGCGTATACGGTCGTTGACAACATCCAGATGCGGATCGAGGTCGTTGGTGAGGGCGTGCTGCCGGAAGCGGCGCTCACGGCGATTGAAGGTCTGAACATTCCATTGGATTTGAGCAAGAACTTCTTCCCGTTCCAGAAGGACCCGAAGATCGACTATTGCCTCTACATTTCGAGTCGGGAGCTCTTGGGGCATCCTGGCGCAGTGGTTCGTTTCGAATTTGAGCTGAGCGACGCAGCAGTCGCGGCCGCTCCCAATGCCTCAGAGGACTTGAAGCTGGGTTGGGAGTTCTTCGATGGCAAGCAGTGGCAATCGATGGCCACGTGCAAGGCGAAGGGTGTCGAGGAGTCTCTGAAGGGGACGGAGTTTGATGACACCAGCTATGCCTTCACGCGCAGTGGTGTGGTTTCCTTCCGTGTGCCTGAGGCGATGTCGGAGACGACGTTTGCAGATCTGGCGAGCTTCTGGATCCGGGTTCGAATTCTGAGTGGCGACTATGGTGTGGCCGGCACCTATGTCTTGGAAGGCGAGAAGTGGACGTGGCAGGACACTCGGCCTCTGCGTGCGCCGCAGTTCAAGCTGCTTCGGCTCAAGTACGAGGAGGACAGTCGACGGCCAGAGGCGATCCTGACCTACAACGACTTTCGTTGGTCAGACATCACCGAGTCTGTGGGCATCGAGCTCAAGCACATCCAGGTGTTCGAGCCGATTCCGGAGGAGAGCCCATCGTTGTATCTGGGCTTCAACGGGCCCTTCCCCAACGATTACATTCAGCTCTTCTTGCATGTGATGCAGAAGACGAGCCTGGATTTGGTGCGTGAGCACGCCGATGTCTTGAAGAGCTACTATCGCAAGATGGAGGAGCTCTACTATGGGGACAAGAAGATTGTCTGGGAGTATTGGAACGGCAAGACCTGGAACGATCTTGGTGTGAGCGACGGCACGCGCGCCTTTACGGAGAGCGGCTTCATCGAGTTCGTCGGTCCGAAGGACATGACGGCGAGCAAGCGCTTCGGCGAGTCGCTGTATTGGATCCGCTGTCGGTTGGAGATGGGCGGCTACGAAGAGCTGCCGCGCATCGACCATATCTTGATGAACACGGTTGAGGCGGAGAACCGGCGAACGATTCGATTCGAGGTTTTGGGTAGCGGCAAGGGTACGCCCAACGAGAGCTTCCAGTTTCTCAATCGCCCTGTGCTCGACAGCGAGGAGCTCTGGGTTCGTGAGAAGGAGTTGCCTCCGGAAGACGAGCTCGAGGAGCTTGCCGAGCTCTATGGCGAGAAGCTGAGCGAGGAGGATCCTCGCGAGGGCATGTGGATCCGTTGGAAGCGCGTGGACAGCTTCTACGCCTCTCACGCACGCAGCCGACATTATCGCCTCGATCGCATCGATGGCCGTGTGCACTTCGGTGACGGACGGCACGGGATGATGATCCCGAAGGGTGATCAGAACCTTCGTTGCACCCGCTATCGTGTAGGCGGAGGGGTCAAGGGCAACGTCGGAGCGAACCAGGCGACGATCCTGCGGCAGGCGATTGCCTACATTGATGGCGTAACGAATCACTACCCGGCGAAGGGTGGCAGTGACGTCGAGAGCGTCGCTGAGGTGAAGCAGCGTGGGCCCTATGTGATCAAGAGTCGTTATCGGGCGGTGACCAAGGAGGACTTCGAGTGGCTCGCCATGCAGTCCTCGAATTCGATTGCGCGCACGCACTGTTTGCCTTCGACCGAGAGCGAGGGCGAAGTGGCGGTGCTGGTGGTTCCGAAGTTCGATGAAGCGAAGCTCGACTACACGCAGAAGCTGGTTCCGACGACAGAGTTGCTGCGGCGGGTCAAGGCTTTCTTGGATGAGCGACGCTTGGTGACGGTCAAGGTGAACGTGGAGAAGCCGCAGTATGTGGAGATCTCGGTGAGTTTGGAGGTGATCCGTTCGACCACGGGTTCGAGCGAGCGTCTCAAGCGCGACATCGAGAAGGCGCTGCGTCGTTTCCTACATGCGATTCATGGTGGTCGCGATGGGCGGGGTTGGGTTTTTGGGCGCAACGTTCTCAAGGTCGACCTGTACCACGTGGTTGAGGAAGTAGAGGGCGTGGATTTCGTGGACCGCATCAAGATCTACGACGAGGATCGCAAGGTCTTCGTGGAGCAGATTAAGTTGGGTCCGAAGGGCTTGCCCTATCTGGTCAATGTCGATATCACGGAGAAGGCTCGAGAGCGCATACTCTGAGCGAGGGGGCCTAGCGGGTCATGAAGGAGATACGACGCAAGCTACAGATGCCCGACCTGAGCGGGCTGAGTCTCCGCAACGCGCGATTGTTGTTGGAGATTATGGGATTTCCTGCGCCGGACGTGCGTTATGAGGAGAGTTACGAGTCGCCGCTATCGGTGATCGATCAGCGGCCGGGGCGCGGTCAGATTGTCGACTCGGATGTACTGGTCGAGCTGGTGATCGCGCAGCGCTCGTTCGCTGACTATTTGCCAGGGATCTATCGCAGCAGCATCTACGAGGGGAACTACTTCCTTCGGGACTTGCTGTGGGTGTTCCGGACGTTTTACGACGATGTGAATGCCGTCATCGATGACATTCCGGCCTTGTTCCGCCCGTACGACACACCTGAAGAGTTTCTGCCGTGGCTCTCTACTTGGGTCGCGTTCGTGTTGGACGAGAACTGGCCCGAAGAGAAGAAGCGCTATCTTCTTCGGCGTGCGGTGGACTATTATCGGATCCGCGGGACGGTCAAGGGCCTCAAGCTCTACCTCTCCTATTTCGTGGGAGTGGAGCCAGAGATCATCGAGAACGAATGGCCGTTTAGAGGGTTTCAGATCGGTGTACACAGCACGATGGACATCGATTCGACCATCTTCCCGTTGGTCAATCGGTCCCACTGTTTCATTGTGGACATCCCTCTCGATCCGCAGGAGGTCGACGATCAGATCTACATCAAGATCCACGACATCATCCGTTCTGAGAAGCCTGCACACACGATGAACTTGTTGCGTTTCTAGGGACGC
>JAVFAO010000110.1:0-17578 GCA_034002465.1 Myxococcota bacterium
GAACAGGCCAAGCGCCCAATCAACAAGAGCTTGGTGGAACAGGCCAAGCGCCCACTCGACTAGAGCTTGGTGGAACAGGCCAAGCGCCCAATCAACAAGAAGTTGACCCGCATTCCAACACGCCCTAGCGTGGGAAATGGCGTGGGCGAGAGCCCTGGCGCAGAGGGGAAGATGAGCGGACGCATGGCGGTGCTACTCGGGGTCTTGGTGTCGTGTTGGAATGTGCAGCAATCTTGGGCCGATAGCCCCTTGACCAGTACGGACTTGTCACTTGCCTATGCGGACTCGCCGCTGCTCGCTCGCGCGCTCGAGGCAGGTTTGGACGAGCAGCTCTGCGCAGCGCTGGTTGAGCCGAAGGTGGGCTTCGGCGAGCGTGCTGCGGTGATACAGGCGCTGGGCTGGTCGTTGACGGGACAGGCCCACGCGGCCTCCCTGCTGGACTACATCGCGCGCCAGCGGGGTGTGTCCGCGGCCTCGCTCGAGCTGCAGTCGTTCTCTGCTGAGGAGCTCTTCTCCTTGGGCTTCTTGTTGGCCATGGATCACTATCAGACGCTGCAGCCGATGGGAGGGGAGGGGGCGCTGTCTCGCGTAACACCTGCCGAATTCTTGAGCGCTGCTCGGGCCAAGGCAGCACAGAGCTTCACGGTGCAGTTCGTCGAGGCGATGGTGCTCTCGCAGCAGGCGATGCATCAGGATTGGTGTGCGGTGTATCGATTGCTTTCAGGAGCGGACGAAGGCTTCGTTGGCGAGCGGGATCTGCAAGAGGCTTCCGTGGAGAGCGTCAGGTCGTATGCACGGCTGTTTGCGTCAGAGTGTGTCAACCCGAGACCGGTCGCTGGTCCCTGAGCAGCGTGAGCTATCCTTTTGACTGTTCGAGTGGGGGCTGCACCCCGAGTGCTCTGGAGGAGAAGGCGATGACGGTGAGGCGTAGAGCCTACGGGCCGTTTGTTGGTGTGTTGTTGATGGTGGCGTTCTGCTCGTTGTGGGCTTGTGAGGAGAATGACGATCCCCCCAAGAAGTGGCCCGATTGGGGCTTGGACTCACCCTTGCCTCCGGTTGAGGTGATCAGCCCCGATGCAGACCAAAGCGAGCTTTCCGATTTGCTCGATACGGAGCAGAGCGACGCCAGCGAGCTTGATGGGGACGCTGGCTGCGGGGATGCGTGTGTGTTCGAATGTGCGGCAGACGACACCTGTCAGTTTGACTGTCCGCAGGGTGGGTGTCGTTTCGTTTGTGGCTTCCGCAGTGACTGTCGCGCGAGCTGCGCGGGAGGTGGATGCGAGCTCGAGTGCAAGTCTGGGGCGACCTGCCGGCAGTACTGCACGGGTGGTTCCTGCACTCAGAGCTGTCAGCAGGCGTCCATGTGTTACCTCGGGTGCACGGGGGGGGACTGTTCGATGAACTGTGGCGCCGTGCCCTCGTGCCAGATTGATGGTTGCACGAGCGGCTGCGAGCTGACCTGCACGGCCACCCCGATCTGTGAAACCTCTTGTACTTCGATCGCCAACGGCTGCTCTTTGATCGAAAGATGATCAGTGCAGGCGAATGGCCTTGAGGTGGGCGAGCACCTGCTTCATGGACTCTGGGCGGTCTTCCGGGACCGGTCGCAGGCAGCGGTCGACGAGCTCGAGCAAGGGTCTGGGGAGTTTTGGGTTGAGCTCTTGCAGTGGGCGGTACTGTGCGTTGACCTGCGCGGAGTAGATGGCGACGGTGGTGCTGCCCGCGAAGGGGAGCTCGCCGCCGAAGGTTTCGTAGAGCACGACGCCGAAGGAGTAGATGTCGGCACGGGGTCCGATGGTCGAGCCCATCGCTTGCTCGGGGGCCATGTAGACAGGTGTGCCGATGCCTTGTCCGGTGAGGGTCAGTCCTGGGTTGTCTGGGGCGAGGGCGATACCGAAATCCATGAGGTAGGGGTGTTCGGTGAGGCGCTCGATGATGATGTTCGCGCTCTTGAAATCGCGGTGAATGATGCTCCTGGCGTGGGCGGCTCGTAGGGCCTCACCGACGTCGATGAGCAGTCGCAGGCCTTCGTTTTGGTTCAGGGGGCCGTTGCGTCGGATGCGCTCATGCAGGGTTTCGCCATCGACGTAGCGCATGGTGAAGAAGAAGAGGCCGTCGAGGCTCTCGAGGTGGTAGGAGGGGAGGATGTTGCGATGTTCGAGGTCGCGGGTGATGAGCAGCTCTCTCTTGAAGCGCTGTAGCCATCCAGGGTCGCGAGTGAGCTCGACCCTGAGTAGCTTGAGGGCGAGGATTTCGCTGAGGGTGGTATCAAGGACCTTGTAGACGGTTCCGCTTCCTCCGGTGCCGAGTTCAGCCATGACCTGGTAGCGGCTGCGGGCGAGGATCTCGAGCGGGTGCGGCCCGATTTGTTGGGCGAGCTGGGGACTGAGGGCGCGAATACCGGACGAGGAGCGGTGCAGTATTCGAGTTTCTCGGCTGGGTTCGGCGCTGCTTGCTTCGACCATGGGGGTGAGGGGCTTGGTTGGGACGGGGGCGGGCGCTGCGGGCGGAGGCGGGGATTGCTCATCGTCATCGTCGACGAGCTCGATGGTGTCTCGGCGCGCACGCGTTTGCAGCCGCGGCGCGAGAGGGTTGTGCAGCAACCATTCTTGGATGGGATTGACGCCGATGCTTCTGTTGCGGGGTCCCTCGAGCTCCCCGACGAGAGCATCGAAGGCTTGAAGTAGCTTCCGCACAGAGGGGAAGCGCTGGGTGTTGCGTTCGGCCATGCAGCGTTGGAAGAAGTCCATGGCGCGTCGTAGCGCCTCCCCCGGTATGCCGACGGCGGCGAGCTCCATCATCATGCCAGTCCAGCGAGGCTCCCACTCATCGGGTTGGTCGCGTCCTGTAAGCAGTCGATAGAGCAGTGCGCCCAGACCATAGACATCAGTCCCTGCGCCGAGCTCGCCGCGGCGTCGTAGCTCCGGAGCAATGAGCTTGTCCTCTTCGGCACCACCGAGCTGTGCACGGACAGCGCTCTCTGCGAAGTCTTTCACGAAAACGAAGCCACCGTGTTGGATGAGCAACACCCGTTCGTTGATGGCGAGGTGATAGAGGCCGGCATCGTGGGCGGTGACCAGCGCCGCACCGCAGGCTCGTATGATGGCGCTTGCCACAGGTACGGCGAGGGTAGCCCGGGGTTCTCCGAGTAGGGACTGGAGAAGGACACCTTCGGACACCGGGCGGACGACAGAGACACTACCGTTTTCCTGAAGAACTTCAGTGATTTCAGTGATGCAGTCGGAGCGTAGCCGAGCTTCGCTCAGCGCGACCTCGGTGTAGCTGTTCTGCAGCATCGATTGGGTATCGAAGGGAGGGGCTAGGCGGCTGAGCTCGACACGTGCAGTTTCTTGTCGATTGGGCGCTTGGCCCGTTCCCCCAAGTTCTTGTCGATTGGGCGCTTGGCCCGTTCCCCCAAGTTCTTGTCGATTGGGCGCTTGGCCCGTTCCCCCAAGTTCTTGTCGATTGGGCGCTTGGCCCGTTTCCCCAAGTTCTTCGTTGGTGCGGGCGATGAAGCGTTCGAAAGGCGCAGACGAAGGCAAGGTCTCGAGGAGACGATACTTGCCGATGCTGCCCAAGGGTCTGCTCTCGCTCACGCGGTGTTGCTCCAGCTTGGAAAGGTCTCGAGGCAGGTCCTTCATCGCAGGGCGGCAGGATTCCCCTTGTGCTCGAACGCGGGGAGCGCTGCCGGCCGCTTGACCAGTGGGGTGTTGCGCCACTGCTCGACGCCCTCGGCGAGTCGTGCCGCGCGAGGTCATCGGAATGCAGACGGTACCCTCCAAGCACTCTTCTCACAAGAGATCCAGGAACTGCATCGACAGTTCGACGCTCCCTTCTCAGCCGCTCCAGCCGCTGCAGGTTGAGGGAGCATGTGCTGCAGCCATGCTGTGCCCTTGCCGTGGCCGCCAGCGAAAGTACACGGGGGCAGTGGTCGAGAACGAAGGAATGCAACAGGCCGATGCGCAGTTGGTGAGCAGTGCTCGGAGCTGCTGGACGAGCAGAAACGGCACGGAACATGCTATAAGAAGCGCCCTAGGCTCGGCTGGTGGCAGAAAAACCGCGCCTCGAGTCTCGACGCCACACTGAGATCGCGCTAAAGTCGGCGCAGTTTCGTGGTGTGCCTTGTGACAGAGACCATGTCCGATGGCGAAGCTGGTTTACAAGATCCCGAATGGCAAGTCGTGTGAGGTCAAACTCAAGCACTACACGACGATTGGTCGCCATCCCGCGCAGGATATCCAGATTCTCGATCGGGTGGTGAGCAAGGCCCACGCTGTCATTGAACTCGACAAGGATGGCAGCTTCTACGTGCGCGACATCGGCAGCCGTAACGGTACCATCGTCAATGGTGACCGGCTGATCAACGCGCGCCATCGGCTGCGCGAAGGCGATGAGATCGTCCTTGGCGGGACCACCCTGCGCTACTTCGACGAGAGCGAGCAAGCCCCGCAAGCCGACCGGGTCACCTTCCAGGAGAGCGCCGACAACGCCATCCGTCGCCGAATCGACACCACCGACTCCAGGCGTTTCTTGCCCGAGGCCGAGATCGCTGATGTCGATGTCTTGCGCCGAGACTACGAGCGCCTGCGCATCGCCAACGAGCTCGCCCGCGAGGTGGGACTTCAGTTCGACCTCGACAAGTTGCTCGACAAGATTCTGGAGAAGGCTTTCGAGGTTTTCCCTGTCGACCGCGGCGTCATTCTCCTCCGTGACCCCAACACCTTGGAGATGCGACCCGCCAGCGTTCGCAGCCGAAACAACAAGGAAGTCGGGGACATCCGCATCTCGCAGACCATCCTCAAAGAGGTGTGTGACGAGAAGGCGGCGGTGCTTTCGAGCGACGCCATGCTCGACTCCCGCTTCTCCGGTGCCCACTCCATCATCATCGAGGGGATCCGCAGCGCGATGAGTGTGCCCTTGCTCTATGGCGATGAGCTGCTCGGCGTGATTCACCTCGACAACCAGCTCGCCACGGGGGCCTTTACCGACAAAGACCTGCAGATCCTGACTGGCTTTGCCCAGCAGGCCGCGGTCAACATCAAGCACAACCACCTTCTCAAGGAGATGGAGGAGAACATCCGCGCGCGTGACAAACTGCGACGTCTGCTCTCTCCCCACCTCGTCGACGACGTGCTCAACGGCAAGATCGAGCTCAAGATGGGCGGCGAACGCCGAGCCGCCACCGTCCTCTTCAGCGACATCCGTGGCTTCACCTCGCGGACCGAGAGGACGCGTCCAGAGGCCATCGTCTCCATGCTCAACGACTACTTCGAGCGCATGGTGGACATCGTCTTCCGCTACGAGGGCACCCTCGACAAGTTCGTGGGCGACGAAATCATGGCGGTCTGGGGTGCTCCCATGGAGCGCGAGGACCACGCCGTTCGCGCCGTCTGCACCGCGCTCGATATGTTCGCTGCCCTGGCCCAGCTCAATCAAGAGCGTGCCGAGCAGAACGAAGAGCCCATCGAAATCGGTATCGGCATCTCCACCGGCGAGATGATCGCTGGCTACATGGGTTCCACCTTGGCCATGGACTACACCGTCATTGGCGACACGGTGAACTTGGGTGCCCGCCTCTGCTCGGCCGCCGGCCCAGGTGAGATCCTCATCAACGAGAGCACCCTCGAAGCCGTCAAGGATAGCGTCGAGGCCATTGCCCTGCCGCCTGTCCACGTGAAGGGAAAGGCCGCGCCCGTCAAGCTCTTCAGGGTCATCGGCCGCAAGCAGAGCGTGCCGGAGCTCGGCAGCGAAACCTACGCTCGGATCAGCTAGCGCTGAACCTGCTCGCTTGGAGCATCTCGAAGTGAGCCATCGCCTGCCACGCTTTTTGTCGATTGGGCGCTTAGCCTGTTTTCCCCCCTTCTTGGGACTGAGCCTGGCCTTGCTCTGGGCTTGTGAGCCACCCATCCCAAAGAGCACACCAGAGACTCAAGCGGGGCGCTGCATCGAGTCCCTCAGTGAGGCCCAGAGAGAAGCGTTGCTCGCCGACGTTTGTGCGCATGACAGCGCGGCGGAGAGTGTTTCTCTGGAACGCGCTGCGCTCATTTTTCGTCACGGCGAGCCGTTGACACTTCTCGGCCCGAGCGCCCAGGTGGGCGCCCAGGCACCTTCGTTCAGTCTGCAGGGGGCGGATGGCGCCGCGGTCGAGCTGGAGCAATTCGCTGGCAAGATGCTGGTGCTCTCGGTGCTCCCGTCGTTGGATACCCCGGTGTGCGAAGCACAAACAGGGCGTTTGGCTCGAGCGTACCAGCGCTTTCCCAGCAATACCGAGCTCTTGACAGTCAGCCGAGACCTGCCTTTTGCCCAGCGTCGCTTTGCAGAAATCAAAGCCTACCCGGGTGTCTATGCTTCGGATGCACGTGACCAGAGCTTTGGGAAGAGCTGGGGGCTGGGCGTCAAGGAGACGGGGCTCTTGGCGCGTAGCGTCTGGGTCATCGCGCCTGGTGGGCGCATCATCTATGCCGAGTTGGTCTCCGAGCAGAGTTCAGAACCCAACTATGACGCGCTCTTTGCGGCGATTCCTGGGCTCGCTCCCGAAGCCTTGGTCCAGGAACAGTGGAAGCTCGAGCTCGATTGCGCGAGCGCCACGGGTTTTCGCGCGACCGGCTTTCCCCTCATCTCGGAGAGCGGGCTCATCGCCCATGTCTACAGCGCTCAGGATGGTGCCCGAGGCGCTGCGAACTTGACGCTCAGCATTTTTCGGCCTGCTTCGACGGCACCCCTCTTCGGACAGGTCACGCTCTTACACCCAGAAGAAGAGCTGGACTGCGATCGCGCGCAGACCCTGCTTCGCGCTCGCCTCGCGTTGGCGCAATCGCACTTGGCGGGACAGCAATGGCGGCCCATGAGAGCGCTCACCCTGCTGAATGACGAGGGGGGGAGCGTTCAACACGCCGTCTTGGACCAGGCCTCAGAGCTCGAGCTGGTGTTTGCTTCTCCGTTCTTGCTCGTCCGTTCGGTGAATCGCCACGTGGCGGCTGTGAGCTCACTTTCGGAATACGCTGCAGCGCTTCGCTACGAAGACTGTGTGGGAGCCAACCCGATGCAATTGAGCGCCGCATGGAGCGACGAGGAGCAGCTCTTTTTGGAGATTGGATATGCGGGCAGCGACCAATGCTGGGAGCCGGATGCTCGGTATCTGTCCATTGCTCTACCACCGCAGCGCGCAGAATGGGGAGGGTGCGCTGCGCTCGGCGGCGTTTGTGAGCCGGCTTGCGATGCCATGGTCGCCTTGGGTGTGGAGCAAAGCGAGTGTGGCGCCGAGCGTTTTTGTTGCGTGCGGGCTGCTCAGCCCTTGCCTTGTGCGCTCCTGGGAGGACGTTGTTCGGCGTCTTGCGAGCCTGGGGTGGAGGGAGACGCGCACCCGGCCGCTCAGGTCGATGCAGGTCGGCTGCTCAACGCTTCGGACTGCACTTACTGTTGCTTGCGACCGTAAGGCTGGTTGTACCTCGCCTCGCCGTTGTGTCCTTGGAACGTGACCTCTCCGAACGCCGAGGGACGGCTGCCGTTGCGTCTTCCCGCGCGGCAGAGCAGGTCTTCGAGGTGTAGGTGAGGCTTTGTCGGCTTGCCAAGTCGTTCGGGGATAGACAGAGTGGGTCCAGAGCGGTCGACGGAAGTCTCCGCGAGAGGAGGAGAGTGGATGGGCGCATGGATGTGGATAAGCTTTGGGCTTGGCCTGGTCCTGTTGACTGCGGGTGGCGAGGGGCTGGTGCGTGGCGCATCGAGCCTAGCTCAGCGCTTTGGCATCAGCCCGTTGGTGGTGGGTTTGACGGTGGTGGCCTTTGGGACCAGCGCGCCTGAGCTGGTAGTTGGGCTGATTGCAGCATCCAAGGGCACGCCTGACATTGCAGTGGGCAACGTGGTGGGTAGCAACATCATGAATGTGCTGCTGATTCTGGGCGTGAGCGCGCTGATTGCGCCATTGTTCGTGGACCGCCAGCTGCTCAAGCGCGATCTGCCGGTGATGATCGCCGCTTCGCTGTTCATCATTTTCTTTGGATTCGATGGAACGCTGAGTGTCTTCGAGGGGCTGGTGATGTTCCTGGGGGGCTTGGGCTTCACTGTTTTTGTGGTTCGTCAGAGTCGCGGTGAGCGCAATGTGCCGAGCGCAGCTCCGGAGGATGGCAAAGCACCGCAGCGCCCGTTGCTGCTGGACCTGTTTTTTGTGACGCTGGGTCTTGGGGCGTTGGTGTTGGGTGCTGATTGGGTGGTCAAGGCGGCGGTGCAGATGGCTTTGGCCTTGGGCATTGACGAGGCGACGGTGGGGCTGACGGTGGTGGCGATCGGCACCAGCCTGCCTGAGCTCGCGACCTCGGTGGTGGCGACGATCCGAGGAGAGCGGGACATCGCGGTGGGGAACATCGTCGGCAGCAACATCTACAATCTGTTGCTGGTGTTGTCGCTCACCGCGGTGGCTGCGGGTGGTCTAGAGGTGGCACCTTCGTTGGAGAGCTTCGATATCCCGGTGATGATCGCGGTGGCGGTGGCGACGCTGCCTTTGTTTGCTGCGGCGCAGATGATCGTGCGCTGGCAGGGGGCCCTCTTTTTGGCCGCCTACCTCGCGTATACGGTCTATTTGGTGTTGGCCTCGCGGCAGCATCCGGCGCTGGGTGATTTCCGTGAGCTCATGTTGGGCTACGTGATTCCGGCTGGAGTGTTGGTGGTGGCAGCGCTTCTTTTGCGGCTTCATCACCATCATGAAACGAGTGTTGACGAGACGTCCAAGGGGCAGCAGGCTTCAGTGGCCTCGCAGGGGGATGCTGCGGCCGAGGGGGAGGAGCGCAAAGCATCAAAGTGAGCGAAGGGCGCACATCCTCGCGCCAATCCGAAGGATTCGAAACTGGCGCGGTCGGTGTCCGAGCGCGAATGGTAGCATGGGTGCTGGGGTTGGGCTGAGCGAGCTTGGGTGGCCGCGCCGTACCATGACGCGTCATCCCGATGAACGACGAACCGAGGGCTTCATGAACGCCAATGAGCAGTATCTTCGCAACCTGATCATCATGGCTCGTGCAGATGGGCAGCTTCAGTATCCCGAGAAGGCGCTTCTCGAGCAGATCCGGGCGGAGCTTGGCGCGAGTCAGGAGGAGCTGAAGATGGCGCTGAGCGCTTTTGGAAATCCCTGTATACGCTTTGAGGTGTTCGAGCGGTTCTCGGTGAAGGTGCGCAACTTCGAGGATCTGGTGGCCATAGCCTTGGCCGATGGGCAGCTTGGCGGCAATGAGCGCGTGCTGCTGATCGAGGCGGCGATGGGCATTGGATTGAGCCAGGAGCAGAGCAATCAGATCATCGCTTCGGTGGCGAAGATGCTTCAAGGCGACTGAGCGCGCCGAATACGGCGTTGGGTCATCGGCTTGGAGTACTCGACGTCTTTGGATTCGCGCGCTGGGATGGAGTGAAAGCCACGCAGCTTGCGTGCTGGACACGCCAGAAGGGCCTTGCTACACTGTGCAACGCTCTGGTCTCGGAGAGGCGCCAGCGAGGTGGCTGGGGATCGACCTACCGTGTGCTGAAAGGTTCAGATGAGCGAGCAAAATCGCAAGACGTTACGCAGCTTCTACTGTCGTGACTATCTCTGGGAGCTGTTCGAGGTCATGACCCGCGACCTCGGTTGTTCCATGGACTATCTGATCAACGAGGCCATGCGGCACTATGCACGCAGCCGCAACTACAGCCTCACCGGCTCAGCGGGGCCCAATGTCTCGCAGCCTGGGCTGTCGAGCAGTGAGCTGCCACCGAGTCAGGTGGCGCCAGTGCTCCGCGCACCCGAGGGCCCTCCAAGCATGGGGCGCGCCGGTTTCGAGCATCGTACCTTCGAACGGATGCCCGCAGCCACGCGCAATCCCTACCCACCTCCTCGCACGCCCGCGCCGCCAGCGCGTTTCCAAGTGCCTCCGGCAGCGCCTCCTCCCCCTCCAATGATCAAACCGCCGCCTCCCATGGCGGCCCCCGCTCCACCGCCTGCACCGGCTGCTCCGCCGCTCGCTGCGCCGCCAGCCGCTCAGCCCGGCCGGCGCCAGCTCTATGTCATCTTCAACGATCAGCGTTATCCGGTGAGCAAGGACAAGTTCATCATCGGTCGCGCCAGCCAACTCACCGATCTCACCATCCGTGACGGCAACGTCTCCCGAAAACACTGCGTCATCATCTATCGCGGTGGGCAGTACTACATCAAAGATCTCGATTCCACCAACGGACTCGAATACAAGGGTAGTCGCATCGACTCGAAGAAGATCGAGGAAGGCGACCAGATCAATATCTGTGAATACGAACTTCGATTCACTTTCCGCTGATTTTCAAAAGCTTGAGCTCGATGATGGCCTGTTTGCTCTGCGATTCTCGGCGAGCAATTGGTCCTATCTCTTGGTTTCGTCGCAAGGCACCTGTCTGATCGATGCCGGGGTGCCTGCCCAGAAGCTGCGCGCAGCACTCGCTGCTCAGCCCGAGCTCACTGACGTGCTCGCTCTCGACTGGCGCGCCGAAGCCGAGCTGCGCGCTGCCTTCCCGAGCGCGCGCTGCCATGCTTGGCCTGCTCCTGAGGCAGAGAAAAGTGCCGTTCGCGGCGCCGTGCAGGGGCTCCAAGCCGTCTACAGGCGCGCCCAACGCGCCGACGCGGGACTCTCCCTCGAGCACGACGCGGTCTCGGGTGAAGAGGGCAGCGCGCTGAGTCTTGAAGGTGAGGGAAGTCTGCCTCGCTTGCTCTCGCTCTGTCAGGACTGGCGCCAATCTGCGCCGCTGCCGCAGGGCATGACCCTGCTTGGGCAGCGCGTGCAGCTCATTCCCTGTCTTGGGATGTTGCCGGGTAGCTGCCTGCTTTGGTGCTCAGAGCGGGGCGCGCTGTTTTGTGGGGAGATGCTCAGCGAGGCGAACGCGTTGGCTTGGGTGGCCGATTTCGAAGCGCAGCTCGCGCTCTTCGAACGTTGCCGTCAGCTCCCCCTCCAGCATCTCTTGGGGCGATCTGGTGCGAGCCAGGGACAGCGACGTCTGGGCCTGGCGCAACGATTGCTCAGCGGGCTCTTGCCTCATCTGCTCTCTGCGCTGGGAGAGGCCAAGACGGCGTTGCAGCTGGCCCAGCCCGATTTTGCTGCGCTCAGCCCCGAGCATGAGCTCTCTGAGCACGCGATCGCGTATCAGCTTCTGCTCGAGCAGCTCGTCGTCCACGGTGAGCTGAGCAGAGAGGGCGAAGCAGCGGCGGCGCGCTTTCAACGGGCGCTGGCAGGGTAGCGGCGGCGAAGCAAGTGGGGGCAACAGGCCAAGCGCCCAATCAAAAAGTGGGGGGAACAGTCCAAGCGCCCAATGGACAAGAAGTCCGCAGGGCGTGCGCCTGAGCGACCCGTCAGCCCAGCAATCCGACTTGGGTCAGGCGAAGTCGGTGCAATGCACTCAGGGCCAGCTCTCGCAACCTGGCATCTTGTGAGAGCACGCCGAGGGCGTCACCGACGCGTCGCGAGAGCACGCCGATCTGGGCCAGGGCGTGGACCGCCTCGGGCTTGAGGCTCTCGTCTTGTTCGAGCAGCAGGGCATCCGCCAGGTCATCGGCCATGAAGCTGATACGCGACGCGCCGATGGCGAGGTAGGCGACTCGGCGGATCTCCCCGCGCCTGTGGGCGAGCATGCGGCGCAGCACGTCGATGCGTGGGGGCTGCGCGGCGGCGCTGGCTTGCGCGACGACGTCAGCGGTTTCGGTGGACTGTTCCCAGAGCTCCTGAGCGTATTCCAGGACCAATTCGGGCATGCCGACCTGCACGATGCTCTTGAGGATGGTCGCGCGGTCGTGCTCGTTTCGGTTGCGCAGCCGATTGAGGGCCTCCTGGATGGCTACATGGAGGGGAGCAGGGTCACTGAGAGAGAGGGCGACCATGGCATCGAGGGCGGCGTGACTGACGATGTGCAAGTGATGTCGCACGCCTTCGACCAAGTAGGGTACCGCAGTGGTACTGCCGCTTCGGCCGAGCGCTCGAAAGGCGTTGGCCCTCAGCTCGGGAGTCTCGCTTTCGGAGAGTGCGACGCGCTGGAGCGCTTCGATGCACGGGCCTGCTCGCGTGCCATCGTCTGATGGGGCCTCTTCCGGCATGCGGGTGAGTGTTCCCTGTGCCCTCGAGCTGTTCGCGTTTGTGTCAGGGCAAACTTGGGCGGCGGCTCCGAGCACCCGAAGTGCCCGTTGACGAACGCGGTCGCTGAGTTGGACGTCGAGGGCCATGGTGGCGAGCTGCAGGATGGTGTCATGGGGGAACTGCGTGCAGGCCATGAGTCCGCAGGTGGCCAGCTCCGCCACGGTCTCGGAGGGGTCGCGCATGGCTTCGAGCAGGCATTCGCGCGCCACGGCGTCGTCGAACATGGCCACGGCTTGTACGGCTTGTCGCCTTCCACTCTCATCGAAGGTTCGGCGATAGAGCGCGGCGATGCCTTCACTGGCCTGATGGCCGCCGATGGCGATGGCCCCACTCTTTTCGGCGTTCCAGCCGAGCCTCGTGAGCAGAGCTGGTCGGTAGCTCTGAGCGACCTGGACGACGACGCAGAGTGTCTTGGCGAGCTCGTTGAGGTCGAGGGAGTTGCCGAGGATGGTGTCTTCGAAGACCAGTGTGCCGCTGTCGAGGAGGCGGAAGGCGCCGAGGGCAGGCATTTCTTCGATGCTGCTGATGAGCTCGAGCACCTCTCGTCGGGAGCGAGAGCCGAGCTCGACGAGGTGGGCGCGAATGGTGAGGAAGCTATCGGGAGCTTGCTCGCCGAGGTGTAGGGTGACATCGAGGTCGTCGTGACGCAGGCGCAGGTCACCCTTGGGCGTGAGGCGCGGATGAATCTCGAGTTGCTGGAGAAATTCGCAGACGCGTCGCATGAGCTTGGAGAGGGTGGCGGAGCGGCTTTGCTGTACGGCTCTCAAGCTGAGGAAGCTGACCAAGCCGTCGAGGCTAGCGCCAAGCTTGCTGTCGCTGGGGCTGAGTCCGAGGGCATCGCGCAGGGCGAGGGCGTGGAGTGTGACCGAGGCGAGGATCTTGCCGAGCTCATCGGCATTGAGGTCGTTGCCGAGGATGGTGTCGCGCAGCAGCAGCTCGTAGTGGTCTTGCTCGGCGCTGGTGGTCTTGCTGCTCGAGCAGGAGATGCCTCTGATTTGGTGTTTGGGGCGGATGCGCTGCGCTGGGATGAAGAGAGGTCGTAGGCAGAGCTCGCCCATTTGGCTGGAGCGGCGGCAAGCGGTGAGTAGGCGTTCGAGTTCGTCATCGAGGAGAAGACTGGGACTGACCTGCGCGCAGACACTGAGGTAGGAGTCGCGATCATCGTTGGAGAAGGCGAGCTCGACGGTCTGCCCTCGGAAGTGGAAGTGAAGCTTGTCTTCTTCGAGTTGTGAGCCTGCCGCGACGGCATCGATGTCGAGTGCACGCAAGAAGGACTCGACCTGTTCTCTGACATCAGCGGCGTTGGTGGGTTGTCGGGCGAGGTCGGTGCGGCGCAAGAGTTCGTCGAGGGAGATGGCGCCGAAGCCCGGCGAGAGGCCATCCTGCCAGGGCTGAGCGGTGTTGTTGAGGGGAGGAGCTTGGATGGCGATGTCGAGGTTCTGGAGGAAGCGAACCGCGGCAGTTGAGAAGCCGAAGGTGCTGATGGCCTCAGAGACGAAGACGATGAGCTTGCTGACCCAGGCGATGCGTTCGGCGAGGGCATCGGCAGCCAAGGCATCGGTGTCGACAAAGCGTCGATAGAATACAGTTCGGCGAGCTGGGGAGAGGGGGAAGAGGTCACGAAGAGTGCCGAGTCTGAGGCTCTCTTCGCCCAAGCTTGCGTTCATTTCGCCGAGCAAGAGTCGAACGAGGGAGGGCTCTTCCTCATGTGCGTCGTGCAGGGGGGAGGCGAGCAGGCATCCCTCCTGATGGCTGATATGATCGATGACCGGCTGGATGATGAGGCTGAGCTTTTCGCGGATGGGCAGCTCGACGAAGCTGTTTCGGCGGACGGCGCGTCCGGGGAAGTGTTGGCGCAGCATTTCAAGGATGTGCTGCGCAAGCAGTTCCCAGCGGCTCTCTCGGACGACGATTTCGTTGCCTTCGTAGGCGATTTCGGCCTCGGCGCTGAGCTCATCTGGGCTGAGTTTGAGGATCCGGTTGAGGGGGCCACCGCAGCTCTCGCAGCGCAGATCGTCGACGATTGGGATGGTGCCTGTATACACGAATCCACGTTTTTCATCGGTCTGGCAGGAACTGCAGAATTGGTGAATCGTCGACATTGTGTGCTCTGGAAAAGAACTCTTCTATAGAAGAGAATCTATCTGGAATACGGTGAAGCGCTGTCCCCCCGCTTCACTTTGCGTGGCGTCGAGGGGCGTGCCTTTGACCCAGACGAAGGCTGAGCGCTGAGCGCGTTGGTTGAGCGCGGTCAGCAGCTCCTCGGCGCCGGTCAAGTATACACGATGCCAGCACCCTTCGAAGTAGACTTCGATGCTTGGTCCATGTGCGCACGCGCAGGGGTTGAAGCGGGCGCGCAGGGTGTAGGGGGCGAGACCAGCGACAGCTTGTTCTGCCGCGGACTGGGCGCGCTGTTGGAGCTGACGGGCGCGGCGCAGGGCGCGCTCTGGTTCCGCGATGGGGGGGCCACTGCAGGCTGCGACACTGCCGATGCTGAGTGCGAAGCCGAGAAACAGGAGGGCAGCGTGCTGGGATGTTCGGGGCATCAAAGACCTCCATGCCGGAGTGTGCAGGAAGGCTGTGCCGGATGCAACGTTTTGTGAGTGGGGCGAGGCTGTTGGTGGCTGGCCTTGGCAGTGTCTGAAGCAAGGCTCTACCATAGGGTAGGGTGTGCGTTTCGGTTCGGGAGGCTACGGATGCGGGAGCTACAGGCTGGACAGCGCGTCGGTCGGCACTACCTGGTTTCGGGTCCGCTGGCGCAAGGGGGCTTTGCGAAGCTCTATTCTGCTCAGGATAGCCGGGATGGGCGCGAGGTGGTCCTCAAGCTGCTGGCGGGGGAGATGCTGCGAAGCGACGAGGGCTATCGCCGATTCGAGCATGAGGCTGCGGTCATGCAGCTGCTCGAGCATGAGAACATCGTGAGCACCTTGGACTTTGGTCGCGATGAGGACGGAACGCCGTTCTTGGTGATCGAGCGCCTCCATGGCCAGACCTTGGATGCGCTCATTGATGCAGGGCCACAGCCTACTGAGCGTGTGCAAGCGATTGTCGAGGGTGTGCTGTGCGCGCTAGAGGCGGTTCATGGACAGGGGGTGGTGCATCGCGATCTGAAGCCAGCCAACGTCTTTCTTTGCCCAGAAGCAGATGGCCGGGAGCGGGTGAAGCTGATCGATTTCGGCTTGGCGAAAGTGGTGGAGTTCGGAGGAAAGCTGCCTCCCAGATCTTTCACCATCGACGGGATGGTGGTGGGGACGCCAGGCTATATTGCGCCCGAGTTGCTTGCAGGGGGAGAGCTCAGTGTGCAAGCGGATCTCTACGTGCTTGGGGTGATCGCTTGTGAGCTTCTCAACGGCGCTCCCGGCTACGCAACCAGGCCTCCGAAGCGGCTCCAGTCTCAGGCCAGTGGCGAGCCCCGCGTGCCACCTTCAGTTCGGAAGACCCACTTCGGCACCGTTCTCCAGGGACTCATCGCCCGTGAGCCGCTGCGCCGCTTCGTCAGCGCACGTGAGGCGCTGGAGGCGCTGCGAACAGGCTCGGACGGCGACGCGCTGCTGCCTGAGCCGGAAAGATTCCGTAAGCGTGCGGGAATGCTCGGTGCGCTCTTCATCCTTGTCGTGCTCCTGTGCTGGTGGTGGCTGCTGGCGCCGTGAGCGCGAACTTGGCGGCGCTTGACAGCACAACGGCTGCTTTTTACCTTGCGCCCTCGGCCTGAGCATGAGCCCAGGACCGCAGCCACGCGTGGCAACACCCAAGGAGCGAGCTCCCATGTTAGCGATGAACCTGCTCAATCACGAAGCGGTCCGAAAACTCATTGCACATCCAAAGCTGCAATCGGCGATGGCGTCGGCCTTCTCTGCCTCAGTGCGTGCGCGCCGTGGTATCGACGAAGCAAAAGCGAAGGCTGCTCACGCCTTTGGCCTCTTGAGTGCCGACGAGCGCCGAGAGATTCAGCGCAATCTCGAGCGTTGGGAACGTCGAGAGCGTCGCAGCCGATAGTGACAAAGGATTCCAAAGGGCTAGCCTCTGGCGCAGCGCCTTCCGACCCTCGAATCGAGCGAGCTCTCCCTTCCTGCAAGAGCACGCTTACAAGTATTTGAAATTGAAGCTTTCCCAAGTGCATGGCGCCTTTGGCGTCATGTACAAACAACGGGGCTCAATCGTATTCAGTTCCCTAGCGGATGCCCGGCGAGCTGCGCGAAGCGCTCTCTCTACAATAGCCCGAAGAGAAGCAAGATTGCTGCTGTTCCGCCGACCAAGATGAGGGCTGTGAGAAGCAAGAGAGAGATTTCGAAAGCACCCCAGCGCGCTCTCTCAGGGCTTGCCGCGATGTCCTCATCCTTGAGCTTGGGTTGTGCTGGCACGGGTGGCCGGTTGGGCGGGCCGAAGTCCACTGCTGGTGCCTCCATCGCGTCGAAGGAGGGTGTGCTGATTTGCTGGGTGGTGAGCACGTCCCTGAGCTCGTCGGCGATGGGACGCTCTTCAGGAAGACGAGCAATTTCGTCGAGGTAGCGCTTCAGTGGATCCCGAAAGAGCAATCGGCTCTCAGCGAGCACCAGCACCGACTCCTTCCCCAGCGGCATCTCGCCCAGCAGCGGCTGCGCGTTCAAGAGTACGAGCTGGTTGTCGAGGGCCTTCGCACAGAAACCGCTTGGCGTGAAGAAGAGCTCGATATGGCGAGGGGAACAAGCGGGATCGGTGAGCACCAGGTCACAGGAGGGATCGCGACCAATGACGAGCTGCTCGATGTGAGGCTCGAGCACATGTCGACTGCCACGGTCTGGCCCAGAGAGCACGTCGATGCTGAGCTTGGCCTCATCATCATCGGCACCGAGCATTTCCCACACCATTCGCCGCATCTCGAGGCTGGCCTGCTCCTGACTCAAGCTCTGGGCAACGGACTCGACAAAGTGCAGCTCGATGTGGATCTCGCCAAGGCTGATTCGGTCTCCCTCGGCGAGTTGCGCATACGCAAACGGCACCAAGCGCTTGTCGTTGAGCACCGTGCCGTTGGTCGAGCCCTGA
This sequence comes from Myxococcota bacterium, assembly GCA_034002465.1. Lineage (GTDB taxonomy): Bacteria > Myxococcota_A > Bradymonadia > UBA4248 > JAVFAO01 > JAVFAO01. The sequence goes on from JAVFAO010000110.1 coordinate 17,133, forward strand.
TCGGCGATCAGATAACTGCTGCCTTCAGCGATGATGGTAAAATGCTGTGCCGAGACGAAGGTGAACGGAAGCTGCAAGGAGCATCTCGCGCTGCGACCCACGGTGATCTCGCCCAGATCGAATTCTTGTTCGAAACTGGCTTCGGCTGTCGCCGTCAGTCTTGTCGTCAGTCGAATCGGCATGGCGTACTCAATCCTCGCTGCATACGTGTATCCAAGCTGGAGTGGAGGCGCAAGGGGGCACGCTTCTTTCTTGTCGATTGGGCGCTTGGTCTGTTCCCCAAGTTGTTTGCATTCGTTCGCGCTCGCGAGACCCTCACCGCGCTGCGCAGGCGCATCGGATGCGCCCGCGACAGACGCTGGCTCGTGCCTCGCTTCGCTCACTTGTTGCGTGCCATCCCTGGCACGACCCTTCGGGCTTGCTACGCAGTGACGGCCTGCACCTCG
>JAVFAO010000111.1:0-17132 GCA_034002465.1 Myxococcota bacterium
GCCTGCTCAGAGAGAACAACGACAGACAGTCGGATCTGCTCGCCTTCGATCACGTCCTGATCAGACAGGTCATCCTCGAAGACGTGCCCAGCCGCAAGCTGCGCCGCCTACACAAGATCGCCGCCATCACCAAACGCGAACACTTCTACCCCTACTTGCAGGCCGTCGCCTCGGACATCGCCGACCACTACTTGGCTGCAGGCGAGGTCGAGGCCTCGTGTGAATACACCCTTTTGGCGGCAAGATCTTCTGAGTCTCTAGGAAATTTTCAAGAGGCACAGCGACACTTCACACAGCTTCTCAAACATCTAGATCCCCCTCAAGAAAACGAACTCGGCTCCGGCGAAGTGCTCTCTCAATCGGGCGCGAGGCGCGTCCCCATCGATTGGTCCGAGGTCTACCTTGGTCTTGGACGAATCGCCATCGCCCAAGGCAAGTACGACGAAGCACTGCAACAGGGTCAGCTCCTCATGGCGCGAGCAGAGCGGAACGCAGAGCTGCTCGGCCAAGGCAAAGGACACTGGCTGCTCGGTCGAATCGCCACGCGGCGAGGGCAACTCGTCGAAGCCTGGGATCGCTTCAATACCGCCCGCGACTTCTTCGAGGCCAGCGAAGACATGCTCGGTGTCGCGCAGTGCCTTTGGGGACTCGGCCAAGTCGCACAGCAGTCCGGCTGGCTCGTCGAAGCACGCAGCTGGCTCGATGAAGCCAAATCCATCTACGATACTGCCCAGCGACCGCTGGATGTCGCTGCTTGCCTCCAAGCGATGGGTGCTACAGCCCTCGCCGGTGGCCTGCTCGATGAAGCACGGACCCACTACGAGCAGGCACAAGCCACCTTCGAGGGGGCACGAGATCGCTACAATGTACATCACTGCCTGCTCGGACTCGCCCGCATCTACGCAGAGCAAGGCAAGCTCCAGCAGAGCTTGGAGTTTTTTGATATCGCCCAGACTGCTTTCATCGAGTTTGGTGATCGCCATGCCCAGATCGATTGTATCCTCGGCATGGCCATCAGCGAAGTCCAGCTGGGCCACGCCGAATCGGCGGCCAAACGACTCAGCGAGGCCACCCAAGGCTATCGGCAGCTCAACGACATGCAAGGTCTGGGGGCCAGCTTACGCGCTCAAGCCATGGCGCTGCGGCTGCGCGGCGCATCCACCGAGGCCATACAGTTCCTCAGTCAGGCCCTGGAAAAACTGAGCGGCGCTGGCGACAGACAAGGTCAAGCCGACTGCTACCTGCAGCTCGCCCGCATCGCCATCGACATGGACGACGCCAAGCGCGCCGAAAACTACTTCAACCAAGCACACGAGCTCTACTCCATCGCCAGCGCCGCAATCGGAATCGCCTCCTGCGCCGAAATCTGGTCCATCATCTGTGCTCAGCGCGGTGCCCTTGATGAAGCCCTCGCCGCCGCCCGAGATGGCCTCGACGTCGCCGCCCAGAGCAGCGCCATGCCCCTCATGGCCAGGCTCTATGCCTGCGCAATGCGCGCTTCCAGCGCACTTGCGCAGTTCACCGAACTACGACAGTTCGCGAGCCTCCTCGACGAGCTGCCCGCCGAGACCCGGCGCAGCGGGGAGCCGAGCTTCGAACACTGTTTGCAGGTCTGCGCACAAGAACTCTCCAAGCCTGGCGTCGATCCAGATCTGCGGGGTTTGCGTACCCATCTGCTCAGCGAGATTGAGCAGATTCGGAAGCTTTTTCGCACCTGAGCCCAGCCCACTCGGTCCCCCGCTGGCCTTGCTCAGTCAGCCCTGACAGCAACACCCGCAACCCTCGTCTCGCGAGGAGCTCCCATGACCCAAGCCGCCCCTGAGGCCTTCGCCGCCACCGTCGACGATAGCGCATGGCAGCAGACCATCGCCCAGACTCAAGCCTCGGCCCTGAACAGCACCCCACCGCCAACCCCCTGGAGGTCCACGGTGCTCCCCAGAATCGTCGAGGAAAACGGCAAACTGCGCGCAGTCTCCGAAACGCGCCTGCGCTACGAAGCCCTCGAGGCCCTCGGCGAGGGCGCCATGGGCGAGGTGGTGCTCGCCCAGGACAACGACATCGAACGGCGGGTCGCCATCAAGCGTTTGAAAAGCTCGCTCGAGTCCACCCAACTCGCGCGGTTCGTGGATGAAATCAGGACCGTTGGCAGACTCGAGCACCCTCATATCGTCCCTATCCACGATGTCGGTGTGGACGAAGATGGGGCACACTTCTTCGTGATGAAGTACGTCGAAGGCGAGACCCTGGAGTCGTTGATCGCTCGACTCGCCCAAGGCGATACCCAAGCCCACCGCGACTTCCCCTTCCCTGTGCGACTGCAGCTCTTCCTGCAGGTGCTCAAGGCGATACAATTTGCACACTCGAAAGCTATCATTCACCGCGACATCAAGCCGGCGAACATCATGATCGGTCGATTCGGCGAGGTCATGGTGATGGACTGGGGGCTAGCCAAGCAGCGGCAGGCACCTGAGCGCCCATCGAACCCCACCGAGAGCGTCGAAGGCAGCCGCGAGAGTCTGTTTCGAACCCGCCATGGCAGCCTGCTCGGCACTCCGGCCTACATGTCACCCGAACAGGCCAGCGGCCAGAACGCGCTCATCGACGAGCGCAGTGATGTCTATGCCTTGGCGGTGGTGCTCTACGAGTTGTTGACGCTGCATCATCCGCTCGAAGACAAGCAAAGCATGCAAGCGGTCTTGTGGGGTGTGCTCAACGAGAAGCCCCGTTTTGCCACCAACTGGCCTCAACAGCATCAGCCTCACGTGCCCCCGGAGCTAGCCCACTTCCTGGCCCGCGCCATGGTCAAGGAGCGGGAGCAGCGCTTCGAATCGGTCGCCGCCTTCGCCGCCGAGCTGCAGCGCGTCGCCTCGGGCCACTTCGCCATCCAGTGCCCGCTGACCTTTGTCAAGCGCAGCTCTTCGGCGCTGATGCACTTCGTCGATGCCCACCCGGCGCTGACGCTGCTGCTCTTTTTCAGCTTCGTGCTCAGCGTGCTGGGCTTGGCGGGCTATGGGCTTTTCGCGTTGAGTACTTAGAGCATTGTGTAAGGGTGCGCGACTTGCAACTGCACCTGCTCCATCGCAAGGATCTGACGATGAAAAAGAGTATCGGCGCCAAGAGCTTGATTTTCCCGACGCCCACCTGGGTATTGTGCACCTATGACGAGAGCGGTAAGCCCAACGCCATGACCGCCGCCTGGGCAGGCATCTGTTGCTCGAAGCCTCCCTGTGTTTCGGTCTCGCTTCGCCAGGCAACCTATTCCTACGCCGCCGTGCAAGCCCGCAAGGCGTTTACGCTCTGCGTGCCGTCGGAATCGCAGGTGGTCGAGGCCGACTACTTCGGGCTGGTCTCTGGTCGCAACGTCGACAAGTTTGCCGCCACGTCTTTGACAGCGTCCCCCGCACTCAGCGTCGACGCCCCCTACATCGAGGAGTTTCCTCTGGTGCTGGAGTGTCGCCTCAAAGAGCAGCTGGACCTGGGTCTGCATACGCTCTTCGTAGGCGAGATTCTCGATGTACGCGCAGACGTGGATGTTTTGGGGGAGAACGGGCTGCCAGAGATAGACAAGGTCAAGCCCATTGTCTACGCCGCTCAGATGAGCAGCTATCATGGAATCGGTGCTTGCCTAGGCCCTGCCTTCGAACTCGGCAAAGAACGGCTCTGACCGAGCGCGCGCACCGAGGACCGAAGGCAGGGTATCACCGGCTCAGACGAAGATCCGCTTGAGCGCCTTCTCGAGCAGACCAGGCTCGAGCTCTTCGAGCTCGTAAGTGACCTCTGCGATGGGCTTGTTGATCTTGAGGACGCGACTGAGCTTGATGGGGGTTCCTTCGACGAGCACGTCGCAGGGCGTGTCGTTGATGGTGGTTTCGAGCTCATGGATCTGCAGCGTCGAGTAGCCCATTGCTGGCAGGATGCTGGCGGCGTTGGGGTACTTTCGATAGGTCTCGATGATCGAGCCGACGGCGAAAGGCCGAGGATCGACGATGGAGGCGGCAGCGCAGTCCTTGGCCGCGATCCAGCCAGCGCCATAGGTCATGCCACCATGGGTGAGGGTGGGGCCATCCTCGATGACGAGCGCCCGCTTGCCGCGGATCAGCTCAGGCTTGTCGACGGTGATCTTGGAGTCGCATTTAATCAGCAATGCTGAAGGGTTATGCAGCTTGCAAGCGTCGACCACCTTGTCGATGTTGTGGGGATCGGCAGAGCGCACCTTGTTGACGATCTGCACGTGGCACATCAGGAAGTTGGTCTGTCCGGGGTAGTACGAGGTCTCGTGACCAGGGCGGTGCGGATCGACCAAGTTGATGTGCAGGTCTGGCTTGTAGAAGGGCGTATCGTTGTTGCCACCGTCCCACAGGATGACATCGGCTTCCTTCTCGGCTTCTCGCAGGATCTGCTCATAGTCGACGCCAGCATAGACCACGTTGCCATCATCGATGTGGGGCTCGTACTCTTCTCGCTCCTCGATGGTGCACTTGTGCCGGTCGAGGTCGTCGTAGGTGGCGAAGCGCTGGCAGATCTGCTCGCGCAGATCGCCATAAGGCATCGGATGGCGCACGGCAACGACCCGCTTTCCAAGATTTTGCAGAATACGGGAAACGTGCCGAGTGGTTTGAGATTTCCCCACACCCGTTCGCACCGCCGTCACTGCCACCACCGGCTTGGTGCTCTTCAGCATGGTACGCTGCACATCGGCGAGGATGAAATTGGCGCCCCAGGAGTTGCACTTCGCAGCACGCTCCATCACATAGGAGTAATGAACATCAGAATACGAGAAGTAGATGTCTTCCGCACCGAAGCGCTCGATCACGGAGCGCAGCTCGGTTTCTGGGAAGATGGGGATGCCGTCGGGATAATCGGGACCAGCAAGCTCCACGGGGTAGTTTCGACCGGCGATGTCGGGGATCTGCGTGGCGGTAAACGCCACCACCCGCACGTCGGGATTGCCGCGGAACAGGCAATTGAAGTTGTGAAAATCGCGACCGGCTGCCCCCATGATGACCACTTTTCGCTTCATGTCTTCCTCTCTTCCGGACCGTTGCCGAGCTCGGACGCGAATCGAACACTAGCTCCACAGGGATGACCGCGCTCGGACGAACGGCGCATGGCCCTTTGCTCATACTTGATCCATCGCTCGGCAGGAAGGCTCGCTTCGCTATCTTTTCGCACTCTTGTCTGCCGACGACGGCCCACTCGGGCTGGATGCAGGGTCCCCAGTCGCTGCGCACACACCGCGGCTCCTGAGAACGTTCCACGCGCTACAAGAATCGTCACCTGCATACGCAAAAAGTAGCGAGCACCTGCAGTCAACCCTCAGCCTCGTCATCCGCGCAAGCTGAGCTGGGTGGCCGAGATGACCTGGAATTGCGCTCGGCCTTGCGCCGCTGCCACGCCATCGAAACAAGCTCGCGACCTGGAACACAACTTGCTGCCTCCTCCCATGAAGGGTGTTGGCCCTCACCTTACACCTGCCGCACTCAGCCGCGAGACCACCCATGAAGAAGACAGCCACCTTCACCTCTGCTCTGTCCCTCCACCGTTTGCGCCCTCGCGCCTCTGCGCGCTCGGGCTTCACCATCATCGAGGTGCTCATCGCGGTCCTGGTCATGGTCATTGGGCTTGTCGGCGTCATGGCCATGCAGGTGGTCGCCATCCAGGCCAACGGACAGTCCCGCGATGTCTCCGAAGCCACGGCCATCGCTGAGCATTTCGCCACCATCCTGCAGCAGGACGGCAGCAATTGGCAGCAAAGCGGCAACCTCGGCAACACCATCTATTTGCAGGACGCCATCGCCTCGGCAGGGGCCTGGTTCTCCCCCTACAGCGCCCCTGTCAACGCCCTCGGTCTCGCCCTCCCCAACCTCGACGCAGGCGACAAAGCCATCGGCCGCGCCAAGTTCTGCGTGGAATTCAACGCGCGCTGGGGATTGGCCAACGAGCTCGTCTCGGGCTATGTCATGGTCTACTGGCCGCGCGTCGGGGGCCAGAGCATGGGCGCCTGTACCGACGCTGCCAACATCAATGGCAACACCAACAACGCCCGCAGCCAGTTCTGGGTCACCACCATCCCTTATGCCATCCGACGCAGCATCTAAGCGCCTTTGAGCCCCCTAGTCGACGCTCGGCAGCCGCGAGCCATCAGAGGAGATCACCTTGAACCCACAGCCTTCCAGCTCGCCAGCTCGTCGCGCGCTGCGCCGCGGCTTCACCCTTGTCGAGCTGCTCATCGCCATCGGCTTGAGCAGCGTGGTCATCATCAGCGCCTATTTCATGTTCACCAGCAGCAGTGAGCTCTTCAACCACCAAGAAATGGTGGTCGACAACCAAAACGCCCTGCGCTTCTCCCTCTCCATCATGCGCAACGACATCGCCAAAGCGGGTCACAACCTCTCCCCCAATCCTGGCTTCGACCCCATGATCTGCCCGCCCAACCTCGGCTACGCCTCTATCCAGGTCAGCAACGACACCGTCACCGGAATCGCGGAGCCCATCAACTTCCAACGCATCTACATCGCTGGCGATATGTCGGGCATGCCAGAGCCGGCGCGCGTGACCACCGTCGGCGCCACCAGCATCACCTATGCCCCCTCCGTCGACGCCGGGGTCGCCGCCTCCTTCTTCGAACCCCCTGCAATGGCTGCCCTTCGCACCCCAGACGGCATGGTGCACTACCGCACCGTCGTCAGTTCCACCCCGAATCTCGTCACCATCACCCCCCCCTTGCCGCTGGGGGCCGGCGGACCATGCAGCGTCTCGCCGCTGGCCGCCGAGAACTACGAGCTCATGCCGATCGTCGCAGTCGTCTATCAACTAGAGCGCGACACACAGCCCGGCGCAGCAGCCAACAAAGTCGACTTGGTGCGCTACGTCGTTAACCCGTCGATCCCGGCCTTCCAAACAGCTCCACAAACGGATCCCGGCGGCGTACGCACCGTGGTCACCGATTGGGCCGTCGGGCTGCGCTTCTCCGTGCTCGGCACCCCTGGCTTGCCCGGCGTCAACGCGGTCCCCTTCGAGGATCCCGACGAACTCTTCGACTTCGACGGTGAGCTCAACACCCCTGACCTCGGCTTGGTCCCACAGCGCGCGCGCTTCGTCCTCTACCGCGTGCAAACCGCCACCCGCCGCGCCGTGCCCCGACGCCTCGCCATGCCCACAATCTCCTTCGATCCCACATCCTCCGAACCAGGCTTCTACCCCCTCGGGAACGGTCGCTTCGCCGAGATCCGCACCCAGCAAGGGCGCATCGAGCTCATCAACTTCTCTTTGCGCAACCTGCCGTGAGTCTAGCCATGCGTCACCATACCTCGAAAGCACGCTTCGTCTCTCGCTTGCATGATCTCCCATCGGCCCTCGCCGCCGTCCAAAGGCAGCGCAGAGGCGCAGCTTTGCTCATCGCACTCTTCACCATGCTGCTCATCACCGGCATGGGGCTGCTCGCCGTGCAATCCGCCAGCGAAGAGACCTACGGCGCCGCCAACTTCCGCATCAACAAACAAGCCGAGCACTACTCCTTCTCCGCCATGAACGCTGGCATCGCCGAATTCATCGTGTCCGGCGACGCCTACTGGACCGTCATGAAACAAAACGCGCTGGCCACCACCGAGATTCTGGCCACCGCAGACAAAGGCTATCAGCTCACCCCCGCCAAGCTCGGCCCCATGATTGACGCCACCCCCGCCGGCGAGCTCCAGGGTACCCCCGCCAACTTCGCCGTCACCATCAACAACCCACTGGACGGCTACAGCGCCGACGGATTCTCGGGCGGAAAACTCTGCTTCAAGCGTTTCAGCTTCCTCTCCACTTCGGCCCTGAACTCCGTCACCTGCACCAGTGACGCCGAGTGCCCCACGGGCTTCGTCTGTAGCCCCCGCATCTTCGGCACCTTCAGCACCTGCGAACCTTCCGCCGACTCCACCACCGAGGTCCGCGACCGCACCCTGCGCTTCTCCACCTACTCCCACCGCGCCATGGCCATGCTCGGCCCCATCGACTGTGAAGGCGCCAACCAGTAGTCAGCCCAAGCGCTGCCGGGCATTCTGTTGAGCTGCATCGACAGCTCGAGCCGTTTCGAGACAAAACCAAGTCGTGAACAATCCAGGTTTCTTTGGCCTTCAGCTCGGCGGCCGCTCCATCGCGCCCATCCGCAGCTTCATCGTCGCCACGCGCTGATGCGCCAAGAGCTCCACCCACAGCTCTGGCCCCTCTGCGGTGTGCGTCTCTTCATCGCAACGCACCCGAAAACCCTTCAACGCGCCTCTCTGCACCCAAGCGCGCAGAACCGCTGTCGCTCGCCGCTCCAAGGTCTTCCACAGCGCCGGCCCGTCCTCGCGCGTCAGACGCTCCGCAGCGAGCGCCGAAGAGAGCTCCGCAAAGACCTGCGCCTCGACCCCGCTGGCCAAAGGGAGCTGCCGACGAGGCGCATAGGCCAAGGCGAGCTGCCGACGCACGCCCTTCTCCACGAGCAGGGCCGCCCCCGCGCCAGAGAGACTCTGCACGTCGTTGGGGAAACAGGCCAAGTGCCCAATCGACAACAACTCGCGCGAAAAGCGACGCCGCAAGCGGTGCACCCCTTGCGACATAGCCTGCAGCCCCATGGCGAGCGGCGCGCTGACCACCGAACCGGGCAAGGCCTCCTCGCGACGACGGCCCGGACTCAAGCTGCTCGTCCATGACGGTGCGAGCGCGGCACCCGCCGGCAAACCCGCCTGGATATCGAGCAGCTCGGCGTCGCTCAATGCTTCCTCCACGTCGAGCAACAGGCGATAGCTGCCTCGCGCCTCGTCCCCCAGCCAAGCGCCCTGCTCAGCGGCGCTGACCAGGGAACGCCAGTGCTGCGGCGCTCTACAGTGCGGAGCAATCAGAAGCGCGAGCTGCGGCTCTTGCAAAAGCTGCGAAGCACAGGCATCCACTGCACCGATGGCGACGACCACCCGCTGCACGCCGTTGATGAAGGCGTTGGCCGCTGCGTGTCCGACGAGCGTGTTGTTCTGCTCGAGCTCTCCGAGATGACGCTGAAAAGCCGCCCATGACGAGAAGCGATGGAGTCCCTCGCTGACCCCTGGAAAAGCGTTCTGGTCGTGCGGCACCACGATCCCCAGGACTGCAGGAGGCCCACCGCTCTCGGGCTCGAGCTCGCGCCGAATGCTCATGCTCTCACTCGCTCTCGGACACCGCCCTCGGCATCAGAAACTGCGCTCGCTCAATCGACGTTCCCAACAAACGCCAAGAGCAAAGCGCGATGAGCCTCGAAAAAACGCTCCATCGCTCGCTTGACCAAGCGACGCTCCCCTTGCAGCTCCCAAGAATGAAGACACGCATAGAGCCGCTCTCGACCGCTGTTCAGCACCAAAGCATCCCACAGCGCATCGGCCAAGAACGCCGCGAGCACCGCCCGTTGCTGCTCATCCATGCCGTCGGCAGCTTGGCGCAAACGCCCAAGCACCGCATCCAAACGCGCTTGTTCGCTATCCAAGAAGCGCGACAACGCTTTGCCCAACGCCGGACAATCGCCATCATGGGCGTCGGCAACCGCGTACAGCGCCAGCGTGAGCTCGACCAGCTCCGCGGCATCATCCAACACCGAGGGTACGGCCTCCTCGACCGACTCGCCAAGGGTCGTCACGCGTTCTGCGTGCTCCTGCGCCCACACGGAAGGGCTGAGCAAGAACAGCATCAGAAGAACAAGGCAACGCAGCACGCCGTTCACGAACTCACTCCAGCAAGACGAGAGGAAGCACCACCGGACGCCGATCGATCTGCTTCGAGAAGTAGCGCCGGATCTCTCCACGCAGGTGCTCACTGAGCGCTTCCTCTTCCCAGGGACCATCGTAGTCCTTGACGCTGCTTCGTATCAACCTTTGCAGCCCAGCCATCAGCCCATTGGGCTCGATCACCAAGGCAAAATCCCGGATTCTCGGCTCGGCGAGCAATTCTCCGCTGCGGTTGACGCGAATGGCGACGCAGACGCAACCGTTGTGGGCCAAGTGACGCCGCTGCCTGAGCAGTTCGTCATCGGCGCCACGGAAGAGTTTGCCGATGGTGTAGTTGTGCGAGGGCTCATGGTGGCGCGCGAGCTTGACCTCGTCCTCTCCCAAGCTGAGCAGCTCGCCGTTGGAGAAGCAGTAGGTTTGCTCGACGCCCATGCTGCGGGCGAGCTCGGCGTGCCGCGTGAGTTGTCGGAAGTCCCCGTGCACCGGAACGAAGAGCTTGGGACGCAAGAGACCAATGAGCAGCCGCTGTTCTTCGGCACAAGCGTGGCCAGTGGTGTGCACCCGACGCTCCGTGGGGAGCACCACCCGCGCACCTTGACGGTGGAAGGCATCGACCACGCGCGCGATACGTTTCTCGTTTCCAGGAATACTACGACTGGAAAAAACCAGCGTATCGCTCGCGCAAACCCGAAAGTCGGCGTGATCGCCAAAGGCGATCCGCGCCAAGGTCGAGCTCGGCTCGCCTTGCGAGCCTCCACAGAGGACGACGAGCTCGTCTTGCGGCAGCTGCCTCATCTGGGCTTCGTCGAGGAGGATGTCGGGGCTGGGCAGCGTGATGTAGCCGAGCTCGCGGGCCACCGCAAAGTTCTGCTTCATCGACATGCCGTAGAGTACCACCTTTCGGTGAGTGGCATGTGCTGCCCGGAGCAGGCTCTGCATCCGGGCGATGTTCGACGAGAAGAGCGTGACGAAGACCCGCGCTGGCGCGAGGTCGAGAACGTCACTCAGGTGCTCGGCCACCACCGCTTCGCTCACCGAGAAGCCCTCCACATCGACGTTGGTCGAATCGGAGAAGAGCGCGCGCACGCCCTCGCTTCCGATCTCGCCAAATCGGGGCAAATCGGTCGAATCTCCAAGCAGCGGCCGCGAATCGATGCGCCAGTCACCGGTGTGGATGATCTTGCCGATGGGCGTGTCGATGGCAAAGGCGAGCGCATCGGGGACGGAGTGATGTACCCTGACGGCCTCAATCTGCAGGTCACCAAGCTCCATGATTTCGCCAGCTTGCAGAAGCTCGAGACGAACCGAGGAGAGCAGCCTTGCCTCTTCGAGGCGGCGACGAACGAGGGCGAGGGTGAAGCGGGAGCCGATCACCCGCAGCGGCGTCGGCCAGCCACGCTCAGCAGACCAGCGCAACAAATGCTGGATCGAGCCGATGTGGTCCTCGTGCCCGTGGGTGAGCAGCAGTGCATCCAGGGGCTGCTCTCCCAATACTGAAAAATCAGGTGTGATTGCATCCACACCCAGGTGCTCGGGTGAGGGGAACATCACCCCACAATCGAGCAAGACCCGCGCGATGGGCGATTGGATCAGTAGGCAGTTCATCCCGAACTCGCCCAAGCCACCGAGCGCCAGAAAACTCACAATTTCTTGTTGATTGGGCGCTTGTTTGCTCTTCTCGGCCGCGCCCTGCGAGCCCTTCACCACTTCAACATGATCCATCATTCTTCGCGTTCTCCGCTGCCAACAAGACGGGGTGGCAGCACGCGAGCGCTTCTAACACGAAACGTGCCAATTGGCACCAGGAAAAGCCCCATCGCCTTCTGAACGCCTGTTGACTCTCCTGAGAATACGGAGCGGAGGTTCAGCGGTGGGCTCGCGACGCGGCTTGGCACTTTCAGAACGCTGGTCTATGGGATCAGCAGCGATGCCAGGGCATCGTCAACGGCGTCGCCATCGAAGGGGCAGAAGCAGGCCGAAGAGAAGCAACGCGACCAAGGGGAAGCTGCTGCGACTGGAGGCGAGCTGACAAGCGCAAGCGCCGTCAATCTCCTGCATCCCAAGCAACCCGAGCGCCTCGAGCTGAGGCGCGGTGTAGCACTGTCCAAGGTGGCAGTGCTGGGATGCGGGACAGGTCATGCCGTCGCAGGGATCGCCCACGCAAGCACCTTGCACGCAGAGCAGCTGACCAGGGCAATGAACGTCTTGGCAAGGATCGAGCACACATTGGCCCTGGACACAGACCGTGTCGGCAGCACAGCTCACGCCATGGCAAGGGTCGGAGACGCAGACGCCATCGTCGCAGAAGCTGCCTTCGGCACAAGAGAGGACGGCGCAACTGGAGACGCAGGCACCCTCGCGGCAGAATTCGTTGGGCTCATCGCAGACCATCTCCCGACAGGGATCGCTGACGCACTGCCCTTGAATACAAACCAGACCGCTTGGGCAAGCGCTGCTGTGGCAGCTCGCATCGACACACTGGCCGTTCTTGCAGACGGCTCCTGGGGTGCATGTCACGCCCTCGCAGAGATCATGGCAGCGCTCACCGATACAGAGCACTCCTGGAGCGCAGTACTCATCGCCACAAGGCTGAGGTACGCAAACGCCGTCGACACAGCTTTCGTTCTCGTCATTACACATGCTACGGCACTCTTGGCGACAGGCACCGAACGCACAGACCGCACCGAGCTCGCAATGCGCGCCCAGGTCAATCTCACCGTCACAGTCGTTGTCCACACCGTCACAGACCTCGAGGCTAGGCACACAGCTCACGACGCAGACCTCGCCTTCATCAACCTCGCCATCGCAGTCGTTGTCTTCCCCGTCACAGAGCTCCTGCGTGGGCATGCAGCTCGAGCAGACGCGCTCCTCATCGACCAGACCGTCACAGTCGTTGTCGACACCATCGCAGACCTCCGTGCTGGGAACACATGCGTTGGGGCAGTCTTCGTCGACTCGACCGTCGCAGTCGTTGTCGAGACCGTCGCAGATGTCTTCGTCCATGACCGACTGGAACCCGGGCTGGCAAATGTTCAGCTCTCGGTCGAGGTCAATGCTGCTCAGCACGAGAGAGACGCTCTCGCAGTTACGGCAACCGCCGCCGCTCTCTCCTTCGGGGTCGAACCACTGCGTACACAGCCCCTCTCGGTAGAGTTCACAATAGTGGTGCAGCTCGATGGTGTTGACCTCACCCTCGGCGAGCAGGAAGGTACCGAGGTGGGCCGGGAGGGAGACGCCGTCGAGCAGGACGTAGACGCCAGCACAGTTGGGATCGATGGGCATCCCGGAGGGGTTGAGTGAGTTCTTGATGAGAAGGAAATAGCTCTCGTTGCGCTGGTGCTCGCCTGAGTCGAACATCGTGTTGTCGATGGTGCTCAAGCGGTAGTATCCGGAGTGGCTGACGGTGACGGTGCCGCGGATGTCCTCGCCGCTTTTTGGGGCTTGGCAAAGCCACATGCGGTCGTCGCCGTCACTGTCGGTAAACTGCACCTCGAGCGCGAAGGCAGTCGAAGCGCAGCAGAGCGTGACGAAGATGATTGAGCATCGAAGCAGGTTCACGGCAATCTCCTTGGGCCGCTGCACGGGGCAGCGGAGGCACAGTCGCATCGTGATGAGTAGCAGCATTCGTTCCAACGTCGAAGAAATTGATTTAATTAGCAATTTAGCAGCTCCACTGGAGCAGGGAGACAGCGATGTCCCAGACGCTCCGAGATACTGAGACACGCGTGTCTCAGTATCCAGCACACCCAGCGCCGCAGCGAGCACAGGGTCCGCTCTTTGCTTGGCCACTCAGGCTCGTCCATTGCCTTCTGAGCTTGCTGCTGTGGATTCCTGCGCTGGTGCTGCTGCAGAGCAAGCGCCGCTCACGTCTTTCGTTGTGGCAGCGTCTGGGGTTCGGCCCCACGCGCGAGCCAGCAGCCCCGAAATGTATTCTCTTTCATGCAGCAAGCGCGGGAGACGTGCGAGCGCTCGTGGCGCTGATCGAGGGGCTTCGTGGCCGACAGCCAGGCTGGCAGCTGGTACTCTCGGTGCAGACGGCTTCGGGCATGGCGATGGCCAAACGCTGCCTCGGTGAGCTGCAGTGTTGCGCTGCGCCGCTCGACGTGAGCTGGTGCAGCTCGCGCTTTGTCCGGCGACTGCAGCCAGATTTCCTGGTCCTCGAGTATTTGGAGCTTTGGCCCTCGCTCTTGTCCAGCGTGCACCGGTCGGGAGCGCGCTGGGCGCTCATCAATGGTCGAATCCACCCGCAGAAAATGGCACGCTATCAGCGCTTGGCGGCGCAGTTGTATCGTCCGATGCTGTCACAGTGCGTGTTCTGTACGGCACGAAGCGATGGAGACGCTCAACGACTTGCAGCGCTTGGTGCACCCTCTCCGCGCTCACACGTGCACACCAAACACGCGCTCCACGGCGCCTCGGCGCAGGCTCCTACGGCCATCCCGGAGCAGCTCGAGATGCTGCGAACAGCGCTCGGATTGAACGGTATCGAGCGAGACGCCACTTGCCTCATCGGCTCAGCGCATGCCGATGAACGCAAGCTCATACTCGGCGCGCTCGTCCAGGCCTTGCGCCATCTTCCGAGGCTGACCTGCCTGTGGGTTCCGCGCTATCCACAAGAGGGTGCGGCAGTGGCCCGCGAGGCGCGCGCGCTGGGCATTGCGACCGCTCGGCTCAGCCGTGAGTGCCCCCTCACAGCGACAGGCGCGCGACTGCTGCTCATCGAGACCGTTGGAGACCTGGCTTTGCTGTACCACATGGCGGCAGTGGCGGTGCTCGGAGGGAGCTTTGGCCGGCGAGGAGGTCAGAATCCGGTGGAGCCAGCGGTGGCGGGCTGTCTGCTGTTGGTTGGCCCGAACACGGTGCAGGTCGAGCCGGAGCTCGAACACCTTGGACCGGTGGTCAAGCGGGTGAGGGCAGCAGAGCTCGGAGAGCGTCTGCGCGCTAGCTTCGAGAAGCGCCTATTCGCCCAGCTACCCAAGCTCGCAGCAGACACACTTGCCCAGCCAGCCCGAGCCGCGGTCGTGGACTTGCTCGCGCAGCTCGAGCAGAGCGTATTGGGGAGTGGGGCTGCCACGGGCACAGGTGCCGCGCGATAATCTCGAAAGACCTCTTGACGTAGTGGCATTCCATCGTAGGATGGAATGGACGTTGTGTCCGCGGATGGCAACGTCGCCACGGCTCCACTTCCGAGCCGAACTGAATGATGCGAAGCTTTCGGAGCGCGCAAAACCCGGAGCTTCCTAGGCTGTGAGGATGGCAATGGACAAGCTGACTGTGATTCGCAAGGCTGAAGAATTGGGTGGGAATGAGCGCCGTTCGGCCCTTGAACGCTTGATGATCGAAGCCCGGAAGCTGGGCTGTGAGCCCGAAGTCGGAGGCGGTCGAGTGGGAGGCATCAACTTCCGCTTTGGCTCGTTGCGACTCGCCGTCATGGATATCAATGTCAAAGGTGAGGTCAAGCTCTACGTTCAGCCGCACCCCAACAAGGCCGCTCCCGCAGAGCTCAGCGAGCGGCTCAATCAGTACATCAAGGACTGCGAGGGCATCAACATCAAGACTTTCCCCTTGAGCTGCTACGGCCATGTCGAAGGTCCCGTGGAGACCCTGCCAGATGCCTCGCTCTCGGGTTACTTGAACGAAGCGGTGCAGCTGATCAAGCAGACCTACTACCGCTCCTAAGCATTCGGCGGCTCCTCGAATCGAGCACCAAGCGCCCGTCAACCCGGGCTTGGGGAATTTGCGCGCTCGAGGCAGGTCGATACTCTGTGCTCGAGGAGGAGCGTATGCTCGAGCGGGTGGTGTTGATCTCGGGACTCAGCGGAAGCGGCAAGAGCACTGCTCTGCATGCGCTGGAAGACATCGGCTTTTACTGCATCGACAATCTCCCCTTGCTGCTCTTCGAGCGCTTCCTCGAGCTCATCGAAGGCAAAGACGGCGTGACTCGGGTCGCCTTGGTTGCAGACGTTCGCGAGCGGGTCTCGCTCGACGATGCCCCACGCGTGCTGGCCTCTCTACTCGCCAAGCAGGTTCCAGTGGAGCTGCTCTTCCTCGATGCTGATGACGACGAATTGCTTCGTCGCTACAGCGAGACCCGTCGGCGGCACCCTCTGGCCGATCGCATTCGAGAGGGAATAGCCATCGAACGTCGTCTCTTGGAGCCCTTGCGTGAGCTCGCACATCGCTCGATCAACACCAGTGAGCTCAGCCCGCACGAGCTCAAACGACTGCTCACCAGCCGATACCAAGAGCAGCGCGACGCGCTGGCAGTGACCATCATGAGCTTTGGCTTCAAGCATGGGATTCCGGTTGAGGCAGACATGGTCTTTGATGTTCGCTTCCTTCCCAATCCCTACTTCGACCCTCGGCTGCGGCCTCTCAGGGGTACGGATGGCGCTGTCTTCGACGCGGTCTTTGCACACCAGGACGCTCAGGAGTTTTTGGAGAAGGTGGCGTCCTTGATGGCATTTGTGCTGCCTCGTTTCGAGCGAGAAGGCAAGCGCCACGTCACCATTGCCATCGGCTGCACCGGTGGCCATCACCGCTCGGTGGCTCTGGCTGAGGCACTCTGTCGCCGAGTGTGCGCGGAACAACAACACGCCGAGCTCTTTCATCGCGACATCCTCGCCGGAAGCCACAAGACGCCGAGCTGACGCGCTGACTTCGCAGCGATTTCTTGTTGATTGGGCGCTTGGCCTGTTCCCCTAACTTGTTTGTTGATTGGGCGCTTGGCCTGTTCCCCCAAGTTGTTTGTTGATTGGGCGCTTGGCCTGTTCCCCCAAGTTGTTTGTTGATTGGGCGCTTGGCCTGTTCCCCCAAGTTGTTTGTTGATTGGGCGCTTGGCCTGCTCTCCCAAGTTGTTTGTTGACTGGGCACTTGGCCTATTCCCCCAAGTTCATGCAGTCGCGCCCTGCTTTCGGGCGCTGAGCACGTTCCACTTTGGCACGCACCACCGCACGCCTTCTGCCTCGAAGCCAAGGCATTGAAGCGCATGCGACGAGGCGCTATCGTGTGGCCGTGTCGAAGTCATCCGACACCCCTACGCAACACGGTGTTGCGTCCAAGACCAGTCAGGAGACAACGTGCTCAAGCTCTTTGAGGAAAAGGGATTCGTTCCCAGACGATGCACCTGGGAGATCACCCTGGCCTGCGATCTGCGTTGCGGTCACTGCGGCTCTCGAGCGGGGCAAGCGCGCCCGGACGAACTGAATACGGCCGAGGCGCTCAGCATCTGTGACCAGCTCGCCCAGCTCGGCACGTCTCAAGTGACCCTCGCTGGCGGCGAACCAACGCTTCGCCCAGACTGGGCAGAAATCGTCGCGCGCTTGCGTGGGCATGGCGTGAGGGTTTCGATTCTCTCGAACGGCTACACCTGGTCTGCCGAAGCGGCCAAGCGCGCGAAAGAGGCGGGCATTACCC
>JAVFAO010000112.1:0-17120 GCA_034002465.1 Myxococcota bacterium
GGTGTTCTTTGCTACGTGAAACCTTCATCAATCCACGATAGCGCCGTTGCGCCAGCGGCGCGCAGCGCCTGCTCGAGCTGCGGGCGCTGCTTGGCTTCGCAGGCCGCGAAGCCATAGCCACCGCAGCCTGCGCCGCTGAGCTTGGCGCCGAGCGCTCCTGCTGAGCGCGCTGCGGCGCAGCAGCGATCCAGACCAGGCGTGCTCACCCCCAGCTCCTGCAGCAGTGCGTGTTGGGCATCGAGCAGTTTGCCGAAGCATTGCGCGTCGCGGGCGCGCAGCGCCTGCAGCGCGCTGGCGCAGTTCTTCGAGGCGCTCAGCAGCAGCGCCTCGAAGCGCTGCGGCTGCGCCGAGCGAAAGGCGCTGCTGCGCGCCACAGCGTGGGCGCTGTGGCGCACTCCTCCAGCGCTGAAGAGCAGCAGCGCTGGCCGCCAGAGTTCAGGCAGCGCCTGGAATTCGTCGGTTTTGCCATGGACCGGCGCCTCGAAGGCGACGGTCATGGGATCGAGGCCGGAGGATTGGGCGTGGAATTGGTGCTCGAGCTCGCGCGCCTGCGCTGCGAGCAGCGCTGGCGGCATGGGCGCGTTTGCGCTCAGCAAACGGAGCAGGGCCACACACAGGGCCGCCGAAGAGCCCAGGCCCATGCCCTGTGGAATCTGGGACTGCGCCACCTGCAAGCGCCAGCCACCTGTCAGGGTGTTGTAGGGCAGCGCTTGCTGCAGCGTTTGCTGCAGCAGCGCATCGAGCTGAGGGTACCAGCGCAGCCCAGGCTCGCTGCTCGCCTCGGCGCGCAGGCGCAGCCGAAGCGAAGGCAAGGCGATGGCGAGTGCTGGCGCGCCATGCAGCACGAAGTGCTCACCCAGCAGGATGAGCTTGGCGCAGGCCTCGGCTTCTCTGACAGTGGGATTCATCATTGGCCCTGCACGTTCATTCCTTGGCAAAGCAAAAGCGAGCGAAGTGAGCGAGTGGACAAAATCGGCGGGTTGGAGCAGGCGCGACGGGCTGCCCCATTCGAATCGAAGCTTCTGCCGAGAAGGCCAAGCTACCCTCTTCGCTTCAGCGTGAGCTGATGCGGGGAGCGCTCATCTTCTTGTCCATTGGGCGCTTGGCCTGTTCCCTCAAGTTGCCAGTTTCGCATCGATCCTCGATGCGCCTCTGCGACGTATCGCAATCGACGTCTCTCGGCAAGCAGGAGTCAGGCTCATGAGTATCTATGATTTTTCCGTCAAAACACTGCAGGGCGAGGAGCGCTCCATGCGCGACTATGCCGGCAAGGTGTTGCTCATCGTGAACACCGCCAGCAAATGTGGCTTCACCAAGCAGTACGAGGGACTGCAGAAGCTGCACGAGCGCTATGCGGAGCGCGGCTTGGTGGTGCTCGGCTTCCCATGCAATCAGTTCGGCAGCCAGGAACCCGGTAATGCCCAAGAAATCGCCTCGTTCTGCCGCCTCGACTACGGGGTGAGCTTCGACATGTTCGAGAAGGTCGAGGTCAACGGCAAGAACGCGCATCCGCTCTGGCGCTTCCTGCGCAGCGAGGCACCTGGTCTGCTCGGCAGCACGGGCATCAAGTGGAACTTCACCAAGTTCCTCGTTGCTCGAGACGGTACGGTGCGAAGCCGCCACGCGCCTCAGACCGCCCCGGACGCCCTCAGCTCGGAGCTCGAGGCGTTGCTCGCCGAAGGCGTTTGATGAGCATCAGCGGGGCGAGCAGCAGCGAGAGCCAGAGAGGTAGCAACGGAGTACGTGCGGCCAGTCCTGCGCTCAGCGAGCAGCCCTCCTGAGGCGCGGACTCGGTGAGCGAGAAAGAAGGTCTGCGGAAATAGCCCATGCGGTGGCGATTGCAGACGGGTACGGCATCGGCCTCGGCGAGCGGATAAATGGTGCAGATGCCGTCGATGTCGTCCGCGTGGAGCGAGCGTTTCTTGGTCTCGCCGTCGGGCGCGGTGGCGTACATCGTGGCTTCCTTCTCTGGTGGGTGGTCGAGTCCGACGAGGTGCCCGAGCTCGTGGGTGAGGGTGTTCTGCAGGTCGACGCGGGTGAGCACCATGCTGGTGGTGGAGGTGAACACGAAGTCCCTGGTGTTGAACTCGATGTCGGTGTCCACGATTTCGCCGGTATCGCGGTCAAAGGTGACGCTGGCCAGGCCCAGAGCACCTGAAGCGTGCGGCCAGTCATGGTCACGGAAAATGAGCACATTCGCGTTGTCGATGGCCTGTTCGTTGTAGCCGACGCGGTCTTCGTTGGTCTGGCCCGCGTAGATGAGCTGCAGGTGGCTGCAGTCCACCTTGCTCCAGGTCTCGAGCGAGAGACGGGTGACCCGCTCGATCTCCTCGAAGGGGATGGAGGCGGTGCCTTTCTCGTTGAGGTGCACCAAGACACAGGACACTGGCCAGAAAATGCCTTTGGGCGACTCTCCGGGTCCGCAGGGAAACTGCGTGCTGCCACAGGTCTCGGTCTGGAGCCAGGCATGCGCTGGCTCGGCGAAGAGGGCCAGGTTCGCACAGAGCGAGAGGATGACGAGCAGGATGCGAGCTTTCATCGTGGTCATTCGCTTTTGGCGATGCGGAACAGGTTGGAGGGATGCTGCGTGACGACTCGGCCTGGAGCCAGCCTCCGGGGGCGCTTGGGCGTGAGTTCGGCCGCGAGCTGGCGTGGTGTCGCGCGGGTGGGGTGACGACGGAGGAGAAAGAGAAGCAAGGGAAGAAACCAGAACCAGAAAGTGGGCTTCCAGCGGTGCCCGAGCTGACAGGAGCAGTCGTCAGCGCTCTCGGAGGGTGGGGGCGTCGTGTTCTCGGGCGTTATCGCGATGAGAGAGGAGGCTCCTTGGGTCGAACGCAGCAGCAGCAGCTCGAGCTCGAGCTCGACGGTGGCATCGGCGTTGGGGGGCAGCCACTCGAGGGCGGTCTGCGGTCGCAGTACCGCCCAGCTCTCGACACCCTCTGTCGTCGAGAGCTTGACTCGGTCTCCCTGGAGCACGGCTTGCACCTTCATGGGGGGGAGCAGTCCAGGCCAAATGGCGCTCAGCGCAGCCAGGTCGTCGTCGGAGAGGCTTGCCTCCCGCGCACCGGTGGGCGTGGAGGGGAACATCAGCGCGTCGGCGATGGCGCGGGATTGCTCGGGGTCGAGCTCGTGGCACGAGGGAAGGCTGGCGTGGGGGTCGCCGCAGGGGTGCCCCACGCCCAACACGTGGCCGAGCTCATGGGCGATGACGTAGCCGAGGTCGACACTGCCCTTGTGCGCCGCGTGAGGCGCGAGCACGAAACCGAGCTCGTTGATGGCCACGTCGGCGTCGTCGATGATGCCGGTGCGGGTGTCGAAGGTATGCAGCGTGATCGCCGCCACCAGGTTGCTGGGTCCAAAGGCATCGGGCCAGTCTTCGGCGGTGCGGATGCGGTGTAGCGCCACCACCCCGTCTTCAGCGTCCAAAGCGCAGCTTGCCAGCGGATCGACGAAGAGTGGCGTTGCCAGTCCGCCCTCGTTCCACCACAGCGCGGCACCCAGCAGGGCCGCCTGCACCCAGCCGCTCTCTCCTTCGGGCACGCAGAGGGTGAAACGCTCAGGGGCGTCCCAGCTCAGCACCGTGCCATCGGGAATGCGCATGGGCTCCCAAGCGGCGGCGGGGTTTGAAATTCCCACGATGGCAGCAAGCGCTGATGCAGCGACAAGCAGAGCAGGTCGGGAAGGTGCGCGTTGGCGAACATCTTTGCGGTTCACCGACATCACGGCTCAGCCAGGAGCTCAGCGAGGTGCTTGAGCAGCGCGTCGAGGGGCATCGGAGCGAGCTTGGCGTCGACGCCGAGTTCGGTGACCATGGCGCGTTGACGCACAGTGGGCGATGGCTCCTCGACGGCCTGGATCGCGACGAATCCGAGTCCCTCGAGTCGTGGGCGCGCCAGCTCGCAGTTGCATTGCGCGTCGTGGTCGACCGTCCATTGTCCCTGGCCGAGGCCGACCACCCCGAGCTTGTCTCCTCGTTGTTCGAGAAAGACCACCGCCTTCTCCCCCTTGACGAAGCTGGCCTCACCCGAGACGACTTGTCCAAGTTTTCCGACGCTGCCGCCGAGGGTGTAGAAGCTCAGGCTCTCGCCGGCTTCGCAGCCTTGAACGGCGTCGATGACCTGGAAGCTGACCTCGGTGATGATCTGGTGCCGGTCGTCGGTCCACCGGCTGTTGATTTCGAGGACCTCGCCGTAGGCGATGATGCTCGAGGAGCGGGCGAGCTCGTCGAGCTCCAGCGGGACGACCAGGGTTGCCGAGGCCGGCAGCGGCAGGATGAAGAGCAGGAGCAGGGCGAGAACGAGGGAGGAGAATCGGGTCTTCACGATGGGCTCGTTGTTTTGGGGGCACCAGCGTTGGGCATGGCGCGGCGGATGGTGGGGATGAGGGACCGCGTGGGTTCGGTGTCGCTCTCTTTGCACATCAGGTAGAGGCAGCGCAAAAAGTCGCCCTCGGCGTTGGGGTAGAGGTGCAGGGCGCCGCCACGACAGACATGGTAGCGATCGCAGCTCGCGCAAGGGCCTTTCTTGGTCCAGCGGCGGTCGCGAAAGACGCGGTAGCGGCTCTTCCAGACGGTGCTGAGGCGTTCGCTCTTGATGTCACCTTGATCGAAGTCGGTGCTCAGCTCGGGGCAGGCGCCAATTTTCCCGTTGGCGCGGATGCCGGCGATGCTGACGCCAGCGCGGCATTGGCAGAGATAGGGTCGAACCGCGCCTTCGAAGCGCTCACCCAGGAAGCCTTCCTCACTGAACTCTGGTGCGGGCTGGGCCTTGTCGATGCGCGAGGCGCGGACGAACTCGAGGATGGCGCGGATATCGGCGGCGTTGGGGATGAGCTCTGGTTGCTCGGCGGCACGGCCGATGGGCATGACCGGGGCAACACGCCACAGAGGGAGGCGCAGCGAGGCGACGAAGGCGCGCATCTCATCGAGGGTCGCGACGGCGGGTTTGGTGATGGTGGAGATGATCTCGAGCTTTCCGCGGTAGCCGGCGTCGCGCAGATGCTGGATGGCGTCGATGACCTTTTGGGAGCTGCCGCGACCCCGGAGCTGGTCGTTGAGCTCTGGGAGGGCGTCCATGGACAGGGAGATGGAGCGGATGCCGGACGCGGTGAGCTTTTGGGCCACCTCGGGGGTGATGAGGGTACCGTTGCTGACCATGCCGAAGGGAAAGCGATGTTTGCGCAGGGCAGCAAAGATTTCGAAGACGCCTTCGCGCAGCATGGGTTCGCCGCCGGTGACGGCGACCATGATACGTTTGGGGTCGAAGTCGTGGGCAATCTGCTCGATGATTTCGAGCCAGGCTTCGGTGCTGAGCTCGGCGCTCTGTTCCTTGGGTGTGCAGGAGCTTCCGCAGTAGCGGCAGTGCAGGTTGCAGCGGCGAGTGACCTCGAGGAAGAGGTATCGCAGCTCATGTCGGCGCACGAGGCGGTCGATGCGCATCTCGTGGCGTTTCCAGAAGACGTATCGCTGGATCCGTTTTTTGAGGCTCAAAGCGCAAGGTCTCCTTGGGATTCAGTTGGTGGAGCGCTGCCCCTCGCCCTGGGAAAAGGCCTGTGCTCTGGAATCCCTTTTTTTGTCGATTGGGCGCTTGTCCTGTTCCCCGAACTTCTTGTTGATTGGGCGCTTGGCCTGTCTCCCCAACTTGTTGTGCTATCGATAGACGACGTTCGTCGTGGTCGAAGACGGGTGCTCAACATTCTTGTCGATTGGGCACCAGGCCTGTTCCCCCAAGTTTTTGTCGATTGGGCGCTTGTCCTGTTTTCCCAAACTTCTTGCAAGTATCCAAGGAGGGCGGACACGCAGGTCCGCCCCTACTTCTTGAAAAAGCTCAGCGTTCGGCGCAACTTGGCGCGGCCACGGTGTTGCCGCAGCTATCGACGACGGTGGCCTCTTGGTCGCAGTACCAAGTAGGGCCGTAGGCATCTTGGCATTCTTGGTCGGCTTCGCAGGGAGGGGGTCCGTACCAAGTGGCGGGGGTGCAGTCTTCGGTCTGGTCGATGGGTTGTGGTCCGTAGTAGGCGGGCACATCCTCGACCTCGAGGTCGGGGGGTGTGTCTTCGCTGTCGACGAAGTCGGGTTGTGGTCCGTAGTAGCTGGGGATGTCGTCGGTGTCCATGACGTCGGGCTGTGGGCCGTAGTAGACGACGGGGACATCGTCGATGAGGTCGGGGGTGTCACCTTCCTGGCAGGAAGGCCAGGAGATGGTGCCGCCGCAGCCGTCATCAAAGGTGTTGTCGGCGCAGTACCAGCCCTCGCCGTGGCGGCTGACGCACTCAGCGTCGTTGTCGCAGGGCTGTGGGCCGTAGTAGGCTAGGGTCTGGCAGTCTTTGGGGATATCTGCTGGTTGATCGCTCTGAACGTCAGTGGTGTCGCTGGCGGTGTCTTTCTCTTCTTCCTCCTCGCAGCCGACGGTGAAGAAGTTGACGAGCACCATGACCGCGGCGAGCGCGACGAGGACGAGCAGATTCCGGATTTGGCGAACGGTGTCGGTGAACATGGCCGAGCTCCCCTGACGATGCGTGAAGGCCCTTGACCCAACAGCTTTGAGCAGAGCACAAAGCACTGTGGAAAGCAAGAGCTCGAAGAAAATGAGGCGAGCACACAAGGCTGCGCAGGGGCTCTTGTGAATCAAGCTCCTGGGGCTCGTCGCCGATGGTGCGAACGATTGACACTGCCTTTGGGGCCAGATTAGATCTGGTTCAGAATCCGACCGCTCTGCTCGTGCAAGCAAGGGAGCGGTCCACTTCGGGAGGAAGCGATGGGAACACGTGGACGCGATATCGTTGGCATGGACGTGGACGAGCTCATTGAGCTGCTCAACAAGGCGTATGCGAGCGAGTGGCTGGCCTACTATCAGTACTGGCTTGGTGCGAAGGTCATCAAGGGGCCCATGAAGGATGCCGTGGCCTCGGAGTTGACCCTGCACGCGACGGAGGAGCTCAACCACGCCAATCTCTTGGCCAATCGCATCATCCAGTTGGGCGGTACGCCTGTGCTCGTGCCCGAGGGGTGGGCGAAGCTCAGCCCCTGTGCCTACGATGCGCCCGAGGATCCCTATGTGGCGGTGCTGCTCGACCAGAACATCGCCGGTGAGCAGTGTGCCATCAGCACCTACAAGGCGCTGATGGACACCACCAAAGACAAGGACATGGTGACCTACAACCTGGCGTTGACCATCCTCGAGGATGAAATCGAGCACGAGGAAGACCTGCAGAGTTTGCGCGAAGACCTCGACTTGATGGTGCAACGCGGTAGCAAGTGATGGAGGTACCCCTATCGCCGATGCGTTCTCGGCTCTGGGGGTAGGGGGGGTACCCCCTATCGCCGATGCAGTATCGGGTTCGATCCGGATCGAATCGACTTGTGAGCCGATGCCGGATCGGCTCTGGGGGTAGGGGGGGTACCCCTATAGCCGATGCAGTATCGGGCTCGCTCCCGATCGAATCGAGCTGTGAGCCGATGCGGTATCGGCTCTGGGGGTAGGGGGGGTACCCCTGTAGCCGATGCAGTATCGGGTTCGATCCCGATCGAATCGACTTGCGACCCGATGCCGGATCGGCTCTGGGGGTAGGGGGGGGACCCCTATAGCCGATGCAGTATCGGGCTCGATCTGGATCGAATCGACTTGTGAGCCGATGCAGTATCGCCTCGATCCGGATCGAATCGACCTGTGAGCCGATGCGGTATCGGCTCTGGGGGAGGCTCGCGCTCTGCGAGCGCATCGCTGGGGAGGCTCGCGCTCTGCGAGCGCATCGCTGGGGAGGCTCGCGCTCTGCGAGCGCATCGCTGGGGAGGCTCGCGCTCTGCGAGCGCATCGCTATTGATGGTGGGGCTCTGCCCCACACCCCGCCAAAGGGCTGTGCCCTTTGGAATCCCTTTTTGGGAGAATGCGCTACCAGTCGCTGCGCTGCCATGCACCCGCCGTGAACCGCAGCTCAGCCGTGGGCCAAAACTCACGCTCCGTCTTGAAGGTCAGCATCTTCTCCAGCCCATCGAGGTCAACCACCTTCAGCCGCACCGACTGGTTGTCCGCATGTTGCCGGATGATCGCCACCAGCGCATCCAGATCCGGCGTCGCTACACCATCAACCTCCGTAATGATCTGCAACGGACTCACTCCATAATGAGCCGCTGGCGAACCTGGCGCCGCCGACGCAATATACGCGCCTCGAGGCAACGCACTGCGCTGCGCGATGATCGCCAAATGCGGTTCGTGAATCGTCATCCCGGCCCAGTTCAACACGCGCTCCGTACCCTGACCATCCAGCACCACCGTGGGAACACTCACGCTCAGCTCAGCTCCATCGCGAAGCACCGTCAACCTCACCTGCTCCCGCTGAGAAGCAAGCTCCACGTCCTCGAAGAGCACCACCGGCTGCTGCTCGATGGCCAGCACCAAGTCACCACCCTGCAACAACTCACTCGACGGAAAACCCGAGAAAGTGCGCGCCACCATCAGAACCTGACGACGGTCCGGACTCAGCTTCTCCAGCTCCCGCAAGCGCTGCTCGCTGACGCCATACTCCGAAGCATCCGCCAACTTCACCGTGTCCAGCTCCACCCCAAGACTGCGATAGTCCGGACTGCGACCCTCGAGCATCGGCTGCAACACGCGCTGTACATGGCTGACCGAAATCCCCCGGAACAGCGGCCCCGTCTCGCTCCAGCCATAGGACAACCACAAAGCTCGCACCTTCCCATCATCATTCGCCAACACACCCCCAAGCGTGGTGGCTGTGCTCGCACCAAGCTCCACCGCGTCGAGGTTGATCTGCCGATAGGCAGGCTCCCACGCCGAGTAGGTCTTCAGCGGCGCGATGCGCTCCACTTTGGCCTCGGTCGCCGACAGGTTGTAGTCGCGGTCTCGACCAACCAGCCAGAGCTTGTCCCGCGTCTTCAATGGGCTCGCGTCAAGCTCCACCGCCTTCACGTCAGTATCGCCAATCAGCGCCGGATCGTAGGAGACAATGGCGAAATTGTGGATGGGGTGAATGTATTCGACCTTTCCAGGAATTCTCAAACTGCCGCCAAACACCAGCTCCAGGTCTCCCAGCAACACCGGAACAGTGTCGCGATCGGTGACCACCAAGCCACGCTGCGTGTCGAGAATGGTGCCCGTCCCCGTGTAGTGCGCAGCATAGATGCCCTCCACCGCGACCGGGATGTGGTACTCGACGATACACAACGAGTTGGCGAGCTTCTCGGCACCCTCGGCACTCTCCGAACCCATGCTCACCGAGGCCGCCTTGGGCGTCCAGGCTTCATTCACTGGCGGCGCGTCGATGCAGGGCCAAATCCCTTCCCGCTCTCGCAGCGTGCAACGCCGAGTGGGAAACCAGCGGCGATCGAGATAGGCCACGGCGACGTATTCCTGCTCATAGTCAAATCCCAAGGAATAGCGCAACTGCATGCGGTCCCGATCCTTGCGCTCGGCGATGGCTGACCAGAGCTCGTCCAGACTTCGCACCGGCTGTCCGTCGATGGCACGCAAGACCGCTCCCCAAGGAACGCCAGCGCTGCCCAGCATGTATCCTGGGGCTGCAACGTAGAGACCTTCCACGGGATAGCGATAGTTGCGCGCTTGCTGATAGGAGAGCGCATGGATGATTCCGCCGCCCACTTCGATGTATTCTCGTGGAGTGATGGCGTGCAGGTCGATCACCGGCACGTTCAGGCCCTTCGGCTCACCACCGCGGATCACGTTGAGCGTCAGTTCTTTCCCGACGCTCGCGTCGAGCAGCCCGTCCAGAGCATAGAAGTCGGCCATGTCTTGGCCATCGATGTCGAGCAGGATGTCACCAGGCTGCAGCTTGTCCCAGCCGGGGCCGTTCTGGACGAGCTCATCGACCACCAACATGCCAACTTGGCTGCTACGCTGCTCGCGGATGCGCTTCTCGAGCTCGAGGGGCAGTCCGAGGCGGCGAAGCTCGTCGAAAGGACGATAGCGGAAGATCGTTTGGATGCTGCCTCGGCTCACCTCCTGACCTGCTTGGATGAGCTCGAGGGCGCGCACCACCCGGTGCAAGGGAAGGAAGAAGCTGGATTCCGCAAAGAAGGCCCCGCCTGCGTTCAGCGCGACGGCCCGGCCTTCGATGTCGATCACTGGGGAGCCTGAGCTGCCGCCGGAGGTGCCTGAGGCGGCTTGGTAATAGAAGGTGTTGAAATCGTTGTAGCTCAAGGTGTCGTAGATAGGAGCGTCGCGGTCGAGGCGCGCCAAGGTGCCCATCAGGATGGAGAGCTTCTCTCCGGCGTCGTTGCCGATGACGCGGATGTCGATGCCAACGCGCGCGGCCTCCGGAGCGAGTGGGATGGTCTCAATCTCTGCGAAGCGGACCTGGCTCGGGTCATATTGGAAAAAACCGAAGTCGTGGACCGGGTCACGGTAGATGGCTCGCAGCGGGACCTCTTCGTGGTTGAGGAAGACCGCCTCGGCCACCACCGGACCTGGCTGCACCAGATGGCGGTTGGTGAGGATGATGCCGCGCTCGGCGTCGACGATGAAGCCGGTTCCGCCGTATGCCCCAGCAAATTCGGTGTCATAGTCGCGTGGAACCGTCACCCGCAGCTGCACCACACCCTTGGCGACGCGGTCTACGGTCTGTTCCCATTGTGAGCTCTGCTGGGCGGCAGGGTTGATCGTGGCGTTGGGGCCGGCGTGGGTACAGGCCGCGAGGCTGAGCGCGAGTATCCAGGGCGTTGAGCGGTGCATGGGATTCCTCTAGATGGCTGTAATCGAAGGTGAGGGCGAGGTGTCTGGCGCTCGTGTCATTCGTACCAGAGCCAAAGGACCAGACGCAGCGCCTCGGCGCGCTCCACTGCGTCCAGAAGGTCGCGACAGAAATCGCGGTCCATGGCGGGGATTTCGAGCATCGAGCTGTCGAGCCAGCGTGCGGTGGTGCGCAAGGCCGCAACCAAGCAGGGGGCCTGCAGCTCCGGGAGGGTGGTGGAGACGGGTTGCGGATGTGCGAAGGTAGGGAAGTAGAAGTCGGCTTCCAGGTTCTTGGGCAGCGCTGCGTAGAGCATACTGCCTTTGATGCTGGGGGCGACGCGCAAGGTGGTGGCGGCTTCGTTGGGCTCGAGCCAGCGCACGGTGACGTTGCCGTTGCGGAAGCTGAACTCCGCGACCTCGTCTTCGATGATTTCACAGAACTGGTGACACAGCCCCATGGCAGCGACGCGCTTGAGGTAGTCGGCGCGTATCTCCTTGCTGGGCGAGCGCTTGTTCTTGCGGCGCGGTGGCACGACGAGGCCACGGATTTGCTGTTGGGGCTCTTCGGAAACGATAAAGAGGTCTTGCGGTAGCACGCTGTGCAGGCCGACGCCATAGCTCACGTTCATCAGTCTTCCTGTGCAGTTGGCTGGGACCGCCGCCGAAGAGCGCAGGCAGACGGTGGCGGCGCGCTAGAATCGAAAGTGAGCGAGGGGTACGCATCCTCTCGACATTCCGAAGGCATTGCCGCTGTCGAGAGGTCGCTGCCCTCGAGCGAACGAATGCAATTTAGTCGTTGCCATCCACGAGCGCCAGGGTGAGTTGGCGAAGGGCCGGGCTCGAGGAGCAGGTGTTCGTGCCGAACGTGGGTGTTCGCGCCGAAAGCTCCGAAATCACTTTGCCAGGACATGGGTTGCGAGGCGCGGTTGCTTTTCTCTCAAGAACGGAGTGAAGTGTGCCTGTAGCGAAACGACGAGGAGCGAGGCTCCAAGTCTTGGTGGCGCGCTTCGAGAGCGTGCTATTGCTTGTGGCAAAGGAGTTGGCGATGCGATGGTGTGTCATGGTGTCCTTTGTGAGTCTGGCTTCGGTGTTGTCTCTGCCTGCATACGCAGTGCTCGAAGAATGCACCTGGTATCCTTCCTTCCAAGACCTTGTGGCTCACCCGCTGGATGCGCCGATTCCGATTCCTGTTCGCAGCGAACACAGTCTGTGCAACACGGGGCACACCGAAATCGTGGTCTGGACTGGACAGGAGTCTGCGCCGGTAGTCGCTCAGGGGAGCTTCGTGCGCTATCCAGATGGTTCGGGATTCACCGAGGGCTTCTGGGTGCCCTCTGAGCCGCTGTTAGCCTCTACGAGCTATCAGGTCGACGTCAGCTTTGTGTATGATATCTCTAGCTTCTCTGGGTCGTTCAGGGTGACCACAGGGGAGCAAGCGCTGAGCCTGCCCGCGCAGCTCGAGCTTGACACCGCAACCTTGCAGGAGAAGGAGCTCGAGCACAGCGAATGCTGTACCGATGGCTGTTCGGGCGAGAACTGTATGCAATGTTGGATCGAGTCGTATGAGTATCGCTTCGAACTGGCCATGCAGTGGAGCAATTCGCTCGCCGGTGCTGGGCCGCAGGGGTATTACTTTTCTCTACAGCTCGGAACGCAGCAGGTTTCGCCCATTCTCGAGCAGACACTGCTTGAGGCACTGCAGACTGAACCGAGCGCTCCAGTCTGTGCGACACTGTCCATGCACAGGATCGACGGGCTACAGCTCGGCCAGCTCGAACGCTGCTTCGAAGATACGGAGATAGTACGGGTCGAGCACCGTTCGCCACCTCCGAATACGACGGAATGTGTGTTCCCCTGGCCTGAGGACAGTGTCGAGTGGGAGTTAGACGAGTTCGAGGCTGAGGGGCCAGACCTCGAGCCCAAGTCGAAGACTTCCGATGGTGCTTGTTCGCTTGGTCGCTCGGCACCGTCAGGTGCTTGGCTAGCGCTGTTGTCGCTGCTTCTCGTCTGGCGTTGGCGGCGGGCTCGAGGGTGAGTCGGTGCCCGAGAGCGAACGAATGCAATGCCAGTGAAACCCAAGTGAGCGCTGAACCCGTGCGAGCTACTTGACGATGGTCGTCCATTCTCTCAACAGAATTCGCACCCGCCAGAGTTCTTCGTTGTCGAGCTGCTGCGTTTCAGCATAGTCGAGCGCCTCTTGATAGAGGCCCATCGCGTAGCCGCGGTCTTCCAGGGCGAGCGCGGCGAAGGCGCGCTGGGCCTGGGCGTTGTCTGGGTCTGATTGCTCGATGCGGGCCTTCTCCCACTGCTCTGCGAAGCGCATGAAGACGTCGCCGCGCAGAATTTTCGCGCGCAGGATGAGCGTTGGGGGCAGCTCGAGCTTGGCAATCTCCTCGAGCTCATTGGCGAGGTCCGATAATTCACGGGCGATGCCTTGGTAGACGGCGTAGCTGGCTTCGTCGCTGAAGTCGAAGGTGTCGAGTGCAATCCCTTGCAGGTGCTGCTCAACCACGGCAAGTCGTTCTTGGACGGCGGCTTCGGCTTGCTTTTCGAGAGGCAGTGTTGGTGTAGGCAGAGGGCTGACGCGCGCTGACTGCTGGTCGTTGCTCGATTGGGGCGACGCGGGTGAGGAATCGCGCTCGTGTCGCTTCGCTTGCTCGGAGGGAGGGTGATATTGCGCCGGCTCGTCTGCGATGTCGCGGGTGGTGTTTCGCTGCGACTCGTCGCTGGCTGGGGTTTTCTTGCTCGTGTTGGGGCTGCGTTCAGCTTCGGGCTTGGCGACTCTGCCGGGTGGTGTCGACCTTCGCAGGAGGTGGAAGGAGAGGCTGAACAGGACCAGAAGGGCGAGGCCGATGGCGAGCAGCACTGCGCATTTGCGGTGTTTCACGGCGTTTCTCGCGCCCTCGTGGTGAATCAGTCGAGCAGCTCAGCGTTCTCTTCGTCTTCGCGCAGGACCTGTACTTCGCCGTTTTCGATGAGGACGCGTGCGAAGTCACCGGGCCCGAGTTGATCGCGCAAAATGAGGTCGGCGACGGAGCTTTCGACGTAGGTTTGGATGGTGGTGCGCATGGGGCGGGCACCGAGGGCGGGGTCGAAGCCGCCGCGTTCGATGAGGAAGTCGATGAGGGAGTCATCGAAGGCGAGCTGGATGTCGCGCTCTTTGTCGAGTCGTTGGGCCGAATCGGCGAGCTGCAGGGCGGCGATGCGGGCCACGTCTTCCTTGTCGAGGGGGTGGAAGACGAGGCGGTCTTCGATGCGGTTCCAGAGCTCTGGGAGCAGGGCGCGCTGAGCGGCGGCGAGGACGGCGCGCTCGATCTGTTCATTTCGTTTGGAGACGCTGTCATTGCTGGCGAAGCCAATGACGTTCTTGCGGATTTCGTGGCTGGCTTCGCTGCTGCCGAGGTTACTGGTCATGATGACGAGGGCGTTGGAGAAGTCGACGGTGCGGCCTTTGCCGTCGGTGAGTCTGCCGTCGTCGAGGAGTTGGAGCAGGATATTGAGGACGTCGGGGTGAGCTTTCTCGATTTCGTCGAGGAGGACGATCTGGTGTGGTTGTCGGCGCATGGCTTCGGTGAGTTGTCCGCCGTCGTCGAAGCCGACGTAGCCGGGGGGTGCGCCGACGAGTCGAGCAACGGCGTGTTGTTCGCCGAACTCAGACATGTCGATGCGGACCATGGCGTTGCGGGAGCCGAAGAGGAACTCGGCGAGGACCTTGGCCATTTCGGTTTTGCCGACGCCGGTGGGGCCGAGGAAGAGGAAGCTTCCGATGGGTCGTTGCGAGTTGAAGCCGGCGTGATTTCGGCGCAGGACGCGGGCGACGCGGTCGACGACGCGTTGGTGTCCGATGAGGCGCTCGCTGAGGTAGACGTCGAGGTGCAGGAACTTCTCTTTGTCGCTCATGAGCAGGCGCTCGATGGGGACCTTGGCGAGGGCAGAGACGATGGCGGCGACGTTCTCTGGGTGCACGGTGTTGGCGTGCAGACGTCGGGCGAGGGAGCCAGCGCGGTCGAGCAGCCCGATGGCCTTGTCGGGCAGGGCGCGTTCGGGGATGTAGCGTTCGGAGAGGCGCACGGCTGCTTGGATGGTTTCGGGTGAGTACTGGACGCGGTGGTGTTGGGCGTAGCGGTCGATGATGCCGTCGATGATGAGGACGGCGTCGTCGATGGAGGGTGGTTTGACGTCGATGAGTTCGAAGCGTCGTTCGAAGGCGGGGTCGGTTTCGATGAAGCGCTTGAACTCTTTGGGGGTGGTTGCGCCGATGCAGGGGAATTCGCCCCTTGCGAGGGCGATCTTCAGCTCGCCGGCGGCATCGGAGCTGGCGTCGCCAGAGCCGGCGCCGATCCAGGCGTGCAGCTCATCGAGGAAGATGATGATCTGTCCGTTGCCCTTGAGCACTTCTTTCTTGATGGCGGCCATGCGTTCTTGGAAGGAGCCACGCAATTGGGTGCCAGCGAGCAGAGTGCAGAGGTCGAGGGCGATGATGGTGCGGTCTTCGAGTCCTGGAGGCACGTCGCGTTGTGCGGCTTGCCAGGCGAGACCTTCGACGATGGCGGTTTTGCCGACGCCGGCGGCACCGATGAGCAGGGGGTTATTGGCGCGGCGTTTGTTGAGGACGTCGAGGAGCTGTCGGATTTCCTCATCGCGGCCGATGACGGGGTCGAGGCGTCGCTCTCGGGCTTCGGCGAGGAGGTTTCGACCGAATTTGGCGAGGTAGGGGAAGGCTTTGGGATTGAGTTGGAAGCGGTCGAAGCCTGGGATGCCGGGTGCGGGGCGCATGACGCCGGACTTGGATTTGCTCGACTTGCGCAAGATGGGAGTGGCGCTTGGGTTATGCAAACGCCGCTGGGCTTCTTCGCGCTTCTTTTGGGCGAGCCTGGCGGCGAGATCTTGGGTGGCCTTTTGCTGGACTTCCTTGGAGCTTCGCTGGGTCACGCGTGGCAGGCGAGGGGAGCTGGGTTCTCGCTTGGCGAGCTCTTCGGGGGCAGGGGGTGGGATGTGTGGTCGGCGCATCCCCGGAGAGGTTCGGGGGCGCTCGATGCGCGCGTTGCTGCGCGTGGGTGTGTGTGGCATTTCCTCGGGATCGAAGAGGAAAGGCTGGCTCAGGCGCGGTGCAGGGCTGGGCAGGGGAGGTGGGGGAGGGGGGAGCTCGGCGACCATGGGGAAGGCGTCGTCGTCGGGATCTTCATCGAGCAGGGGGTGATCCCAGGTGGAGCTGTGGCGTTGACCTTCGCGGGCGAGCTCGGCGAGGGCGGGGTGCACGTCGATTTGTCGGGGAACGGCGCGAATGTTGCCGGCCGAGTGTGCTCGACTGGGGGTGCTGGCGTGGCTGACGGTCTGGGTGCGCGTGTGGGTGGAGCGCACGTGCCCGATGGTCATCTTCCGCAGCAGCTCGAGGTCGACGCCGAGAGCGTTGAGCATCCCGTGGGCTTCGCAGCGGGTCTCTTCGACGAGGGCGTGGAGCAGGTGCATGGGGGTGACCTGCTCATGGCGGGCGCTTGCGGCGAGTCGGTTGGCCCGCTCGTAGAAGCGCTCGAAGAGGCGGCTCTCGTCGTCGAAGGACGGGGAGAGGTTGGTGATGGCGCTCTCTTCGACACTTTGTGAGCGCAAGCAGAGCTCGGCGTCACTGGGTACGCGCAGCAAAGAGTAGAGCAGCAGCGTGGAGCTCATGGGCAGGCCCTGGCTGCTCGCCTCGCGTCTTGCGTCAGTGAGAACGTCGGAAAGGTCTCGGCTCCATGGCAACGACATGCACTTCCTCCCTGGACGGCTCGTTGCAGCCACGCATCGAGCGGCGCGCGGGTCGCCGAATCCTTGGCAACACGCATGAACCCTCGGACCCGTTGGAGGCTCCAGCGGGCAAGAGGAGTGTAGCGCCCTTCTCGACCGCGCTCAAAAAAGCGCGGTTCGTGGCAGCTCCAGGACCATGCCTCGATTCACGGAGGGATGCAACAAGAGAATGGAAGAAAATCGCGACCAGGGTACAAAGACAATGTGGGCCAGTGCTTGACGATGCTTTTCTCGATTTCGAATCAGGTCTGTGGATGAGCCTCTCGGGGCTCGAGTCCTGAAGCATCGTCGTAGCGATGGCAGTGGAGATAGGCGAGTTGCAAGGGGAAAGCAAATTCTGGAGGGGAGAACCGTGGTAGTGGCCTCCAATTCCGGCAGAAACGCGGTGTTTCTAGGATGTTGCAGCTCGATTCTGGATTGAATCTCGGAACTGCTGTCTATCCTACTGTCGTCAAAGAGAAGTCGGAGCCAGGAGGCGGAGACTCGCTGCGAAGCAAGCCTGGAGGGTGCGTGCCAGGGATGGCACGCAACAGCAACCGGTAATTCGGTCGCGTTCGTTGGCGCATGGCGCTGCAACCCCGCTTCGACGCGGCTGAATTGCCGTGTTGGACATGCCCGCCTACCGTCGAG
>JAVFAO010000113.1:0-17061 GCA_034002465.1 Myxococcota bacterium
CGTTTCGTTGCTCGAGTCTGCGGTCGAGCGGGTCCTCGCCGCTGAGGAGGGGCTCGTGCGCCGCTTTCGGTCGGGCGAGAGCAAGCTCTTCTCGGTCTTGGTGGGAAAGGTGATGCGTGAGCTGAAAGGGAACATGGAGGCCGAGCGCGTGCGGCGCGCTCTGGAGGAAGCGCTGCGGGGATAGCTGTTGGTGAAAGTGAATACGATTGTGGGACTCTGTCCCCCGCTAAGAAAGCGTCGATGGAGCGTTGATTTAGGGACAAGCGCTCGATTTGCGTTAGACTGCTCGTTTTGTGGCTGAGTCCAGCGGCGCTTGCTTGCCGGGGCGAAGCCGACCGGGATTGCTTCGAACAGTCAAACGGCTCGAGAAGACGTGCAAAGCCGGCCCTGCAATGGACAACCTGTGCGTCGAGGACTGAGACAGCTGCTTCTTGCGGTGGTGCTTGTCTTGAGTGGGAGCGCATGGCCCTCACCCTCGAGCGCACAAGACGAGTCTCGCTGGCGGGCCCAGTACCTGCAGGCGCAGCAGTGTTATGCAGAGCTCGATTTGCGGTGCGTGGTGACGACGCTCGACGGTCCACTCCTGGTGCAGGCCGATGCGGTGAGCTGGCTTAGTGAGGAAGAGCTCGTCGATGCCTATGAGCTGCTGGGCCTGAGCTACTGGGCGCTTGGATTGGAGGAAGAGGGCTCGAAGGCCTTCGAGCGCCTCATGAGCCTACGCCCAGACTATGTGCTCCGGCGTCCTGAGGCCTCCCCCGAGCAGCTCCAGATGGTGCTTGCGCTGCGCGCTCGAACGACGCTCGCCGAGCGGGCTGTTCACATTGCAGGTCATGTGTTGACACGGAGCAGAGCGCTGGGGGTGCTCTCCTTCGTGCGGCTTCAGAGCGCCCAGGTCGCGGCGCGCTTGGAGGGCGCTCAGCTTGCCGGCTGGATACGCTCACAAGTCGAGGAGCGCTCTCCGTCGATCGCGTCGCCGCCCTGGGGCCCTCTGACGGGGCCAACGCTGCTGGTCTTTGGTCTGTTTCGCTTCATGTTCCTGGATGATGCGCGAGTGTGGGGACTGGGCACGGGCCTGGGGGGGGAGCTGGCGCTGGACTATCGCCCCTGGCGTTGGGCCTTGACGCTGAGTTGGACCACGCATCCCTGTGAGCTCGAGCACACCGTGCTGCAGCCACCGCCGTCGCTGGAGGTCTGGGCTTTGGGCGCGCGGATGGGCTACCGACAGCCATTCTGGGTGCTCGTTGGGGAGGCATCGCTGTGGCTGGGGCTGCAGTACCTCCAAAGCCAGCGTATTCGCATCCTCAATCCAGCCGTCGGCGGTTTGCTGGAGCTCTCGGCGCCGCTGGGGATGGGCTTTGCGCTACAAGCTGGGCTCGAGCTCGATGCGGTCTTTGGCTTGGTCGACGATGGCCGCAGCTCGATGAGTCTGAGCCTCAGCCCCAGAATGGGACTGTCGTGGTCGTTTTGAAAGCGAGCGCAGCGAGTCCAGCGAGTCCAGCGAAATGATGAGGTGAGCGCTTATCGCATGGGCTTGGGTGGGAAGACGTCGATGCGCACCTCCCCCAAGTCTTTGGCTGCGAGCCAGCCCTGGCTTCCATCGGCCAGCTCGACCCGCACCCACTCGCCTCGGTCCTCGAGAATCTGCAGCAGTGCTCCGCGGTAGAGATCGTCGGGCTGTGAGCCCTTCGCGAGCTCGGACGGGGCATCCAAGAGCTGCGCGTCCTCTGCGCGCAGTACGGCTGGCCGAAAGTCATCGCTCGAGGCGTGTCCAAGGAGCAAGCCCGCAGAGCCAAGCGCCAGCAAGAAGGAGAGCACGATCAGCACGAAGCCGAGGTCTCGCAGCATCTCCGAGCGCAGAAAGCGCCGCACGATGAGCAGACAGAAAGCGGCGCTCCAGCAAAGCAAGAGTAGCCAAGACAGCAGCGGGACAGAGAAAGCATGAAAGAAGCGCCACCAGACAAAGGCCTGCGCTTCTCCTTGGGTGAGCTTGCGCTCTGAGTCCGTGCGCAGCACCCTCTTCAGCAGCTCCTCACGCGCGTATTCCAATAGTTCAGTCGTCTCCTCGTCACCTGGGGCCAAGGCGAGACTTCTCTCCAGGTGCAAGACTGCTTCGGCCGGGTCTTTTCTGTAGAGGGATAGCAAACCGAGATTGTACTCCAAGTCCGCGCTGATGGCGCCACTCTCGGCGGCAGTCGAGGCGTGCTGCCAGGCGTTCTCGAGCTCACCTTTCTCGAAGGCGTCGAGGCTCTGTGAGAGCAACGCATCAAAGGAGGGGGTCTGCGCCGCAGCAAGCGACGGCAGGGTGCAGAGCAAGCAGAAGAGGAGCGTGCTGACGAAGGCTTTCGGGATCGCGCCTTTGCTTGCCAGGCATTCGCGATGGCTCCCAGTCGCGGCGCTCGCAGGGGGCGTTGACCCGAGTCTGGCTTCGCTCGCTTTCATGGCTTCCTCATCAGCGCTGACCTCTTGTGTTTGCCCATTCGATGACGTTTGGGGAGAAGGTGCCTTTGCTTCACTTTCGAGGGTGTCTTCGGGCCTTCTCGAGCTCGTCGAGGCAGCGCAGTGCTCGCTTGATTTGCTGCGCCGCTTCGCTCGCGCCGCTCGGCGTCTCCTGGGAGGAAGGTGCGTAGCGCTCGCGCTCTGCCCAATCGAGCAAGGCGCTAAGCGCTTCGGTTTGCGGCGCCTTTTGGCGTTTCAGTTGAGCTTCGAGTGCAGCGCGCGTCGAGGAGCGTGCCCGCAGTTCCCACGCATCGCTGAGGTAGTCGAGGAGGGCAGCTCGTAGTTCGGCGGCGGCATGCTGGTTTTCTGTTGCTTTTTTTGCTTTGAGCAGCCGTGCACGGGCGTTCTTGTAGGCCTGCTCGGCCTTTCGGCTGGGGGCTGAGCGTTGGCGCCGTGCGAGCACGGCGAGTCCGACAAGCATGCCGAGATACAGCAGGGGCATGGCGAGAAGGGTGAGCAGAAACGGTGTGGAGCGGTACAGCGGGCTTGGGCGCGTGCTGTCCTGTCTGGCTTGGCGCAAGGTGAAGGCGGCGAGCTCGTCGTCTGCTCGAGCCTGTGCGGCTGCAGCCTGTTGGGCGAGGACGATGTCGGCGTTCTCGGCCATGCCGGAGACACGGATAGGCCAGGGCCCTTGTTGCAGCGTGACGTAGCGCTTGCTGTCGAGCTCGAAGTACACGAGGAGAATGGGGGGAATCTGCAGCTCTCCTTCGCGGGTCGGGACGAAGCTGTAGGAGAAACGGCGCGAGCCGCTGAGCTCGTCCTCGTCGAGCTCGAGCGACTCCGCTTCGAGGGTTGGTCCGTAGAGCATGAAGCCATCGGCGCGTTCAATCGGGTTGAGGCGGGCATAGTTGACCAGCCCTCGTCCTTTGAGGGTCACGGTGATGCTCACCGAATCACCGAGTTTGAGCTGGTCGAGGGCGGCTGCCGTGGTGCTGGCACTGGCGTCGAGCTGAAAGCCCCGGCCGACGTTGGAGACATCGAAGCCTTTGGGCATTGGCCGTGGAAGCGGCAACACCTCGACCCGAAGGCTTGGCGACGAAATCCAGCGCGCGCCGCCGCCAAAGAGGCCAAGCTCCGAGGGCACCGAGGCGGCGATGGGCTCGATGTTCAGCGTGCCGGTGCTCAATGGCGCCAACCAATAACTGCGAATGTACTCTCGGGCATAGCTTCGTCGCGCACGGTTGACGTTCTTGAGCTGAGGCAGCCCATCGCCTCGGTCCTGAGAGAAAAAGTCATGGAAATCAGGCTCCTGCACGTCGTACAGATCGGGCATGAAGGACGATGGACGATACAGCACATAGTCCACCACGAAGACCTCTCCCAGATAGACCTCTGCTTTGCTGGCGTTGACCTCGATGAAGTAGTCATCGCCTTCCGTCGGGACGGGGAGCGTCGTGCGAGCGGCTGGCGTGGATTGGGGGGCTGTGCTGCCGGGGCCGCTGTCCACCTCGAGGCTGAGCGGCGCGACGCGCAGGATTTCACCATCAACGTCGATCTCTGCCCCTGCGAGCTCTAGGGTGCCTGCCACGTTGGGCATCAGCCGGAAGTTGAATTCACGCAAGGTGCTCATCTGCCCGTTGCGATCGACCATACGGGTGGCGCTGCTGCGGCCGAGCTCTACGAAGTGTTCGAAGTTCGGTGCACGCTCGAGCTCGACTTGTCCACGGCCTGGACCCGAGACGGTGATCCGATAGGTGTAGACGTCCCCGAGCGTGCCTAGGCTTGGGACAATGGTGGCTTCGGCGCTCCAATCCTGCGCCTGCGCTGCGGAGGCGAGCAGAGACAGGCTGAGCAGCAGTGCGATGCTGCCCATGCGCGGCAGCTTACCAATCATGGTTGCTCTCACTGCGCAGCGTATCGGCGTTCTTTGCGCGTTCGAGGGGAAGGTTACGGTCTTCCCGCTCTAGCCGATCCAGCAGATCGTTCATGCGTCGTTCCCGCAGTTGTTCGGGACTCAGCGGCTCACCCAGGTCGCGTTCGTCTTCACCCGCATTTCCCTGCTGGTCTTGCTGGTCCTGCTGATCTTGCTGGTCCTGCTGGTCCTGCTGGTCCTGTTGGTCCTGTTGGTCCTGTTGGTCCTGTTGGTCCTGTTGGTCCTGCTGGTCCTGCTGGTCCTGCTGATCTTGCTGATCTTGCTGATCTTGTTGGTCTTGTGAGTTTTCGTTGGGGCTTTGGTCGTTGGGGTTGTCGACCTGCAGGTGATAGAAGTTGGGATCGCCGCTGACTTCGAGCAGAATCCTCTCACCAAGGAGCGCACCAGGCAAGACGAGGCTGTTGAGCTGCTTTTTCGGTGTGACGGACTTGCTGACCTCGCCAGCGGCGATGAGCTCCATGCTGTCGGGGTCATAGGCCAAAATTTGTAGGTTTCCGTAGCGCGGGTCGTATTCGACGCTCGCCCGGAAGCCGACGGGCGTACCTGCCGCCGGGGTCTGCATGGGGTCTGCCCCTTCGGGCGCGCGCACCTCGGCGAGGTACCAGTCTTGGTCGCTGTCACAGAGGCGCAGGTATCTCCATTGCTTTTCGGCTGGGTCGAGGACAGCGGCCTGTTCGGGGAGGTCGTTCTCTTCGAAGGCGTCGTCGTCGGGGCAGGCGGCATAGTGGTAGAGCTGCATGGCGTAGAGGCCTTGCTGCGCCTGCTCGAGGCCCCAGACTCGGTAGCTGAAGCTGTCGCTGCGGCGGACGTAGAAGAGCTCGAAGTTGAGCAGCTTCTGTTCGTCCTTGTCGGACATGGTCTGTGTCGAGAGGGTGTTGACGCCTTGGTGCAGGTCGAGTCCTAGGCTGACGGTTCTCTGTCGTTCATCGGGGATGGGCTGCAGGTCGAGGAAGGCCGAGTCGCCGGCTTGGAGTGAGAAGATGTACCAGTCGTCGTCGTTGGGGCAGATGAACGCAGGAGAGAGCCCCTCGTCGATGGCGGCGGCTTGCTGTTGCTGGTCATTCTCTTCGAAGTTGTCCTCGAACTTGCGGCAGGGTGGGGTGAGCTCGAGGCGGACTTGGTATTCGGCCTCGGCGCGATCGCGTCCGCGAAGGCGCAGGTAGAAGGGGCCATCGGGCAGCGCTGAGGGGATGACCGTGTCGATGCGACGGCTGCTTTGCTGGAGTTCCTTGTCGGGGCGTTGGGTGGGCTTGGGTGGGCCTGGATCGGAGGCGAGGACGTTGCCATCGGGGCCGAGGATGGCGAGCTCGATGTCGGCGTAGTCGAGACGGGCGGAGTCGTCCATGCGCTCTGCTCGCTGGCTGAGGTTGCGCAGACTCAGCTCGACGCGGACCTGGTAGTCGCCGCCAGCCTCGAAGACGAAGACGTCGTCGTCGCCTCCGCAGAGCACGTAGCTCTGAGCGGCGCGCTCATCGGACCAGACACTTGCGCTCTGCAGCTCGTCGTTGTCCTCGAGTGCATCTTCGAACTGACGACACGGAGGAAAGATGCGCTCGAGCACGAGCTCGAGGTTGAAGCGGGAGTCTTCGAAATGGGCATCCAGCTCGAGGGCAGCACGGTAGTTTCGCATTGCCTCGTGCCACCATGCGAGGGTGACGGCGTGCTCCTCTTCCTCGTATTCTGATTGCTCCGCAATCTTGAAGAACGCATTGCCCAGCGCAAAATGCACCAAAGCCCGCTGCTCCTGGGCCTCCGGGGGCAAGGCGAGGGCACGGACGAGGTGAATTTTGGCCTCCTCGAGGTGGCCCAGCTGCAGCTCGGCGACCCCGGTGTTGTATTCTATTTGAGCTCTGGCGAGGGCGGGATCGAAGCCCATGAAAGGGGTTTGTGGGAGGGCGTCGAGGGCTTTGCCGTAGGCCTCGATGGCTGCTTCGTAGTCACCGTTGTCGAAGGCGGCTTGGCCTTCTACCACCCAGGGGCTAGGGCGTTGCCAGCGATCGTCGCCGCAGCTCGAGAGCAGCACGAGTAGGCTCAGGAGCAGGCTGGCTTGGGAGGCACTGCGCACGGGGCGCCGCGGCTTGCCTTGGCTCGGCTTTGGGCGCCGGGAGCCTCGTTGTTCGCCGAGCAGGCTCGAGAGCAGCAGCAGCAGCACTGCGGGGGAGAGGAAGAGGTAGAAATAGTCTTCGTAGGATTGGGTGAGCTGGGTGTCGAGCTCGCTCTTCTCCATGGCGTCGATGGCTTCGACCAGCGCTTTGGCGACGGAGCCGGGGCCGGAATAGCTGAGGTAGCGGCCTTGGCTGACGGCGGCCATCTTCATGAGGGTTTCTTCGGCGAGCGCGGTGCGCACCGGGGCGCCGTTGCGAATCATGACGCCCGATGGCAGCCCATCTTCGCTGAACTGCGGGATGGCGGCGCCTGCGGCCGTGCCGACGCCGACGGTAA
Organism: Myxococcota bacterium; assembly: GCA_034002465.1. Taxonomy (GTDB): domain Bacteria; phylum Myxococcota_A; class Bradymonadia; order UBA4248; family JAVFAO01; genus JAVFAO01. Next base: position 6,812 of record JAVFAO010000113.1, read on the forward strand.
AGACTGCGATGCCGCGCTTTTGCGCTTCTCTTGCGGCGTCGACGGGCTCGGTTTCGTGGTCCTCGCCGTCGCTGAAGAGCACGATGATTTGTGCGTGGGTGAGTGACGAGGGTTGTGGCTGCGCGTCCCAGGCGAGGGGGCGTCCGGTGAGCAGCTCGATGCCATCCACGACGGCTCGGCCGACGGCGGTGCCGCCGTGGGGCATCATCCAGGGCTGCACCTGCTCGAGGTAGACCCGGATGGCGCCATAATCCGAGGTCAGCGGTGACTGTACGAAGCTCAGGGTCGAGAACAGCACCAAGCCCACTCGGTCACCTTCCAAGCGCTCGAGGATGAGGCGGATCTCGTCTTTGACGGCGGCCAGTCGACTGGGCTTGATGTCCTCGGCGAGCATGGATTTGGAGAGATCGACGGCGAAGACGACGTCGATTCCTCTTCGGGTGATTTCCCTTGTCTTTCCTTCGCCTTGGGGGCGCATGATGGCGACCACGAGCAAGCACAGGGCGACGAAGCTGAGGCCGAAGCGAAGGCTCTGTTTGCGGCTCGAGCGCCGTAGCAGCATCAGCGGCATGGCGCCGCTCTGCTTGTGTCGACCGAGCAGGGCGCGCTCGAGAAGCCAGAGCAGCACCGCCGCGGGGACGAGGGCGACGAAGCTGAGGCCGAGGCCGAGGATGAAGCGTAGCCCGATTCCCAGGGGGATGAGGCTGACACCGAGCCACACGCCGCCGACATAGAGTGCGCCGAGCGTCAGGGCCAGGCCTTCGAAGATGCGTCGCCGCCAGTCGTGCCGGCGCCCCTCACTGAGCATGGCGGAGAGGCGTTCGATGCGCTGTCGTTTCCAGAAGCCGAAGAGCATGAAGGCATAGAGCACCGCCGCGAGCGCAAGCAGCCATATCAGCGCGTCGGGGTTGCCCCAGTGTTTGATGAACACGTCAGCCAAGACTCACCTCTGAGCGGAACAAGCTTCTTGTCGATTGGGCACTTGACCTGTTCCCCCAAGTTCTTGTCGATTGGGCACTTGACCTGTTCCCCCAAGTTCTTGTCGATTGGGCACTTGACCTGTTCCCGAGAGTTCTGAACAGCATGGTGTACCTAGGGAAAGCGGCGCAAGACGAGCAGCCCCAGCGCGGCATCGAGCAGCAGCAGCAGCAGACCGCCCATGGCATAGGGCCGGAAATGCTCGCTGCTCGAGACGTTGACGGCACCTTCGAATTCACTGCGCTCGAAGTGGTCGAGGATGTCGTGGAGGTCGTTTTGCAGGCTCTGTTTGTCGCCAGAGCGGTAGAACTTGCCATCGGTCATGGACGCAATCTTCTCGAGCAGTTGCGGGTTGACCGGGAATTCTACCTGATGATAGCTGCGCCGCATCAGGTAGGCGTCGGGGACGGTGGGGATGAGGGTTGGGCCCTCACGCCCCACCAGAATGGGGAAGACCTTGATGCCAAAGTGTTTGGCCATGGAAGCGCCTTGAGCAGGCGCGATGTCACCGCCGCGGCGGTCGCCGTCGGTGATCATGATGACCACTTTGGTTTCGGCGTTGGAGTGACGAAGCCCTGCGACGGCGCGGGCGATGGCGTTTCCAATGGCGGTGCCCGAGCCATCGATGTCGTTGAGGGCGCGTTGCTCGAGCAGGGTGAGGATGGTGCCGTAGTCCAAGGTGAGGGGAAACTCGAGGAAGGCATCGCGTCCGAAGATCACCATGCCGATGCGGTCGCAGCGGGCTGCGACGTCATCGGCGGGCGCCATGCAGCGCTCGCGGCGGCTCTGCACGAACTCGTCGAGCACCTCGACGGCGGTGACGAAACGGTCTTTGGGCGAGTGTCCGTCCGAGAGCAGCTGTTCGACCTGGGAGAGGTTGAGATCGATGGCCTGCATGGAGCCGGACATGTCGAGGACCAAGAAAATGTCGATACCCTCGACTCTTTTCTCTTCTCGCTCGCTGCTTTGCGGGCGAGCGAGGGCGAACAGGAGCAGTGCCAAGGCGGCGAGTCTAAGCATGCGAGGGAGGGGCAAGAGCGGCATCCGCCAGCTCCAGCCAGCCTCTCTCAGCACACTCAGGCGCGGGTGGGGCATGGTGGCCTGTCGGGCGCGGCGCGGCCAGAATTCCCAGAGCGCCAGAGGGATCAGGGCGAAGAGGAAGTAGAGCACCCAGGGGTACAGGTAGTCGTAGTGCCAGAGCGCCTGGAATGCTTGCGTGAGGTCATGCAGCATCGCGCAGCTCCGCGCCATCACTGGGCTTGCTCTGTGGCGTTGGCTTGCTCTGCTCGATGATTTTGAGGGCCGCCGCCAGGGCGCGTTGCTGTTCGTCGAGCTGGGCGCGGTAGCGGGCGAACTTCACCAGATCGCAGTCGAGCAGGAGGATGTCGACGTTGCGTTGGTCGAAGCCGCGGGGCAGGGCTTGCTGCTGCAGTGTCTCGAGCAGCTCTCGGGTGGTCAGCTCGAGGGCGTCGAAGGCGAAGCGTCGTCCCAGGTATTCGCGCACGATTTCCGAGAGCTCGAAGTAGGCCTCTCGCTGCTGGAGGGGCTCGAGGTGTTGGTGGAGGGGGAGGGTGTTGAGGCGTTCGAGGGCAAGCTCCCAAGGAGGGCCGAGGGGCACCTGGGGCGCAGGTTGCGCGGCGATGGCGGCGCGTCGTCGGCGCCAGAGCAGCACACCGCCGATGAGCAGGAGTGAAGCAAAGGCAGCAATGGCAGCGCCATAGGCGTAGCGCAGGTCTGGCTCCATGACCTCGAAGCTCTGTGTTGCCTCACGGAGCTTGTGCTCGCCGGGAGAATCGGCGAGCAGCGAGCGCAGCTCGAGCTCGACGACGGGGGTCATGAAGCTGCTCACCTGGTCATCGCTGGTGTGCAGCGAGAGCTCGAGTGCAGGGAAGTAGAACTTGCCGAGGTGAAAGAGCACGAGCTCGTAGCTGAGCCGCAGCTTGCCGTCGTCAGCTGCCTCCAAGCTCTGGCTGAGCACCTGGATACGTGAAGAGTAGAGGGCCTGCGCGCCTGGCGCCTCGACGCGAGCGCCTTTGGGGCAATCGAGCTCGAAGACAAGCTCGTGGCGCTGACCGATGAGCAGCGGCGCATCGAGCCCCAGGCTCTTGACGGCGCATCCGTCTTGGGCCGAGGCGCTGTGGGGCACAGCCAGCAGCGCTGCGAAGAGCAGCGCGACGGTGGCGTAGAGCGCAGTTTCTGCGTGTGGGCGTGTGGGCATGCTCAGCGTCTCGCTGCGCGGAGTCGGAAGTAGTTGACGATGGGCGTCAGGTAGGGTTCGTGGCTGCGGATGGCGACGAAGTCTAGGTCACTGCGTCGAAAGGCGCGCTCGCGTTGGTTTTGTCGCTCCTCGATGAGGCGCTGGAAGCGGCGGCGCACGCGGGCGCTGCCGGTGTCGATGGGGTAGTAGTCTCCGGATTCGGGGTCCTCGAAATAGACGATGCCCATGTCGGGCATGGTGTGTTCGAGGGGGTCGGTGATCACCACTGGGATGAGGTCGTGTCGTTTGCTCATCGCGTGCAGGGCGCGCTGATAGCCCTCACCGAGGAAGTCACTGAGCAGGAAGGCGACGCCGCGCCGTCGCGAGATGCGGCCGAGGAAATCGAGTGCGGCGGCGATGTTGGTGCCGCTGGAGCGTGCCTCGAAGCGCAAGAGCTCGCTGATGATGCGCATCACGTGGCGGCGGCCTTTTTTGAGGGGGACGAAGAGCTCGACTTGGTCTGTGAACACGATCAGGGCGACTTGATCGTTGTTCTTGATGGCAGAGAACGCGAGCAGGGCACCGATTTCTGCCGCGATTTCGCATTTTCTCTGGGCGATGGTGCCAAAGCCGAGAGAGGCGGAGGCATCGACGAGGAGGTAGACCGAGAGCTCGCGCTCTTCGACGAAGCGCTTGACGTACATGTCTCCGGTGCGTGCAGAGACGTTCCAGTCGATGAGTCTGACCTCGTCTCCGGGCTGGTAGAGGCGGACTTCATCGAAGTCCATTCCTCTTCCCTTGAATACGGAGTGATACTGCCCTGCGAGGTATTGATTGACGAGCCGCCGCGTGACGATCTCGAGCTTTCTCACCTTTCGGATCAGCTCTCGCGGCAGCATTTGGACCTCTCAGGGGACTTCGATGACGTCGAAGACACGGCGTAGGATGTCTTCCGAAGAGAGCTCTTCGGCCTCGGCTTCGTAGCTGAGGATGACGCGGTGGCGCAGCACGTCGTAGCCGATGGCCTTGATGTCTTCGGGGGTGACATATCCCCGATGGTCGAGGAAGGCCTGCGCTTTGGCGGCCATGGTCAAAAAGATGCTGGCGCGAGGGCTTGCGCCGTACTCGATCATTTCTGCGAGGTCGCCGAGACCGTATTCCTGAGGCTCGCGGGTCGCGAAGACAATTTCGACGATATAGTCTTTGATCCGGGGGTCGACATAGACCTGGGAGACCGCTTTACGTGCGGCCAGGATGCGTTCTCCGTCGACCACTTTGCGCACCTCCATGGCGTATCCGCTGGTCATGCGGTCCATGATGAGGCGTTCTTCTTCGCGAGTGGGGTAGCCGACGGTGGTCTTCATGATGAAGCGGTCGACTTGGGCTTCGGGGAGGGGGTAGGTGCCCTCCTGTTCGATGGGGTTTTGGGTGGCGAGGACGACGAAAGGCTCTTCGAGGCGATAGGTGCTGTCGCCGATGCTGACCTGGCGCTCCTGCATGGCCTCGAGCAGCGCGGACTGCACCTTTGCAGGGGCGCGGTTGATCTCGTCGGCGAGCACGATGTTGGCAAAGATAGGCCCCTGTCGGACCACGAACTGACCGCTGTCAGGGCGGTAGATCATGGTTCCAATGAGGTCTGCAGGGAGAAGGTCGGGAGTAAACTGAATACGTTTGAAGGAGACGTCCAGGGCATCTGAGAGGGTCTTACAGGTCAGGGTCTTGGCCAGCCCAGGGACGCCTTCGAGCAGGATATGACCGCCGGTCAAGAGGCCGATCATCGCGGCCTGGACCATGCGCTTCTGCCCCACCACCACCTTGCCCATCTCGGCTTCGAGCTCGGCGATGAAGGCGCTCTCGTTGCGGACGAGCTCGTTGATCACGCGGACGTCGCTTTCCATGAGGCTCCTTGTGCGAGAGGGTGTGCAGCGAGCTTGGCAGCGGCGAGCGCTGTCGGCAGGGATGCAAGTCCAGGCAGGGTGGTGGCTATTCCTGCGGTGTCAGCCTTGCGACTGGGGCTTGGACCCGCTCAAGCGTTGGGGCGACCATGAATGGCGGTGAGCGCGTCGCGAATGCCGCGTGCAGCTTGGTTTATCTGCTCCTCGCTGCCGCTCAGGTAGAGGCGGCCAAAGGCGCCGAAGAACTGCACCTCGAGCAGCCGGACCTCAGCGGCCTTCTCGGCTTCGTTGGCGGCGATGGCGGCGTAGCCTGCGGGGTGACACTCGAGCACGTAGAGGGTCTGCCCCTCCATGATGAAGTCACCATGCCGCATTTTGTTGATGAGCATGGCCTGGTGCCCGTCGATGCCGTGGATGATCTGCTCGGTGAGGATCTTGGGCGTGAGCCGATCTGTTTCGCTCAGATTGAGCTCCCGCAGCAGGGTCTCGCCCGCGGCCCGCACCTGACCTTGGTCGCGATCGTGGACCTCGAGCATGCCGAATTGTCGCTCGACGACCTGCATGCCGACGGTGACGGTAGTGGCCTTGAGGCAGAGATCAGTGACCCTGTTGATCGACATGCCTGGCGCCACTTCGACGATGAGCGCGGCCATACCTTCGAGGGGCAGAAAGCCTGGCGCCACGGTCTGGATGAAGCTGGTAAAGGCAGGTTGCAGGACATCGATGTACGTGAAGCAGCGAAGATCGATCACGTTCTCACCCCATTCGACAAGACGGCATCCAGGTCACGATGCGTGACGAGGCTCGCCGTTCCAAGAGAAGACATGCTTCGCAAGCCTTGAGGCTGCGTTGGTGCGGACCCCTGCTTGGGCCCAAGCGGCGCAAGCATCCGCACGAAAGTAGCATGTTCTCAGGGGGCTGGGCAACGGCGCGGCTTTGTTTTGTTGCGTAGCGAGTAGGCCTGGCCTCGCAGCCTCACTTCGAGCGGTCAGGGCTCGGAGGTTTCGTCGGCGAGCTCGGTACAGCGCTCGTTCTCACCACCAGAGGCCGAACACAGAAAATGATGGCCACGACAGCTTACCTGCCACACTCGACTGAGACCATAGCCAGTGTCGTTAGTGATCTCCACTTCCTCGGGGAGACAGCCCACCATCCCGGCGCTGTATTCTTCCATCGAGACGGTCGCGCATCCCGTACAGACCAACATCAACAACAGGAGTGCTTTCATCAGGAACCACCTCCTCAGTCAAAACAAGCGAGCACCGCCCTGTATTTGGCGGTGCTCTTCATCCTGCTCGGACCCAGCTTGGGCGAAGAGCAGGACGAGAGTGTGCGCTCCATCGCCGAAAAAGCAGGTCTCGCGGGATTGGCACTCGCGGGCTTACCAATCGATCACGCAGATGCCGCTCATGCAAACTTGGCCAACGGCACAGTCATCGTCGGCGCTGCAGGTCACGGAGTCGGGGATGCACATGCCGTCCATGCAAACCTCACCCGTCTCGCAATCGAAGTCGGAGGTGCAGGTCATCGAGCTGGGGATGCACATCCCGTCCATGCAGACCTCGCCAGCTTCACAGTCGATGTCAGCGCTGCAGGTCTCGACGCTGTCGGGGATGCACAGACCGTTCACGCAGACCTCGTCAGCTTCGCAGTCGATGTCAGCGCTGCAGGTCTCGATGTTGTCGGGGATGCAGGCGCCAGATACGCAGACCTCGCCAGTGGCGCAGTCACTGTCCATCGTGCAGACCGTGCTGTCGGGCACGCAGGCGCCCATATGGCAGTGCTCACCGGCCATGCAGTCGCCGTCATCTTCGCAGGCGCTGCTTGCGGGGACGCAAGCGCCAGCGACGCAGTTCTCGCCCACCGCGCAGTCATCATCAGCATCGCAGGAGCTGCTGACGGGGACGCAGAAACCGTCGTCACAGGTCCAGCCGGCTTCGCAGTCGGTGTTGACCGCGCAGGTGGTGCCACAGAAGGGATCATTGGGGAAATCGAGGCACCAGTCGGCGTCGTCGAGGCAGAAGGGATCGTTCTCGTCACACAGCGAGCTCCAGCAGGCTTCGTCGTCGAGCTCACAGAAGTCCCAGCCACCGATGTCGTCCATGTCGAACCAGTCGCCGCCAAAGTCATCGTCGCCCCAGTCGGGGATGCCGTCGCCGTCTTCGTCGAAGTCGCCCAAGATCTCGTCGACCCAGCTCCAGTCCGACCACTCGTCACCGAAGGGGCTCTCGTCTTCCTCGTTGGGGATGCCGTCGCCGTCGATGTCGTCATCCATCCAGTCGGCGCTGCCGTCGCCGTTGGTGTCGAAGAATTTGAAAGGAGAGAAGTTTTCGGCAACTTCGAAGTAGGTGCCGTCATCGGAGAGCTCGATGGTGCCGAGCTCGAGCGCGAATTCGGAGGCGTCACCGAGGGCACTGGCGAGAATGGGGAGATCGGGGAGGAAGGCGGCCCAAGCTTGCGCGCCTTGTGCCTTGGGGAACTTCACGGGAAGGGGCCCATTGCCGAGGTCGATGAGGATCGTCTTGTCGCCAGCAGGGATGTCGGTGAAGGCAAATTCACGGGCCTTCGCATTGATCTTGGCAGGCACGGAGACCTTGTTGGGACCCACCACCATCTGCGCTTTCACCTGAGTGGTCGCGTCACCCTTGCCCTGCGGGGCAGAGAGCTGACCGCTGACGGTGGTCACGCGCTTCGAAGACGACTGCTTCTCCGAGCCACCATCATCGCAGGCCACCAAGCCAAAGAGCGCCAATACTGCTAGAACGAAAGCCAGACGCGATCTCATAGTACCTCCAAGTTCAACGGCTTCTGCCGTGTCCGTGAGCTCCGGGATGGGCTCTGACGTGCGCCGCCACAAAGCAAGTTGTGGGCCATGCGAAGAGGGGCGGTCTGTCGCGGCTCTGCGCAAACACCATCGGAAAAACTTGGCTGGCTTGGCTGGCTTGGGAATCTCGAAGAATGCGCGTAGGATGTGGCTTCAGTGGGCGACCGCCTGGGCAAGTCTCAGGCGAGCGCAGAAGTGCCGTTTGGGCTGGCGCATTCATGCTCGAATCGCCAGAATCAGCGTTCGCGGCGGCGAACGACCGGAGTGCTGCGATGAAACACTCTCTCTTCTCCTGGCTGACGGTGTTGGCGTTGGTCCTCTGGGCGTGTGATGACGAGCCGAGCAGCCCAGCACCAGAGATTGACGCGCCCGAGCTCGACGAGCACGACGGCCCCGACAATGTGCTCGAGTTGCCTGATGAACAAGATGAGGAGCTTGCCGAGGTCGATACGCTGCCAGACGAAAGCGACGCCGACCTACCCCCGGACGAAGAGCAGCTCGAGGAGCTCAGCGACGTCGACGCAGTGGACGGGGAGGAGGATGAAAGCGTTGCAGACCATGACAGCGATGTCGCAGTGGCAGGCGATTGCCTCTCCATGAGTTTCAATATCCATGGTTCGCCGCAGGTTTACCTCGATTTCTCCAACAACACCCACGTCACCACCGAGCCCGCTGACTACGACCTCGCGCTGCTCTCCCCGGCTCCACCTCCGAGCTTCGCCCTGGGGCCCAACACCTTGGGTATCAATCTCGGCAACGAGCAGGACTTCCTCTCAGTGACCGAGGCTCCCGAGGATGGCTACGGAGACGACAGCGGCGAGCCGGTGATTGGGGAGAGCTACAAGACGGGCGGCAGTGGCACCACAGGTTTCATCATGAGCGAGAACGTCTACCTTCTCCAGCTCTCCGATGGCTACGCGAAAGTGACCGTAACGCAAGCGAAATCTGGGACTTTCGAGCTCGACTACTACTATTCGTCCGGACGCGAGCTGGCCTGCGACTTCCCTGACTGACAGCCCACTGACATGGCCTGACACTGACTGACAGCGGGTGAGGCCACAGCCGGACTCTTCGCCGGCTGCCGCCTGCAACAGAGCAAGCCGTGAGCCCTGACGAATTCGACCGAATCCAAGACTTCGTTGTGCAGCGCAGATTGGCCCTCGTCGGGGTCTCTCGCAGCGGCACTGGCTTTGGTCACCTCATCCGCCAGACCTTGCGAAGACAGGGGTACTCGCTGCAGCTCGTTCACCACGAGCTCGCCGAGGTGGCAGGTCATCCCTGTGTGTGCAGCATCGCGGAGCTCGAGCCGCCGGTCGATGGGATCATCCTGTGTACACCGCCAAAGGTCAGCGAGGGCCTCATCGACGCGCTCGTCGCCGCGAAAATCCCTCGCGTTTGGCTGCAGCAAGGGGCGCAATCGCTGGCCGCAGTCGAGCGTGCTGAGGCGGCGGGCCTATCGGTGGTCGCCGGGCGCTGTATCCTGATGTTCGCACAGCCGAAGGGTATCCACCGCTTCCACCGCTGGCTGCTGGAGCTCTTCGGGCGGGTGCCCAAGCGCAAGGCGCTGGTGCCGTAGGCCGCTCTCAAGCGAAGACCAGGCAGTTTTTTCGCGGGTTCTCTGGGTCATAGAGTACGCCCACCCGGTCTCCCACGCCGAAGTACTTGCCCACCTGCGGCGGGTAGCCGGTCTGTCCGCGGTACTGTTGGCCGTCGACCTCGAAGTCATAGGTCAGGCTGGAGACACCGTTGTTGCCGCCGCCGGTGGCCACCAGCTTGCCGGTGGTGAAGACGCCGTCCACGAAGAGTTGGTGGTGCTTCTTCTTGCGCGAGTGGGCCACACCTGCGGCGATGACCGGCCACAGACCGATGCAGGAGAGGGTCAACAGGATGTAGAGCAGCACGTCCAAGGCGCCTGCGGGCTTGGAGGGCTTGCCGCCGCTCAGTTGCAGCGCGCGCATGTGGCTAGGCACCAGGTTGCGGTACACCGGGAGCAGGGGACCCTCGGGATCGCGGCCGGGCGCCCCCAAATCGACGAGGATGGGGGTGTCGTCGTCGCTCTGGATGAGCGCCGGCAGGGCGTCCTTGAGCGGCACCAAGGCGTGCACCTCGGCGCTTGGCTTCAGGGTGCTGGTGGCGGGTGTGGGGTCGAGGAGCAGGTCGCGGGCATCGCGAGCGCTCTTGGGGCGATCTCTGGGGGCGGGCTCGAGCAGCGCCGTGAGCAGGCGGCGCATGCCGGCGGCCATGGGCAGCTCTTCGGGTAGCTCGATTCTCCCGGATTCGAAGGAAAACTCGCGTGGCGCCCTGCCGCTGACCAGGTTCAGCAGCGTAGCGCCGAGCGCATACAAATCACTCGCCG
>JAVFAO010000114.1:0-17001 GCA_034002465.1 Myxococcota bacterium
AACAGCGCTCACCGCCATCCGATCTTCACCTCTGCGGTGAATCTCCTTTCATCCTTCAAGCCTACGCAAGTCGAGAACGACCATGGCTCGGCATGCTTTGCGGGCAAAACGGAGTGCTGTTTTCAGGGCGACGAGCGCATGCCGGGACCTGGAGAGCTGCTGCTGCGGATGAAGGCGGTCTCCGTCAACTACCGGGACTTGCTCATGCTTCGCGGCCAATACAATCCGCGTCAGCCGTTGCCGTTGATCCCCTGCTCGGACGGTGTGGGGGAGGTCGTGGCGGTGGGGCCGGGGGTGGAGCGATTCACCGTCGGTGAGCGGGTGGTGAGCACCTTCTTCCAGGACTGGATTGCGGGTCCCCCCACCCCAGAGCGTGTGGCCAGCACGTTGGGAGGCCCCCTCGATGGTGTCTTGGCCGAGATGGTGACCCTGGGCGTCGACGGCGTGGTCAGGGTTCCGCAGCACCTCACGGACCACGCGGCGGCGGCCCTGCCTTGTGCTGGGCTGACGGCGTGGAATGCGCTCGTGCACCATGGCCATCTACGCGCTGGACAGACCGTCGCCATTCTGGGGACTGGCGGCGTCGCCACCTTCTGTGTCCAGTTTGCGCGCATGCTTGGAGCGCGGGTGGTGGTCCTGTCGAGCAGCGACGAGAAGCTGGCCTATGTCCAGAAATTGGGCGCTGATGCGGTCATCAATTACCTGGCTCAGCCCAACTGGGGCAAGGCCATCGCCGAGATGACGCAAGGGCGCGGCGTCGATGTGGTGGTTGAGCTAGGGGGAGGGGGAAGCCTCGAACAGAGCCTGCGCGCGGTGGCGGTGGGCGGCACCATCGTGTTGATCGGCGTGCTCGCTGGCGCGCAAGCTGCGCTCAACATCACGCCAGCGATCATGCGCCAGGTCCGTATCCAAGGCATGCTCGTGGGTCACCGAGATAGCTTCGAGGAGATGAACCGGGCCATCGAATTGCACCAACTCGAACCGGTCATCGATCAGGTTTTCTCGTTCAATGAGGCGCCCATGGCCTTCGAGCACCTGCAGCACCGCCAGCATGTGGGAAAGGTGGCGATTCGCTTCTGAGCGCAAGCGCGCTCAGGGCGTGTCGCTGACGACGCAGTCGGAGATGCTCTCGCAATCGCTCTCGGCCAGGCAGCGCGCCCGCGTTTGGATCTCGGCGTTAAAATGATTGACTTCACAGACGGCGATGCAGGTCTGTAGATCCGTGCCCAGACCAAGGCTGGCCAGGCTGCTCTCTCCGCAGCTCTGGGCCTGACGACAAGCGGCCAAACAGGGTGGAGCGCAGTAGCATTCGCCCTGGCAGAGCTCGTTGGCTTGGCAATCTGCATGCTCCACGCAGTCACAGGCGGGGGCTGGCACCTCGAAATCGTCGGTGTCGATGATGCTGTCGCCATACATCAAAGTGCAGAGACCATTTGCCTCCGTCCCATAGATCAAGCACTTGGCTTCGAAGACATTGGCGATGGGCTCGCTCTGCTCGCACTCGCTGCCGTAGGATTGGACACTCGCCGCGAGCTCGGGATCATCTACATTGCTGCTTGCGGCGACGAAATGGTCGGGCCGGGTGGCGACCACCACACAATCCATGTGGCTCTGACAGGCGCGAGGGAGCAGTCGCTCCTTTGCCTCGATGCTGCGACGCAGTGACGCGCAGCGCTCGCTCTCGTCAGCACAGCCCCAGATGCTCGACGTGAGCAGCACAGCACAGAGCAGAGTCAGGAAGGGTTGATAGTTGGTTGATCGACGCATGCGTCCTCCGGAAGCGCCACCGTGCAGCAGCATAGCAGCGACTGCGCGCGGATCCAAGGCGTTGCACGACGCTGAACGGGGAAGGGAGCGAACGATGGGCGCCGCAGACGTCCTTGCAGCGTGTCTCAGTCGCGGGGTGGAGCAGGAGCGTCGATGGGATGCTTGCGCAGTCTGTACACGCTCACGCCGATACCAACGGAGAGAGACAGAGTGATGACCACGAGTGAGACCCATCCGGGGATGACGATGTGGTGGCCAATGAGCATTTTGACGCCGACATAGGCCAGGATGAAGGTCACGCTGTAGCGTAAGTAGCTGAAGCGTTCGAGCAAACTGGCGAGCACGAAATACAGTGAGCGCAGGCCGAGAATGGCGAAGATGTTGGACGTGAAGACGATGAAGGGGTCCGTGGTCACGAGGAAGATGGCTGGGATGGAGTCGACCGCGAAGATGACGTCGGAGCTCTCCACCAGGATCAACGCCAGAAAGAGCGGAGTGGCGGCGCGCTTCCCATCGACACGGACGAAGAAATGGAGGCTGCTCACATCGCTGGTCACTGGGAAGATGCGGCGCGCGAGCTTCAGGATGCGATTGTCGGCAAGCGAGGCGTTCGTCTCATGTGCGAAAGCCGTCTTGTATGCCGTATACAGCAGGAACACCGCAAAGACATAGAGCACCCAATCGAAGCGCTGTACCAACGCGGTCCCGGCGAGGATCATGGCGCCGCGCATGATCAGGGCACCCAAGATGCCCCAGAACAGGATGCGGTGCTGAAACTTGAGTGGGATCGAAAAGTAGCTGAAGATCATTGCGATGACAGCAATGTTGTCCAGCGACAGCGATTTCTCGATCAAGTAGCCGGTGATGTATTCTTCTGTGGCTTGCCAGCCACTCTCCGTGGCGCCTTCGTGGATGCCGATACCCATCCAGTGGTATTCGTACATGAAAAAGATCGCGACGCTGAACAGTAAGGCCAGGGCGACCCAGAAGATGGTCCAGCGCAACGCTTCCTTGGTGCCGATGACGTGCGCGTTGCGGTTGAGGACACCGAGGTCGAGCGCCAGCAGGACCAGAATCAGCGCAATGAATGCAATCCACGGTATGGCAAACAAGGGCCACTCCAGGGTGTGCACAACCAAGCTGTGCATCACGGCGGTGTTCTAGCGCAAGAGTGGCGAGGTGTCGAGGTGACCGAGCTCACAGAGCTCACAGACGCGGAAAGAGGATGCATGGGGTGGAGTGCCCGCCGCACACTGTCAACGACCTAGTCCTCTCTGCGAAACGCGTGCAAGAGCCCATGTTTCTTCAGCATTTCGCGTAGGTGGTAGCGGCTCAATGCGACCTCTCGAGAGGCCTTCGAGAGGTTGCCTTCGAACTCTTGTGCAAGTGCCAAGAGATAGCGCCGTTCGAAGCGATCCACCACCTCTTGTTTGATGAGCTTGTACGGTCGCTTCAAATCGAGCTCGGAACTTCCCTCGCGTTGGGCGAGCTCACGTTGCGCTCTGGCCCCACGGCTGAGCTTCTCCCCCGCGGGAAACAGCTCCGAGCGACCGAGGACGCTGGCGTCGGTGAGCGAAATGGCGCGCTCTAGGACGTTGCGAAGCTCGCGGACGTTGCCCGGCCAGGGATGCTCGAGCAGAGCCCGCAAGCCCTCCTGACTCAGTCGATAGCCCTCATGTGCGCGTTGTGAGGCCAGTGCCTCCAGTAGCTCGCGCGCGAGGAGCTCGATGTCGTCGCGCCGTTCGCGCAGTGGCGGCAGCTCGCACTGCACGACAGAGAGGCGGAAATACAGGTCCTCGCGGAAACTGCCCTCGGCGACCATGGCAGAGAGATCGCGATGGGTGGCGGCGATCAGCCGCACGTCGACGTGCTGGATACGGTCTGAACCGACTCGGCGAAGTTCTCGATTCTCCAATACCCTCAGAAGCTTGGGCTGCAGCGACAGGTCGAGCTCGCCAATCTCGTCGAGAAAGATGGTGCCGCCATGGGCTTGCTCGAAGACGCCCTTATGCTGGGCCACCGCGCCTGTAAAGGAGCCTCGCTCGTGTCCGAAGACCACCGATTCGGCGAGCTCCTTGGGAATCGAAGAGCAATCGAGGACCACGTAGGGCTTGGAGGCGCGCGGGCTCGCGTCATGGATCGAGCGCGCGAGCCGCTCTTTTCCCGTGCCCGTTTCACCGGTGATCAACACCGTCAGCTCGCTGGGGGCGATCTTGGCGGCGATGGCAAAGATCTCGCGCATCGCCAATGACCGACCGCTCACCTTGCCGAAGCGCTCGCCGGGGAAGAGAGGAATCTCCACCACGTCATCGAGCAATTCGAGCTGCAGTGTCGTGTTGCCCACGCTGAAGCGGGTGCCTGCCTCGAGGATCACTTCTCGGATTCGAATCCCGCCCACGCGGGTGCCATTCGTGCTGCCGAGATCACGCAACACCAGCTCTCCATCGCTGAACTCGATTTCTGCGTGGCGCAGGCTGATGCGTGGCTCATCCAGGCAAACCTCGTTGATGCTACTGCGTCCGATGCAGGTTCGGCTGCGGTTGATGAGAAAAGTCTGGCCGCTCTGCTGACCGTCCACCACGCGCAGCCTCGCTGTGCGGAGTTTCCTGGAGTCAGGGATGCGTGCATAGGTGGTGCGCTCTTCCTTCATCCGATGCTCTTCGCTTGCTCAGAAATCATCGCTTGCGGCGCCGTCAGGGCGGGCTTGCTCTGGTGCGGAGTCGGAGCCCGAAGCCTCGTCGGGCAGAGGGCTCTCGACCTGCGTGCTCTCCTCGAACTGCTTCAGCAGCCAATCATTGTTGGACAAGCCCTCATCGAGCGGGGAGGTCTGCGTAGGGGCGGTGCCGGCTGCGAAGAGCTCGCGGCGCGCCCCCTTCATGCCGGGTGGCGCGAGCAGCCCGTTGCGAGGATCGATGGCGATCTCGATGATGCCGGGTGGCCGAGGATAGTCGGTGGGGCTGCGGTTCTGGTGGGCGCTCTTCATGAAATCGGCCCAGATGGGCAGCGCGGTCTTTCCGCCACCTTCTTTTTTTCCGAGCTCTCTGGGTTCGTCATAGCCGACGTAGACGCCCGCCACGAGCAAGGGAGTGTAGCCGACGAACCAGGTGTCTTTGGGGCCGTTGGTCGTGCCCGTCTTTCCCGCAGCGAAGTGCTCCCACTTGGCGAGGGCGGCGCGCGCAGTGCCGTCTGTGACCACCGAGCGAAGCAGGCTGGTGATCAGGTAGGCCGTGTCCTCACTGATGACGCGTTGAGCCTTGCTCTGCTCAAGGTAAAGGAGGTCGCCCTCGACGGTCTGAACGCGGCTGACGAAGACGGGCTCAGCAAGCATGCCACCGCTGGCGAAGGTGGCAAAAGCATTGGTCATTTCCACCGGCGTCAGGTCCGCTGAGCCCAGCGCGAGGGTGTAGTTCTCGACGAGCGGGCTGGTGATCCCAATGCGGTGTGAGAAGTCGATGGCCTGCTCGAGTCCGACCCGCTCCAGGATGTCCACGGCGACGGTGTTTCTGCTCTGGGCGAGGGCATCGCGCACGCTCATCGGGCCTTTGAACTTGCCATCGAAGTTGCGGGGCGACCACGGCTCGGAACGACCGGGTATGTGAAAGACCTTCGGGGCATCATCGATGATGCTGGCAGGCGTGATGAGCCGCGCGTCGAGGGCTGCTGCGAAGACGAGCGGCTTGAACGAGGAGCCGGTCTGTCGGCGTGCTTGCAGTGCTCGGTCGAAGCGGGACTGTCCGTAGTGGTAGCCGCCCACCGAGGCGAGCACGTGCCGTGAGCGAGGGTCAATGACGACGATGGCACCGTCTGGTCCGTGCGAGAGTGAGAGATTGACAGGCTCGCCGTTCTCGCCGGTGCCGCCCAGCTCGACGCTGAGGAGCTGTCCCGGCTCGAAGCAGTCCTTGGGGGTATCACCGGTGGCGAGCACGCGTGAGCGCGGGATGAGCTGGACTGGGAGGGTAAACGTTCCGACGCGCACCTCGAGCGTGTCGGTGGTGGCGCTGGTGACCGTGCCGACGTAGCGCTGCCCTGGCAAGAGGCGTTCAGTTTGGGTGTCTGGCTTGTGACGTTTGGGGTCGAGAGGGCGATACAGCCCATGCCGGGCGTCGTATTCTCGAAGTCCTTTCCTGAGCGCCTCTTCGGCGAGCCATTGCAGCTCGATGTCGATGGAGGTGTAGATTTCGAGACCTGCGGTGTAGAGGTACTCCTCGCCGTATTCGTCGATGAGCATTTTCTTGACTTGCTCGACGAAGTGGGGGGCTGCGCCGAGGGAAGGTGGGTCCTGGCGCTGCACGACGATGGGCGCTTCGAGTGCTTCTCTGTAGTCGGCTTCGGTGATGAAGCCCTTGTCGCGCATTTGTCCGAGCACGTAATTGCGCCGTTCGGTGCAGCGTTCGAGGTGTTTGAGTGGGGAGAGGCGCTGTGGGCTCTGCACCATCCCGGCTAGGGTGGCCGCTTGGCTGAGGTCGAGCTCGCCGACATCGCGTGAGAAATAGTATCGGGCAGCCTCTTGGATGCCATAGGTTCGGTGGCCGAAGTACGCGTGGTTGAGGTAGATGGCGAGGATTTCGTCTTTGCTGAGGCTCTCTTCGAGTTGTCTGGCGAGCAGGACTTCCTGGATCTTACGCTTGATCTGCTTTTCAGGAGTGAGGAGCAGGTTCTTGACCACCTGTTGGGTGAGGGTGCTCGCGCCGTGGCTATAGCTGCCACGCTGGATGTTGGTGTACGCGGCGCGCAGCACGCCGATGTAGTCGAGGCCTTTGTGCTCGTAGAAGTTGGCGTCTTCTGCGGCGATGATGGCGTAGCGCATCAGCTCGGGGATCTGCTCGACCGGGACGACGGTGCGGCGTTCTTCGAAGAGCTCGGCGAGCAGTTTTCCATGGCGGTCGTAGATGCGGGTGATCTGCTTGGGGTGGTAGTCGGCGGCGGAGAAGACCTGAGGCAGATCGCGGGCGTAGAACCAGAGCACGGCGCTGACGGCGCCGACGCCGAGGACGCTGAGCAGGAGGCTGGCGAGGATGAGGAAGCGCGCGATTTTCCAGGCCAAGCTGCTTTGACGCTTGGTCTTTTTCTTCGACTTGGGGCGCTTGCGGCTGGATTCGGCTTTGGCGCTTCGCCCTTTTGCTGAGGGCTTTTTGGGGGGCATTGGGGCTCCTGGCATGGCTCAGGCGAGGTTCTCGCCAGCCCTGTTTATAGAGCAAGCTGAGCCTGGGCCCAAGTGCATGAGGAAGGAAGGAGGAGGCCCAAGATAATCCCGGCTGCACCCGCGCTCAGTCAGCAAAGAAAAAGAGCGGCCTCGAGAGGCCGCTCTTTGCGGATGCAGGATGCCGAGCGCGGGAGCGCTCGGCTGTGTGGATTACATGTCTTCGACGATCCAGCCTGGGGAGTTGAAGTCGGAGAAGACCTTGTTACAGAGCATCATGTTTTCCATGTCTTCACGTGCGTTCTGGAGCTCCCAAGACTGAATTCTGCCCTCTTGCCAAGCCTTCTTGAGCTGGTTCGCGCGGCGGATGATCTTGATGCCGGGCGAGTACAAGGGGTTGCGCGTGTTGGTGTAGTTCACCGCGGCGTAGACCTTGTGGTTGAAAGGATCTTTGTAGAGCTCGAAGGTTGGCATCAGGTTGAGCATCTCGGGCTGGGTGGCCGGATCGAGGAAGTCGGGCAGGCCATCGCCATTGGAGTCGCCTTCACCTTCCTGGATGTCGTACGCGCCGTCGCCATCGGAGTCAGCAAAGAGGCTGCCGAAGCCAGCATCGTTGATGATGCTGATGTTCGAGGCGTGGTTGAAGGACATGTCGTACATGACCTGGAAGAAGGCGATGCCGTAGACGGCTGCGAAGAAGCGGTCGTTGTAGCTGCTGTTGCCGTAGGAGGCAGGGTAGGGGTTGAGGGTGGTGTAACGCGCGGGGTTCTGGTAGGCGGCCTGTTGCGAGGGCGTCGCCAGAGGATCGCGGTACTCCATCGCCTCGCGCCAGCTCTTTCCTGCTTCCAGCGAGCGGACGTTGACCACGGGTGCGAAGTTGGTCCAGTCTTGGGTCATCATGCCGCCGAAGACCTTGCTGAGCTCGTAGTCGTAGACGAGGTAGTAGGGGACCATGTAGCCGGTGATATCGGAGCTCGAGTCAACACCGATGTCGTTGTATTCGGGGTTGGTGAGCGCGATGAAGGCGGCCCAGCGATCCCAGAACGAGCTCAGGATCTGGTAACGCAGGAAGTAGTAGTAGCCGCTGTCGTAGTCGTAGCGAGAGAAGCGCCACTTGGCTTTCTCGCCCGGTGCGAGGCGCAGCCAATCCTGAGTACCAGCCTCGTTGAGGCGATAGTTCTCGTCGTTGGAGATGTTGATGTAGGTGTCCGCGGTTCCCTCGGTCAAGGAATAATCGAGGCAATCAGGGTCGGTGGAGGTGGCAGTACACTTGATGTAGGTGCCGGGGTGCGGGGTGTTGAGGACGTTGAGCAGGGTGCGCAGACCGTCTTCGGAGGCGACCTGGCTCAAGCGACCGGCGTAGGGGTTGATCTGCCAGAAGTAATCGAGGTCATCCCACTCGGAGGCGCGGATCAGCCATTGCTGGTAGAGCGCGGCCATCGGGGAGAAGTAGCGGCTCTGCAGGCGTTGCAGGTAAGGCCACAACCACAGACCCCAACCGGCGCGACCACGGCGGTAGCTGTTGAGGAAGTAGTAGGACTCGTAGCTGTTCGTGAGCGTATTCATGAGTTCCTGGAAGTCCGCACCAGAGTCGAAGACACGGCAGTACGGAGTGGCACCATTGAACTCGTCGGAGCAGAAACGGTAGGGAACACGCAGGCGAGTGGGGTTCTCGACATTGTACTCCGAGAGCGGGATGTACTCACGTTCGTACATCTTGCTCATGCCGCCGTTGCCCTTGTTGTCGAACATCAGGTTGAGCACGCTGTAGTGCCAGTAGTTGAGGTTCTTGTCGAGGAGGTCGCCGCTGGCGGTGCCGGTCTCTTCCTGTCCTTCGTCCAGTTTCGCGACGACTTCGATGTCGTCGAAGTCAGTGACGGTTTCGCTGCTGGTGCCGATGCGGCCAGCGATCATGTCGCCGTCTGCGTCGACGACCATCTCGAACTTCTTGGGCTCGGCGCCTTGCTTGAAGACGTGGACGAGGTCGACGTAGCCGTAGTGCAGGGCTGCCTTGTCCCAGAGGCCGAGGCCGTGGGTCTGGCTGGTTCCACCGTAGCCGTAGTCCATGATGGAGGTGTAGGCGTATTCGGTGATGCGGTTCTGGAAGTCGCGGGGCAGTATCCCACGGCTCGGGCAGTGTGCGTCGGTGATGAAGACGCCGTCGGTGGAAGGACAGGGCGTGCGGCAGACACCGCTCGAGCACACTTTCTTCACGCCGGGGATGAGCTCCTCGGTGCAGTCCGAGTTGGTCGAACAGGCGGCGTTGCCGTCTTCGATGGCCAATTGTCGGTTGGTGTCGTTGCGGATCTCCCAGTACTTGGGATCGAAGCTCATGGAGTCGTAGCTGCCCTCGAAGTTGTGGCGCAGACCCACGGTGTGGCCGACTTCGTGCGTGGTGACCTCTTCATAGATGTAACCGCGCATCCAGTACCACAGCTTCAGGCGACGGGTCAGGTCGTTGCTCTCGCCCTGGTACTTGTCGCGCAGCATGATCGCCAAGCCGAGGTAGTTGTCGTCCATGAAGTCGCCCATGTAGATGTTGCGGCTGGCGAAACGATCGAAGCGATCCCAGTAGTCTTCGCTGGACTTGTCGAATTGCACGGAGCGCTTGCCGTTGGGGGTGGCGATACCGGTCTTGCGCAAGCTCAGCGCGTCGACCACGTCCTCGGTCACATCGGCGTCGGGGGCGACCACGCCAGCGCCGAGACCCGTCTTGATCTCAGGCAGCAGCAGTTTGGCGTCGAGTGGCGTGCCCTTCATGCGCTCCCAGGTGTTGCGGTAGCGGTCGTCCTTGCGGGCGAGCTGATGGGGTTCGATGCGGAGCTTTTCGCGGAAGCGAGGATCGTTGAGGCGCTCTGAGGCAGCTTCGATCTTCTCGGCGTGTTTGCTGAGTTTGTCGAGGTCCTTCTGGGTGATGGAGGCGGTGTCGACCTCGGAGACGTGTCCCCAGCCGTTGTGGGGGATGCCAAAGCGGTCGTAGGCGTCCTCGAGGTAACCCGTGACGTTCTCACCGAAACCGAAGGCGAGGGGATCGAGATCGCCGTTGACGAGGTCGATCAGGTCGACGTTGTACTGCGCGTACCAGTCGAGATCGCCACCGTAGATGTGGGCGTCGGCGTTGAAGACCCAACCAGTGAGGGGGTCAGCGGAGCTGGGACCGTAGCCCAAGGGGCCATTCTGCTGCGGGTGGTCGATCCAGGCGAAGTAGCTGTAGCGCATGTCGCCGAGGATCTTGTGCTTGTTGCGGCGCTTGCAGACGCCGTCATCATAGCCCTTCAGGAGCTGCGCCCAGAGGCCCTCGAAGTCGCCGTGGTTGGCGGAGTTGACGAACTCGCCGCCGCCGTACTGGGTCAGCTCGGCCGCTGCCGTCGCGTAACGGGTGTACTCTTCTTCACTGCCCGAGTTGGCACACAGGTAGAACATGCGGCCGGAGTAGTTCGGGTCGTTGACCTGACGCACGATGTTGCCGAAGGTCTCGTTGTAGGAGTCTGCGATACGCAGGTTCTCGTCGAGGAGGTCGACAGGGACGTTGTCCGTCAAGTAGTAGACGATGGGGCGGGGGGTACGGGCGCTGTAGGGCAGGTACTCGTCCACACCGTAGTCGTAGGTGCCGTTGCCGTTGGTGTCGTTGAAGAAGGTCTGCCAGATCTTGTGGCGATTGGCGAGGTAGAGCGTGCTCTGGTCACGGCAGCCGTAGAGGCGGTCATAGGTGCAGCGCTCGGTTCGGAAGAAGCCGAACCACTTCATCTCGTTGTCGCTGTAGACGCGAGGTTCGTAGGTGTTGAGCTCTTCCTCGTCGACCTTGACGAAGCTCGTGCGCACCGTAATGGTCTCGGCCCCACAGAATCCGCCGTAGAGCGGGAAGCCGAAGGCGAAGATGCAGCTGAGCCAGTCGGGCTCGATGACGTAGGTGTTGGTGAGCTCCATGTAGCCCACTTCCTCGTCGTCGCCGAGGTTGTCAGGATCGCAGTCATAGAACTCGCCAGTCTGCTTGTCGAGGCACTCGATGTAGATGGGGGTGGTGGAGTTGCCGCGGTCTTCGTACCAAGAGAACTCGGGGCGATTGCTGATGTCGGGGCTGTACTCGAAGTTGATCGGCATGTCCGCCGAGAGCAACATGTTCGTGCCCCAATTCACGCGCATGTATTCACGATCGTTCCAGACGCGGTCCGAGCTGTTCTCCACGAGGACGTTCTGTTGCTCGCCCGTGGAGGGGTTGTAGGCGCGCTGAACGTCGAAATGGTTGATGATGGGGAAGGCCGCCACTGGGGCGCCCATGAAGTCGTCGGGCGTGCTGAACTTCAGGCCCGGCTTGACGTTGGGGTCGAGGGGCGGCTCGAGGGAGGTATCGATGCCGAGCACGTCTTCGTGGGTGCGGCGCGCGACGAGCACGTCTTCACGAATGTCGAAGCGAACGCGGCTCACGTCACCTTCGAATCCCTCGAAGGAAACCTGGGCAGCACCCGGGACGCCGACGACGGTCTGGCGAACATACCATTCGTCTTGCGAGTTGAAGATCGTCTTTCTCAGCTTGTTCGGCTGGGTTCGGTCGATGTCGCCCACTTCCTGGGCGCATCCCCCGAGACCCAACGCGAGCGCGCTGAGCATCAAACTCACTACCAAGCGCTTTTTCATCTCGAGCTCCTTTGTTGTTGGTCAGTGAAAGCGCGTCAAATTCGCCTGCAATGATCAGTAGTTGAAATTGGCTCCAAGGCCAAAATAGGTGAAGTTGTTCGCTGGAGACTCGAGATCGATGAACGGGAAGCGATAGCTCGAGTTGTCATCCGTTTTCCAGGGTTGGCTGCTCGTCATCGAGGCCGAGAACGAGAGTTGCCGCAGCGGCGAGTAGGAGAGGCGCAGCGAGCCGTTGCTGCGCTGGCTGTGGCCACGTCCCACCGAGGCGTACTCGCTGGTGAAGTCGTCTTCTTCCGTGATGGTGCCGTTGTCGA
The DNA here is from genome assembly GCA_034002465.1 of Myxococcota bacterium. Lineage (GTDB taxonomy): Bacteria > Myxococcota_A > Bradymonadia > UBA4248 > JAVFAO01 > JAVFAO01. The sequence goes on from JAVFAO010000114.1 coordinate 11,857, forward strand.
AGGTCCAGTCGTCGCTGAAGCCGAAGCCAATGCTCAGACGGAAATCATCCAAGAACGAATACGCAATGCTGAACTGGTTGTAGAGCCCAAACTCACCCAAGACGCCGTCCTGAGCGACGGTGTCTCGGCTGATGGTCTCGTTGCCGCTGCCACGCGAGAGGATGTCGACATCGGCAGGATCGAAGGTCATCGAGGTGTACTCGTAGAAGTTGTGCGCATAGGCGAGGCTGTAGCTCACCGACAGCGGACCATAGCTGCCAGAGAAGCTCAGGCTCGGGCTGATGCTGGTGTAAAGGCCAGCAGCGCGGCTAAAGGAGCTGGTAGGGATGGTGAAATCCAGACCGCCAGAGATCGCAATGTCCACCACCGGGATAGTGTAGATACTGCGGCTGAAGCCAAGGTTGGTATCGCTCCAGCGAAACTCCTGCACCGTCTGACTGCCACCGGCCTCGGTCAGCCACTGGCTAAAGCCCGTGCTCAGCCCCACGTCCACGTCGACAACGGGGATCGTGTAACTGCCGTTGAGCCCCAGGTTCCAGCGCACCCGCGAACGCCGCGCATACTCATCGGAGACCAGCGTCCCAATCCCCATTGAGATACCCATGTTCGCGCCAACGCTCCAAGCCTTGCTATCCTCTGCCTCTTCGGTCGCCGAAACCGTCGTCTCCGCGAGCTCGGCACCCTCGGAACCGGGCGCGACCGGGGTGCTCTGGGCCCACGCTGGGGTGGCCCACGCAAGCAGGGCGATGGCGAATAGGTGCTTGACCATCCAACGCATCTTCATCCCTCTCTCCTCATGCTGACTGCTGACATGCTGGCTTGCACGCGCAGGGCGTGCAGCAATCGACTCCGGGAGTCTAATCTGCAATGACTGTTCCGTCCCTAGTTTTTTTTCACACACTGTGTGATTCCAAGGCACTGCGGGAATGTGCACGCACTTTTTCGGCGTTAGACTTGCCTCGTGCCGCGCACCACTGAGTGTTAGAAAACTAACGCTCGTCCCTTTCGCCAGAGCCGGCAGCAAAAACAAACGCCCGCAGCACAATGGGCTAGCGGGCGTCAATGAATCTGCACGTTCTCGGCACCCAGCTCCTGGCTGCCAGGAGCATGTAGCCTCACTCGTCGACGCTCAGACCCGTCACGGTGGCGGGCACGCCGCTCCACTCGAGACCGACTGAGAGCGCCTCGTAACCATCCTTCACCGCGTCGAGTTCGATGTCGGCGACGGAGGTCAGGAAGCCAGGGAGGATCTCACACACCTCGATGGGCAGCGGATCGGAAACACCGCCAGCCAGGATCACGCAAACCTGCTCCTCTTCGGTGGTGCAAACGGCTGCGGCCGCTTCACGACCCATGCAGTTGTCGGTGATCGTGCCGTTGGAGTTGTAGGTATAGAGGTCGCCGGTCATGCCCAAGCATGCACACATATCCGAGTGGATGAACGCGTTCACCGCCTCGATCACGTCTTCAATCTCGACGTACGCGGCGAGCGTGCCGCTCGCATAGGTAATGCCGTTGGCATCGACCATGGCTTGACCAACGACGCGCGTGTCCGTGGCGGCGACGTCGAGCACCACGGCGCCCAGGGGTAGCTGCAAGCGGAACAGGGAAGGTCCGGCCGTCATCGCGCCGTTGCTCATCGAAGCACCATCAAAATGGATCAGCGGCTCGCCCGTGCCATTCTTGAAAGCAGCCGCGTTGACCGTGAACTGACCCGCGCCCGAAGACGCCGCAGCGTAATCGGTGCCGGTTTCGAAAGCGCCAAAGAATCCGGCGAGATAGAAGTCATTGTCATTGGCCCCGGAGAACTCGATGTGATCCCACAGCAGCGCGAACAGACCCTCTTGCAGCGGCGCATCGAGCTGGTCTTGCACGTTGAAGGCGCCCAAACCGCCCAACAAAGAGGCCAGTGAGGCCAGCGCGTTGTCCGGGTTGTCCAAACCCTCTTCGATGTAGTCCTTGGAGATTTCGCCCCAATCGTGACAGCAGGTGGGAACCTCGTCCTCGACCGCGGGGATGATCAGCTCTTTCACGTACACAGTGCTGCCGAAGGTGTAGGCTTCGGGCGTCGCTGGCCACGAAAACTCGACCGTCTCCGTATCATTGTCGTCAGGCAGCTCGTCGGGAACGTCTTGGTCGGGTACCTCCGTCACGTCTTCATCAGGCGTCTCGTCCGGGGTCTCATCGGGCGTCACATCCCCGCTCTCGTCGGTTTCAGTCTGATCCGGGGTCGTGTCGGTATCCGTTTGGGTTGCCGGGTCGTCGTCACAACCGACGCCGAGCAGGGCCACGGCCAGCAGGGCCGTCAGGAGTCGCCACAAGGAATTGCGCTGCATTCTTAGTCCTCCAAGTTACGTGGTGCCAGGGCCTGTTGCCATCGCTGAATCGCCCCAGCCAGCGACGCACAGACGCTAGCAGAGCATCGTCTGCGGATCAAGTCAGTGATGGACGGCCACACCCTCACAAAACAATCGAAAGCGAGCAAAGGGAACGCATCCTCCCGTCAGTCCGAAGGAATGCTTGCTGTCCAGAGCTCGGTGCCCGAGAGCGAACGAATACCATCGCATCGGTGCTGCCCAGCAATGCACACGCTGCATACGCGTCAATGCTTGACAACTGCGATCGCCTACGGTATCTCGCCTAGCCCGTTGCGCACTGCGGCGACCCTAGCCGCCGATGCGCGCCGCTTCATTGAGATGCAGGGGGACCCGCATGGCCGTGCGCGAAAAAATCAAGCTCATCTCCGAGGCCGACACCGGCTACTTCTACACCACCACCAAGAACAAGCGAAAGACGCCCGACAAGCTCCGCATGAAGAAGTACGATCCGGTCGCGCGCAAGCATGTCTTCTTCAAAGAAGGCAAGATCAAGTAGCGCCCCTCTCCTGTGAGCTGGGACTGCGACCCGCAGCGAGATTACGGCATCTATGTGCATGTGCCGTTTTGTCGGCGACGATGCCCCTATTGTGACTTCAGCATCGTCGTCCGAAAAACGCCTCCCGTCGATGCCTATGTCGACGCCGTCTGGCGGGACTTCGACGCGCGTAGCGCAGCCTATCACGGCTTGCGCCTGCGCAGCGTCTACTTCGGTGGCGGGACACCTAGCCTGCTACCCAACGAAGCGCTCGACAGGCTGCTGCGTCACTTCAGGTCGAGCAGCGACGCTCCTGAGGAGCTCTGCCTCGAGGCCAACCCAGAGGACCTTGACCCGCAGCGCCTCAGCGAGCTGAGAGCGCTTGGCTTCAACAGGCTCTCCGTGGGGGTGCAATCCTTCGACGATGAGGTGCTTCAGAGACTGGGGAGGGCCCACGATGGTGCGCAGGCCATGCGGGTCCTGGAGGCTTCCCTGCAGGCCGGCTTCGACAGCGTCAATGTCGACCTCATCCACGGCCTCGCTACCCAGACCCAGCCGTCCTTCATCAGTGACCACACCCTCGCCTTGCGCAGCGGCGTACCCCACATCTCCTCCTACGCACTCACCATCGAGCCAGGCAGTCGCTTTGGACATCAGCTCAAACGTGGCTTGCGCTTCACCCTCGACGAGGAACAGATGGCCGAGTGCTACGAGCAGGTCGAAGCCATCCTCGAGCCAAGTCTCGAGCACTACGAGGTTTCCAACTACGCCCGAGTCGGCCACCACGGGCGGCACAACCTGCTCTACTGGCTCGGTGCGCAGTACCTTGGGCTCGGACCCAGCGCCCATTCCCTTTGGCGCGATGAACAGGGCTATGCTGTGCGACGCGCCAACCAGATCCATTGGACGCGCTACCTCGAGCAACCGCAGCGCCCTGCCGAGGCCGAACGCCTGAGCCCATTGCTGCACGCAGCAGAGCGCATCTTCATGCAGCTGCGCACGCGTCTTCCCCTCTTTCCAGACGCCTGGCCCCAGTCCTGGCAGGCGCGCTTCGCCCCCAGTCTGCAGACCCTGCTCGCGGAGCGTCTCCTCGAGCCTGGCTCTGACCGCTCGCTGCGCAGCACGCGTCGAGGCCTGATGATGCATGACCACATGGCACGCAGGATTTTGGAAGCGGTCGACGATGAAGCTGAGCGTCTCGACCCCGAAACGTTCACGCCGGGCTAGTGGGTGGCAAGTTTCCTCTTGCCCTTCGTGAGCAATGGTGGCGCCCGACGCCCGTATTCGTGGCCCACGTGGCTACTGCGAGCTCACGTTGCTTTTGAGCTGTCCCTGGTCACAGCGCAGTTCGATGCTGCTCACCTGGCTCAGAGGGCAGGCCGAGCTGAGGAGCTGCTCGGCGTGGCTCAACCTTGCAAAAGGTGGTCGGTTCCAGTCCCTTGGCGTGGTGTAGATGTTGACGAAGGCGTCGAGCGGGAGGTTGAGTTGGTCCGAGGCCGAGAGCCCTGGCGCGGTATAGACACAAAGCTCATCGACGATCACGCGGACGTTCTGCCAGTTGCTGTTGCCTCGGTTGGCCACCACCACCACCGGGCGCCCACCATAGTCGCCCGGCACAGAGTTCAGCTCGGCTTTGAAGTCCATCACCAGCTCATTGGGCATGCCCAAGAACACCCAGAGCACTGTGCCCACCACAAGCGCGAGGTAGAGACTCACGATTGCTGCTTTGATCTTGAAATACTGCCCGCTCACGATGCAGTTCTTCCCTACATGGAGCGCGCGGCGAGGGCGCCGGCGCTCAATCGTGCTTCCCAATCTACTGTCAGTGCGGAGAAGGGGCAACTCCACGGGGAAGGACGAGGAGACGATCTGCCAGAGGAAGGAGGCTGGAGGCGAACAACGCCTTGTCAAGAATCGAAGGGGGGTGCTAGCATGCAAGCTCCCGAGCTCGCGCAGATGGGCTCAGGGGGCCGCGACGCGGTGACTGGTCCGGGTGACTCGAGTGGGCGCTCAGTTGAGCGGCCTCGGCTGATGATGAAAGCGAGAGGGGCGCGTCTGGAGTTGGCGTCTGCGATGGAGCGGCGCTGCGAGAACCTTGCGTGGTCCCGAAAATGATGGGGAAAGACGGCCAGGCTGACGAGGCTCGTTGCGCGTGTTTCTCTGGAGGATGGGCGATTGAACATTGTCTGCCATTCGTGCCGAACGAAGTATGTCGTCGCCGATGAGAAGCTCGACAAGCCGGTCGTGCAACTCAAGTGCCGCAAATGTGGGCACCTGATCCGCACCAGCCGT
>JAVFAO010000115.1:0-2931 GCA_034002465.1 Myxococcota bacterium
TCGAGGGCCTGCCAACAGACCCCCTCATCGCTCGCCTCCTCGTCAATCGCGGCGTCAAAGATGTGGACTCCGCGCGGCGCTATCTACATCCTTCGTTTGAAGACCTGCACGATCCCTTCCTGCTCGCCAACATGGAGCAGGCGGTGCTGCGCGTGCGCCAGGCCATCGCCGAGTGCCAGTCCATCGTCATCTTCGGGGACGATGACGTCGACGGCGTCACCTCCACCACCGTGCTCTACCAGTTTCTGCAAGGTGTTGGGGCAGACGTGCGCTACTTCATTCCGCGACGTCGCCTCCACGGGCACGGCTTCAACGAGCGCGCCATCGCCGCCGCCATCGGCGAGCGAAAGCCGCAGCTCATGATCGCCACCGATTGTGGGCTCTCGAGCTGGCATGAGGTCGACTGGCTGCACGAGCAGGGTATCGATACCCTCATCGTCGACCACCACGCCCTCCCAGACCGACTCCCCGAAGCCATCATCATCAATCCGCGTCTCGTTGGCAGCGCTTTCCCCTTCATCGAGCTGGCAGCGGTGGGTGTGGCTTTCAATTTTGTCCTCGCTCTGCGCCGACATTTCGAAGAGCTTGGCGTGCTCGAGCGCACGGCCGGCCCCAATCTCCTCGAGTATCTCGACTTGGTCGCGCTAGGAACCGTCGCCGACGTGGTCCCGCTGGTCGATGAGAACCGCGTCTTCGTGCGCCTTGGCCTCGAGGTCTTGCGCCGACGTCGCCGCTGTGGCGTCGCGGCCCTGCTCGAGAAGGTGAACACCGACGGCCAACCCATCAGCGAGCGCACCATCTGCTACCGCCTCGCCCCGCGTCTCAACGCCGCGGGCAGGGTGGGCGATCCCAACCAGTGCGTCTCGCTGCTCTGCGCCGACCGCTACGGCGTGGCGCAGGGTTTGGCCTCTGCGTTGGAGACGTACAACGAGCAGCGCCAGCTCACCGAAGCCTCGATCCTCGACGAGGCCATCGCGATGGCCCAGATGGCTGTCGATGAAGGCCGTCGGGTGCTGGTGGTCGCCAGCGATGAGTGGCACCAAGGGGTGCTCGGCATCGTGGCGAGCCGGCTGCTCGAGCGCTTTCATCGTCCCTCGGTGCTCATCGCCGCCGCCGACGCCGAGTCTCGTGGCTCTGCACGCAGCCCCGAGGGCTTCAACATCCTCGATTGTCTGCGGATGTGTGAGCACCTCTTGGTCGATTTCGGGGGCCACAGCGCTGCCGCCGGTTTGACCCTAAAGGCCGAGAACATCCCAGAGTTCAGTCAGTGCATCGAGGACGCCGCCAGCACCCTGCTCGGTCCACGGGAGCTGCCCACGCCCACTTTGCACATCGACGCCGAGCTCCACCTCAGCGAGCTGAGTCCCAAGAGGCTGCGCCGCATCGAGGGTTTGGGTCCCTATGGCGCCGGCAACCGAGAACCTGCCTTCGTCATTCGCCGGCTGCGCTTGGTGCGCGCCCGAGTCGTGGGGCGCAATCACTTGCGGCTGCGCGTGCGCAATGAACGCAGCACCTTCGAGGTGATTGGCTTCTCGATGGGCGAGACCACCCTGCAGCAGGGCAGCTTGATCGATGTCGTGCTCACGCCACGGCTCAACGCCAAGTCGCCCAGCAGTATCGAATACCAGCTCCTCGCCGTGCAGCAGAGCGCCTGAGAGCGGGAGCCATGCGCAAGCGCAGAACCAGACCCACGGCCAAGCCCAAGTCCCTGCTCCCGACGCTGCTGCTGATGATCGTGGGGCTCTTCTTCTTGCTCTTCTTTGGCAAACAGCTCGCAGACAGGCTCGCTGCCAATCTGGTCGCGCCGCCACCGCAGCTTGGAACCGAGCAGCTTCCACCTACCCTGCGTGACGTGGCGGAGGACACTGCCGAGGAGCCGTCATCGCCGAGGACCGAGCGCCCATCTCCCCAGCAGCCCCCGCAACACAGCGGCGCGGTCCTGCGCGAAGCGATCCGCGACGCCGCCCAGATCGCCCTACAGACGCTGACGCGATAGCAAGGAGTGCTCGATGCGCGATGTCGATCCCGATTGGACAGAGCTCGCCCGCAAACCCTATGGGCCCTGGATTGACGAGTCTTTTCTGAAGTATCGCGCCGCCGAGATTCGGCGGCTCGAGGCACTTCGCGAGGCGCAGCCCCCGCCTCCAGCGAGCGAGCTCGAGATCGGCTCGAACCGAGGCTGCTTTCTCGAGGGCCTGTGTCAGTCGCGGCCTGAGGTAGGTGTCTACGGCCTAGAACTCAAGAAGGGGCTGTGTGAGCTCGCGCGGCGGCGACTGGAGCGGGCAGGGCTGAGCAACGGGCACGTGCTCAACGCCGATGCCCGGCTGGCGCTGCCGGTATTCTTTGGCGAAGCGTCGCTGCGGGCGATCTACATTCTGTTTCCCGATCCGTGGTGGAAGAAGCGGCACGAGAAGCGGCGCATCCTCGACCAGAGCCTGCTCGACCTAGCGCATTGGCTGCTTCTGCCGTCAGGCCATATCGTCGTCAAGACCGACGTCTTGTCGTACATGCGGGAGTTCGCGGAGCTGGTGGAGGCGGATGCGCGCTACCAAGTGGTGGAGCTCGAGTCGGTGCCAGGATTCGAGAACTGGCAGCTCTCCACGCGTGAGCGGCACTGTTTGGAGTCAGGCCTGCCGGTGCACGCCTTGGCCATTCGCCGCAGTTGAACTCGTTGCACGCATCCAAGGAGGGCGGACACACAGGTCCGCCCCTACTTCTTGTCCACTGGGCGCTTGGCCCGTTCACCCCACTTCTTGCGCATATCCAAGGAGGGCGGACACACAGGTCCGCCCCTACTTCTTGTCCACTGGGCGCTTGGCCCGTTCACCCCACTTCTTGCGCATATCCAAGGAGGGCGGACACACAGGTCCGCCCCTACTTCTTGTCCACTGGGCGCTTGGCCCGTTCACCCCACTTCTTGCGCATATCCAA
>JAVFAO010000115.1:2941-16954 GCA_034002465.1 Myxococcota bacterium
CACTGGGCGCTTGGCCCGTTCACCCCACTTCTTGCGCATATCCAAGGAGGGCGGACACACAGGTCCGCCCCTACTTCTTGTCCACTGGGCGCTTGGCCCGTTCACCCCACTTCTTGCGCATATCCAACGAGGGCGGACACGCAGGTCCGCCCCTACTTCTTGTCCGTTGGGACTTCTTGGCATTCGTTCGCTCTTGCGAGACCCTCACAGCGCTGCGCAGACGCATCGGATGCGCCCGCGACAGACGCTGACTCGTGCCTCGCTTCGCTCACTTCTTCGTCGGCGGGCGGGAAGCTCGCGCTTCAGACGCCGCGGATTTCCCGGCTGATATCGGCGCAGTTGGGGTACCGATTCGCAGGGCTTTTCTCCATGCACTTCAGAATGATGCCTTCGAGCAGCGTGCTGATGGAGGGGTTCAGCGAGCGCGGGGGAGGCGGCTGCTCGTGCACGTGCTTGTAGGCGAGGTCGCCCTTGAAGAAGGGGACAGTGCCGGTGATCAGCTCGTAGATGGTGACGCCGAGGCTGTAGATGTCGCTGCGTTGGTCGAGCTCGTTGCCGAGGATCTGCTCGGGCGACATGTAGAAGGGTGTTCCGATGGCTTGGGTGTGGTCCTGCTGCGCTTCGGTGACCACCTTGGCGAGCCCGAAGTCGAGGATCTTCACGCGTCGGTCTTGGCGGGCGATCATGATGTTGCCGCTCTTGATGTCGCGGTGCACCACGCCTCGTTCGTGGGCATATTGGAGGCCAGCGCAGACATGTCGCAGGATCTGGATGATCAGCTTTTCGGGGAGCGGTCCCTCTTTGCTGACGACCTGTTTGAGGGTGAAGCCGTCGATGTACTCCATCGCCATGAAGGCTTCCCCATCTTGCACGCCGGCGTCGTAGACGGTGACGATGTTGGGGTGGTTGAGGTTGGCTGCGGCGCGGGCCTCGCGGATGAAGTATTCGCGGGCGACGTCGTTGTCCCGAAGCTGTGAGGAGAGGACCTTGAAGGCGACGATGCGCGAGAGCAGTGCGTCGCGGGCTTGGTAGACGACGCCCATGCCGCCGCGGGCGATCTCGTCGAGGACCTCGTAGCGCTTCGGTCCGGTGGCTGGGAGGGCATCGAAGCCCCCCGAAGCGGGGCGAGCGATGGCTGGCGCGACAGGGTCTGCAGTGGGGGCCTCGGCGACGCCGACGGCGGGCAGTCGTGCCGAGGAGACGCGGGCGGGTCGTCGCAGCACCGCCGAGGCGATGGGCACGGCGAGCTGTGGGGGCGTGCCGGGCGTGGCGGCGCGAGGGGCTTGGATTCGTCCGATGCGCTGTCCGATGTCTCGGTAGCTCGGGTCGACGCGCATGACCTTGCCGTAGATGTCTTCGGCGTGCTGGACCTCTCCCTGGCCTTCGGCGCAACGTCCCATTTTGTAGAGCAGCTGGATATTGCTAGCGTTGGGGTCACCCTCGCCGAAGGCGTCGCGATAGGCGAGGAAGGCGGCTTTGAAGAGCTTGTTGCGGGCGAGGATGTCGCCTTGCAGCTCCATGGCTTCGGCGTAGCGGGGGTCGTTGGGATCGACTCGGCGCAGCGTCTCTACGGCCTCTTCGAAGCGTTCGAGCTGGATGAGGATGCGGCCCGCACGATAGAAGTCCTCCATGGCGTTGCAGACACGCAGCTCCGAGAGGCGATCGGGGATACGGGAGAAGAGCTCGGCGGCGCGGTTGTACTCCTTGATGGTCTCGTAGATTTTCGCTGCCTTGTCGAGGTCACCCGCCCGCTCGAGAAGCTCGGCGGCGCGTTGGTGTTTCTTGGCCCGTTGGAAGAGCTGAGCGGCCTTCGCGAGCTGGTTTTGGTCGATGTAGATGTCCGCGGCCCGTTCGAACTGTCCGGCGGTGATCAGGGTGTTGGCAGCCAGCTCTGGGTTGCCGTCGAGCATGGCCTGTTGGGCTCGGCACTGGGCGGCCTGGGCGTGTTCGCCGACGCTCTCGAAGGTGGAGGCGGCCTCGAGCAGCATGCCTGCCTCTTGGTAGAGCTTGCCGGCTTCGAGGTATCGGCCTGCGTTGGCATAGGCTTTCGCTGCTTCGAGGGGGTATCCAGCTTTGATGTAGAGGGCAACACCTCTGTCGAGGTCGTTGCCGTCACGGGAGAAGAACTCTGCTGCCTGAGAGGCCATGGCGCGCGCCGCGGTCATGAGCGCGACGTTGCCACGTGTGAGTTCGAACTCGCGTTCGAAGGCTTTGACGAAGGCCTCCATCTGTCGCTGGATGTCGTTACCGTCCTGGTAGGACTTGGCAGCCTTGAGGTGCTGGCCGAGCTCGTCGTAGATTTCGCCGGCTCGACGGTGTTGGCCGCCTTTGGCGAAGTAGTCGGCGGCACGATCTTTGGCACCAGCGTTGAGCATCTCGAGGGCGGCGGCTTCGAACTGGCCCATCTCTGCGTGGAGCTCTGCTGCTCTGAGGCGATTGCCAGCGCGCTTGTGCAACGCGATGGCCTGGGCTGTATTCCCGGCAAGTTCCTGCGACTCGGCGGCGCGCACAGGATTCTTTGCTTCGCTGAAACAAGCTGCGGCTGCTTCGTACTGAGAGTATTCGAAAAGCAGTTCACCGGCAGCGAGGAAATCGCCGTCCTGCTGGAGCTTTCGCACTTGCTTGCGCAGCTCGCTGGGAATCCCTTTGAGCTGGGAGTCATCCCCGCGTCCGAGAAGGAACTTCACAATGGAGGCAATGGTAAAAAGCACTCAATGAATCCCATTCTTGTGAAAGCACCCAGAACGCATGTCGATACGCGCGAAGGACCTTGAACCCAGCTCCAAGTCGGGCAGGAGGAGTCTTTGGTGGGCTGACCGCGTGATCCCGGGGCGCAATAGCACTTTGCGTCGAGAAGCGGCAGTGAACACAGAGCGCTCCGCATCGACCCCGGCGCGCGATCACGACCATCCCTCAATAGCAATTCGCAGCCCCCATCGTCAACCCTAGGCGCGTCTTCGCTTCGGTGGAAGGCGGGGAAATGGGCCATTGAGTGCTGCACGAGCGGCGGAAGGTGATCGGTGAACTTGGGTCCGTCTTGCGAACGAGCGAGCGCTGGGACGCCTTGCTACCGAAGCGCGGCTGATGGTACAAGCCCAGGAAGGCGAGTTCCAGGGGGACTTGGGCGCGCACGCAGACGAGACAGGAGCTTGACTTGAATCGGGTCTGTCCTTCACCACAATCGTATTCGCTGGTTCTTGGGCGGCGCTCTTGCCTAAGCGCTACTTCTTACGGAACGGCGCGAGGATGCGTGCCCTTCGGCCGCTTTCGAACGGGTTCGTCCGATCAGCGAGCCTCCTCGACGGCAGGCAGCGCTAGCCTGCGCTCAGCTCACCCATCGAGCTTTGTTCCGTGGGCGGCAAAGAGACTGCGGCTCAGCATCTTGCTGCTGCTCGCGCTCTCCCTGCAGTTTCCGGCGCTCGACGCTTGGGCAAAGGAGAGCAGCGAGCTCAACCGCGCGCGCTACGAGGAGGCACAGAAGCTCGCCAATGCTGGGCGGCAAGCGCAAGCCGAGGCGGTTGCGCGGCTCATCATCGCCGATGATCCCGAGTGGATGTTCGGTTGGCTTCTGATGGGGATTGTGCTGTCGACCGACGAGACACGTTTGGCTCAGGCCGAGAAGGCGCTCAGTAAGGCATCTCGCTTGGATCCGAACCATGTCGAACCCATCAAGGCCCTTGGCGTGCTGGCAAGCAAACGAGGTGACCGAGACGCGGCCATCGACTATTTGCTGAAGGCTTCGGAGATGGCCGAAGACGACCTCAACCTGCAGCTTGGGACGGCGCGTATCCTCGCTACCGCCCAGCGCTTCGAAGAGGCCAAGCAGCGCTATCAGCTCGTCCTTGCGAGCGAGCCAACGAGCATCCCTGCAGTTGCTGGTTTGGCCTTCGTTCACACCGAGGCCGGGGAGTACTCGGCTGCCATCGACCTCTTTCGCAAGACTATAACCGACGGCACCAGCCACCCGCTGCTCTGGGTCAATCTGACAGACGCCCTGATTCGTTCAGGGCGCTTCGAAGAAGCGCTGGAGGCGAGCGAGACCGGCTATGCGCGTCATCCCGACATCGAACTCAAGCTAGGACGCGTGCGCGCATTGATGGGCATGGAGCGCTACCAGGAGACGGTGCAGTTCATTGCCGAGCTCCGCGCGACCCCCGGCCAGGAGAAGATGCATGAGGGCTTTCTCTCGTATTGGCTGGGTATGGCCAACGCGCTCCAAGGGTGTGCTGCTGCCGACTTGGGCAGCTGCGGAAGATCGCAGTCGGCCTGTTGTGAAAGGGAGGCCGCCGCGCTCGACGCCTTCCGCGTCGCCTTCGAGAAGGACCCTCAGTACCGTGATGTGCTCCTCAGGTTGGGCCTCGCGCAGGCTGCAAACGGCCTCCTCGAAGATGCAGAGGCGACTTTGGAGAACGAGCTGCGCAAACAAGGGGACCGGGCGTCGGCAGAGCTTTTCGGGGCGCTTGCCGTGAGCTTGTATCTGTTCAAGCAGGAGCGAGACACCGAGGAGGCCGTTCGGCTCTTCCGTGAGGCGCGAGAGTTGGCACCAGACTTTGGCAAGCGAGACAGGCTTCAGCGCTTTCGGCAGTGGCCGCCCTTTGCGCTGGATATCAGCGACGAGCTTCGCACGCTCGCCTCGCAAACTCAGCTCGCTCCCTCTGGACCTCGAACTGCTTGTGCCTGTGCGTTGCATCAACAGACCGAGGACACCGCGCCATGGGCGCTGCTCAGCCTCGTTCTTGGCCTGCTCGTCTGGCGCCGAGGGCGCCGCCCGTGAATGAGGCGAGCGAGGTCGTCAGCCGCCAGGAGCTCATCGTCGATGGGCGCAAGCTCGTGCTTCGACAGAACGAAGCCCGCTCCGCGACCTCACTTCTCTTGCTTCATGGGGCGTGGACCAGCGCCAAGCTGTGGGAGCAACAAGAGCGGAAGCTCTCCCGCAGCCACCACGTCATCATCCCCGAGCTGCCCGGACATGGAGACTCGGAGCCGTGCCCTGCCCCGCAGCACTTCGACGACTTGCTGCGTGTTCTTCAACGGCTCTGTGAGCAGCTCGAGCGCGAGCTCGTTCTGGTGGCGCAGGGGCTCGGTGCGGCGCTCGCCTTGGACTTGGCGTGGCGCCATCCTCAGCGCATCCGTGCCCTGGTGCTGGTGGCATGCCCCTTTCGTTTCGCCTTCAGTCCGCTGCTCTTGGCCCAGCTCGAGAAGGGCAGCGCTGCCTTCGCATCGCTGCTGCGCGAGCTGTGCTTCGCGCCACAGCACAACGCCAGGCTCTCGGAGAAGCTCTTGCATCCATCTTCGATGCCCAGCCTCGAGGTCTGCCGCGCAGACTTCTTTGCCTGCTCTTCCTGGTCGGCTGGGCGCGGATTGCGTCGAATGCAGGTGCCTTCACTCATCATCGCGGGCCGACAGGATGGTCTGGTCCCGTGGCCTCAGTGTGAGGCCTTGGCGATGGAGCTGTCCGGCTCGAGTATCGAAATCATCGAGGACGCCGCTCATTTCCCGATGCTCGAGCAGGCTCAGCGGGTGAACGAGCTGATCGCCTCCTTCGCCAGCACACGTGGAAACGAGCGCCGAGCGAGCTGAGGGCTCTGCTCGCCCTTTGAAATCCCTCTGATGGGTGATGACTTGGCAAGCGTCGGTCGCTCGGGCGCAGCTTCGTTCCTCTTGTTTCGTCGCGTTGCCGCCAAAGCATGCGCTCTTTTGGAATCCCTTCGATTCCAAAAGCCCTTGACCCAACGCAGGAAATTGTTACGCTGCCCCATGGCGCATTCGAGTGGTGGGAGGACCACGGTCCACCTACGCGGTGTGGGGCCCATTGGCTCGAGCGAGGTGAGCGACAGGGAGCTATCCCCCCGGCAATCCAGGGGTTTGCTGACCGAGTCAGCTTCTTGTCGATTGGGCACTTGGCCTGCTTCCCCAAGTTCTCGGGGAACAGGCCAAGCGCCCAATCAACAAGAACTTCGTGCCCGAGCGAGCACCTGTGAAGAAGCTCCCCATCACGTCAACTCATCTGCCCGTTATGAACGCGCGCCGCGCACCCTCGAACGTCGGCGCAGAAGGAGTGTTGCGCATGAGCATCCAATTTCACCGCCCGCATTCGCTGCCCGATGCACTGCGGCTCAAGCAGCAGCTCGGCTCCAAAGCCTTCTTCTTGGCGGGAGGCACCGAGCTGAACAATCTTCACAGCCGCATCGATGTGGAGCACCTCATCGATATCCAGAACCTGGGCTTGGATGAGCTGCGCGCTGAGCCTGCGGCCTTGTACATCGGGGCCAGAGTGCGGGTGCAGGCCTTGCTCGAGTCCTCTCTGGTTCCGCCGTGTTTGCGACAGGCCGCCAGCCATATGGCGAATCGCAACATTCGCAACGTCGCCACCATTGGCGGCCAGCTCGGCTCCAACCGGGCCTGTGCCGACCTCCTCCCAGCGCTGCTGGCGCTGTATGCAGAGGTTGAGCTCGCCACCGTCGACGGAGAGCAGCGCATTCCGCTCTGTGAGTGGTCTGATGCCCAGGCGAGCAGCTTGATATTGCGCTTCATCGTGCCGTTGCAGCCTGAGCGTCAGGTCGCCGTGGCGGCGCATTCTCGCACCGCCAACGACCTCTCCATCATTACCGCTGCCGCGGGCCTGAGGCGCGAGGCTGGGCTGGCGCGTGACGTGGTGCTGGCGCTCGGCGGCGTGGCCGCCCACGGCCTGCGCTTGCGCGAAGTGGAGGCCCGTCTCGAGGGACAGGCTCTGCCCGCGCAGGATGAGCTCGAGGCGATGATCGCGCAGCCCTTGACGCCCATCTCCGACCATCGCGGTAGCGCTGCCTTCAAGCGACAGCTCGCCGCCGTGCTGGGTGCCCGCGCGCTGCACCAGGCCTTCAACGAAGCAAGCCCGAACTGAGCGAAGGGCACAGATTCCCCGCACCTCATTGGGCGCGGCCCGAGAGCGAAACAACGCAGAGAAAAAGTGAGCGAAGGGCACGCCTGGCAACATTCCGAAGGTATTTTCGCTGTTGCGAAGTCGGTGCCCGAAAGCGAACGCATGCAACAGAAAGTGAGCGAAGGGCACGCATCCTCTCGACATTCCGAAGGAATAGCTGCTGTCGAGAGGTCGGTGCCCGAAAGCGAACGAATGCAAGGACGATAGCCATGGAATTCAAGCTCCAACTCAACGGCAAGCCCCTCACCCTGCAGGCCGAGCCTACCGACTCCTTGCGTGAGGCGCTTCGCGGCGTGGGCATGCTCTCGGTCAAGAACGGCTGCGACGGCGAGGGCACCTGTGGTGCCTGTGCGGTGCTCCTCGACGGTCGCCTCGCCAACACCTGTTTGCTGCGGGTCGGACAGGTCGAAGGGGCTCGGCTTCGCACGGTCGAGAGCCTCAGCAGCAAGCCCCGCGAGCTGAGCCCACTCCAGACCGCCTTCATCGATGCCGGCATCGTCCAGTGCGGCTACTGCACGCCAGCGATGCTGCTGGCCATCGAGGAGCTGCTCGACAGGGTCGAACGGCCGAGTCGCGAGCAAATCACCGACGCGCTCTCGGGCACCTTCTGTCGCTGCACCGGCTACGAGCAAATCTACAACGCCGTCGATATCGCCATCGAGCGGCGCAAGGATCCCGCCTACCAGGGCTATCTCGCGCCCGAATTTCGCGAGGAGCTGCGCTATGTCGGGAAGGCCAAAGGCAAGGTCGATGGCTATGCGCTTGCCCGCGGTGCCGCCGCCTTCGTCGAGGATCGGGTGCAGCCAGGTCACTGCCACCTCAAGATTCTGCCCAGCCCACACGCCCACGCTTACATCAAGCGCATCGATACCTCGAAGGCCGAGGCGCTCCCGGGTGTCGTCTTTGTTGCGACGTATCTGAATACGCCGGAGGTGTGGTATAACCAGGCGGGACAGGGCTTCCCCGAACCCTCTCCCTACGACCGACGGATGTTCGACCAGAAGCTGCGACACATCGGCGATCGGGTCGCCGGTGTGGTCGCCGAGAGTGAGGCGATCGCCAAGCAGGCGCTCGAGCTGATCGAGGTCGAGTACGAGATCCTCAAGCCAGTGCTGAGCATCGACGACGCCAAGGCGCCTGGCGCGCCCTGCGTTCACAAGGCCGCCGTAGAATACGTGGTCGGCGCCCCTGAGACGCTTGATACGTACAACCAGAACGCCGATCCCCGTGAGGGCAAGGTCATCTATCAGTTCCCCATTCACGGCGATCCACACCGCAACCTCGCCGCCTCGGTGTCCGGCGGCATCGGTGACATCGAGAAGGGCTTCGCCGAGGCCGAGGTGATCCTCGAGCGTGTCTACGAGTCCTGCCAGATCCAATGCACGCCCGTCGAGCCCCACGTCGTCTACACCCGCATGGACAACGAGCGCCTCGTCATCCATGCCTCCACCCAGGTCCCTTGGCACGTTCGCCGCATCATCGCGCGCATCATCGGTATTCCGGAGAACAAGCTGAGGGTGATCAAGGAGCGCGTTGGTGGCGGTTTTGGAGCCAAGCAAGACATGGTGCTCGAGGAGGTCGCAGCATACTGCACCTGGGTCACTGGTCGTGACATCCTCTTCCGCTACACTCGCGAAGAGGAGTTCATCGCCTCCCGTACCCGTCACCCCATGCGCTTCCGCATCAAGCTCGGCGCCAAGAAAGACGGCACATTGACCGCCATGTACATGGACAATGAGGCGAACACCGGGCCCTATGGCGCACACTGCCTGACCGTGCCGATGAACGCCTGCTCCAAGGCGCTGCCGCTCTTCCTCTGCGACAACGTGCGCTTCGAGGTGCACACCTACTACTCGAACATTCCCCCAACCGGTGCTTATCAAGGCTACGGCGCCCCCCAGGGTTCCTTCGCCATGCAGCTCGCCGCCGCCGAGCTCGCCGACGAGCTGGGCATGGATCACCTCGCCTTTCTCGAGAAAAACCGCGTCCGTGAGGGCTCGATGCTCGAGATCCTCCGCTGCCTCGGTGAGGGTCGCGAAGGCATCCCACAGCTGGTCTACACCTGTGGGCTCGGACCAGCGCTCGAAGAGGGCGCCAAGATGATCGATTGGGGCAAGGCCGAGCCCAGTGATGACCCCGACATCAAGCGCGGCAAAGGGGTGTGCATCATCCAGCAAGGCTCTGGCTTGCCAGGCCTGGACTCCGCCAACGCTGCGGTCACCATGTTTGGTGACGGCACCTTCATGCTGCTCTCCGGTGGCACGGACCTCGGGACCGGGCTAGACACGGTCACCGTCAAGATGACCGCCGAAATCCTGTGTACCCGCATGGAGGATATCGCCCTCATCGCCGCCGACACCGACGTCACCCCCTTCGACGTGGGCGCCTACGCATCTTCGGGCACCTACTTCTCAGGTGGGGCGGCGCGCAATGCTGCGTTCAAGATGAAGCAGCTGCTGCTGCAAGAGGCCTCGGAGATGCTCGTCGAGCCGGTGGAGCAGCTCGAGCTCGTCTTCCCCTCTACCGTCAAAGGTCGCTCGGGAAGCGTCAGCTTCGAGGACATCGCACGGCGCACCCAATCGGGCACCGGGAAGGGACAGCTCACCGCCACGGCCAACTTCATCACCGACAAGGGTAGCTTCCCCTACGGTGCACACTTCTGCCAGGTCGCCGTCGATACCCGCACCGGCAAGGTCAGCATCGAGAAATACTACGCCCTGCAAGACGCCGGCACCCCCATCAACCCCGAGCTCGCCCTCGGCCAGATCTACGGCGGTGTGCTCAAGACCATCGGGCATTCGCTCTACGAAGAGATGCTCATCGACGAGAACGGCCGCTGCCTCAACCCCAACTTCGTCGACTACAAAGTGCCGCAGATCGCAGAGCTGCCCAAAGACTTCAAGGCAGTCTTGGTCGATACCGATGACCCCTTCGGTCCCTTCGGTGCCAAGTCGATCTCCGAAATCTCTACCAACGGTGCCGCACCTGTGATCGCAGCGGCCATTCACGACGCCACCGGCGTCTGGATCCGAAGCTGGCCATTCACCCCCGAAAAAATCCTCAAAGCCCTGGGAAAAATTGCATGAGCGCTGAGTCTACCCCCCTCGTTTGTCGTGCCCGCTTCGTGATCCCCCTCGCCGCTGGTGAGCGCCAAGCTCGTATTCAAGATGGATACGTGTTGGCAGTAGGCGAGACCCTCCACGAGGTTGGCAAGTTCACCCCTGAGGTCGAGCGTCGTCTGTTCGATACGTATGGCGACAAGCTGCGTGTCTTGAATACGCGTCGTGCCCTTCGGCACGACGGTGAGCGTATTCCCATGCAGAATGCGATTCTGCTGCCAGCGTTCGTCAAGGCGCATGGCCACGACCACGAGCAGCCCATCATCGGCATCGCCAAGGACGAGCCGCTTACCGCTTGGCTCGACCACGCCGTCAACCCCTACACCGGCTTCATCAACAAGTTCCGTGACGAACTCAGCGCCAAGCTCGGCTTCACACCACAGCTCGTCACCTACCTGATGGCCCGAATCTGCGACATCCATTACGGCATCACCGCCTCGATGGTGCACCACTGCAACCACAACAAGTACCACCTCGAGGACATCGCCGAGGCCAACGAGCGCGCCGGTACCACCATGATCGTCGCCATCGGCGGCCAGGATCGCTTCTACACCCCCGAGCTCATCGATACTCCAGAAGCACCCATCGCGCGCCTCGAGAAGTCGCTCGCCATCCAGGCCAAGTGCAAGCACACTCAGTTCGTTCCCGGCCCCGATCAGTGCTTCTCCAACAGCCGCGCCGTGCTCGTCCCACAGAAGAAGTGGGCACGGGAGCACGGAACACTGTTCCACATTCACTCCTCCGAGGAGCCCAAGACCACCGCTTGGTTCAAGGAGGCCATTGAACCGGGACTGACCCCAGTAGAATACTTCAGGGAGATCGGAATCCTCGATCAGGAAACGGTGCTCGCCCATCAGGTCAACTGCGGACCCAACGATGTTGCGTTGCTCGCAGAGTACAACGCTGCGGTTGTGCACAACCCGCTCGCCAACACCATCCTCGGCTCGGGGATGCCGCCCATCATGGATATGCTCCGCGCTGGCGTGCGCGTGGCCATCTCCACCGACGGCTCCGGTTCAGCCGACAACCAGAACATCATCGCCGCAGCTCGACTCGCCGCGCAGTACCAAAAGGCTCTGCATCAGGACGCCAGCCTCTTGCCGTCACAGCAGTTGCTGGAAATGATCACCGTCGTGCCCAACCAGATCCTGCGCTTCAACCAGGGTGAGCTGGCGCCAGGACGCCAGGCCGACTGGGTGATGCTCGACCTCGAGCGGCCCAACATGATCCCCACGCGCCTCGACAACGTCGTCGAAAACGTGCTCTGGGCCGCCGATGGCTCCGAGGTCGACACGGTGGTTTGCCGTGGGCGTCTGCTCAAGCAGGATGGCGTCGTACAACCCTTCCTCGACGGCACAGAGCCCGCCGAGATCATGGCCAAGGTCCAGGCCCTCTCCGAGGCCTTCATCGAGTATCGCGAGACCGCACCGGAGCTCACCGGCACTGGCGCACATCACGACTGACTCTGGTTCGCCTATCGAGACAAGAAAACAAAAGGGATTCCAAAGGGCTCGCCCTTTGGCGGGGTGTGGGGCAGCGCCCCACGAAGACCATATCCTTCGCGAGTCATCGAGCTCGGTGCTTGCGAGCGAACGCATTTGACTTTCCACTGCAGGGCTCACTGAATGGTCCCTTCGCAGCGCGTCTGCGCCATCGTCCTTGCTGCAGGTGCCTCGCGTCGAATGCAAAGGCCGACAGTGTCCGCGCGAGTTTGGGCAATCGGGGCAAGCTTGCCTTTGCGCGCTCTGGAGACGCAGCTTGATCCCAGTGAGTCTGTGAGCGCGGTGCCTGTCGACAAGCTCGCTGCGCGCTGGGGCGGCGCGGTCGTGGAGGGATGCACGAACGCCGAGAACGTGCTCGAGCGCAGCTTGCGCTGCTACACGCAGTGTTCCCTCATCGACACGGTGGTCCTGGTGCTCCGAGGGAGCGAGCAAGAGGCGCAGCGCAGCGCCGCAGCCCGCGTGTTGCAGCGGGCAGGGGACCCGAGGCTGAAGCTGTGCTACAACCCTGAGCCGGACGAGGGGATGGCCAGCTCGCTGAGGGTGGGCGTCCAGAGCGCACCCGCGGATGCGCGTCTTTTCGTGATTGGCTTCGCCGATATGCCGTGCTTAGATGAGCCCTTGCTGCGTCGATTGGTGCAGCGCTGGCTGGACAAGGGACGAGGGATCGTGCTCCCGACCAGCAGGGGCCGCCGGGGACATCCGGTGCTCATCGACGCACGTTGGCGCCAGGCTTTGCTGTCGTTGCGCGGTGATGTGGGTGCGCGTTCATTGCTGCGAGAGCAGGCGCATGAGCTCGAGGAGGTCGAGGTGGAGGATGATGCTGTGCTCGTTGATGTGGACACGCCCGAGGCATGGCGAAGCGCGATACGCAGGGGCAGGCCGAAGGTGCTGGTGAAAGGGGCAGGTGAGCATGCATCGGGGACGGCGCATCGCTTGTTTCGATGCGGTTTTCGGGTGCTCATGAGCGAGATCGCCGAACCCACGGCGGTACGGCTGTGGGTCAGCTTCTGTCGCGCGGTGTTCGATGGAGAGTGCAGTGTCGAGGGGGTGAAGGCGCGCCGCTGTCGCTTCGAGGAGGTGCAGCGTTTGGGCGACGAAACGCTCGACTTCGTGCCGGTGATCGTGGAAGAGGTCGACAGTCTGGTCCAACGTTGGCGTCCAGATGTCATCGTGGACGGGCGCTTGCTCAAATACAACCTGGACAACCGCCTCGACGACGCGCCGCTGACCATCGCTCTGGGACCGGGTATCGAGGCGGGCAGAGAGGTGCACGTGGTCATCGAGACCAACCGAGGCCACGATCTGGGGCGGCTCATCGAGCAGGGCTTCGCAGCGCCTGACACGGGTGTCCCTGGTTCCATCGGGGGCTACTCGTGGCAGCGGGTGTTGCGTGCCCCCTGTGCTGGAGTGCTGCGGCACCACCGAAGCATTGGTGATGTGGTCGAGCAGGGAGAGCTGCTTTGCCAGGTCGGTGAGGTGGAGGTGCGCGCTCCGATCTCAGGCGTGCTCAGAGGGCTCGCTCACGAAGGCCTGAGTGTGACCGAGCGCTTCAAATTGGGCGATATCGATCCTCGCGCGGAGCAACGCGCCTGTTCGACCTTGTCGGACAAGACCCGCACCATCAGTGGTGGTGTCCTCGAGGCCATCCTGGCACGACTCGGGCCCTGATACTGTTTGGGTGAGGCAGATGGAGCGCAGCTTCTTCCAAGACCTCTGGGACGCTTTCGAGCTGGCTCGGCACCGCTACGTTTACCTCATCGGTGGCGGCGGCAAGACCTCGGCCATGTATGCCCTGGCACAGGCCGCGCTGCTGCAGTCACGAGACGTGCTGACGAGCACGAGCACCCGCATCTTCGCCCCTCCACATGGGCTCTATCTGGTGCCGACTCAGGCGGCCCTGCTCGAGCTGCTGCGCGCACGACAGGGCCACACGACGGCGGCGGCGCGGCGCGTGAACACTTTGCAGAGCGCGCTGGATGAGGTGGAGCCGTGGGCGCAGATAGGGCCGGGGGAAGGCAAGACCAAGGTGCAGGGCTTCTGTCTCGAGAGCCTGGACGCTGTGTATTCTCAGTGGTCCGGTCACGTGTTGATCGAAGCGGATGGGTCTGCAGGTCGGTCACTGAAGGCACACGCTGCATGGGAGCCCGTGGTCTCGCCCTGTGCCGAGCTGGTGGTGTTGGTGGTGGGTGCCGATGTGCTTGGCGCTGCGCTCGACGAGCGTTGGGTGCATCGGTCTGCGCTCTTTGCCGAGCTTCATGGGTTGCAGCTCGGTCAGACACTGGATGCGGAGCAGATCGCAGCAGCGCTCTGCTCGCCGGCAGGCTATCTGCGTGAGTTGCCCAAGACTGCAGCGCTGACGTTCCTGGTTTCCAAGGCAGGTGCCTTTCGCGCGCAGGCAGAGCAGCTCGGGCAGGCCTTGCTGCGTCATGGATTGGGCACGGTGCTGCTCGCTGAGTTGTTGCGTGCCATC
>JAVFAO010000116.1:0-16946 GCA_034002465.1 Myxococcota bacterium
TACTCTGACGGACCACGCCTCGACGGTAGGCGGGCATGTCCAACACGGCAATTCAGCCGCGTCGAAGCGGGGTTGCAGCGCCATGCGCCAACGAACGCGACCGAATTACCGGTTGCTGTTGCGTGCCGTCCATGGCGCGCACCCTTCGGGCTTGCTTCGCAGCGAGTCTTTGCCATCCTGGCTACGACTTCTTGTCGATTGGGCGCTTGGTCTGTTCCCCCAAGTTGTAGGGGCGCACCTGCGTGTGGGCCTTCTCGGATTGCTTCCTAGAAGCGGTACTGCAGGGCGACGTCGAAGCCCAGCGGAAAGTTGAGCTCTTTGCCCTCGTCGATGGGCAGCACGTAGAAGGCGCTCTGCAATTGGCCGAGCAGGAAGACCTGATCGATGCCGATTGCGAAGCCGAGACTGGCATCGAGCCCCACGAGCAGGTCGATGTCATAGTGCCGTACGTCTTTCGCTGGGCAGAACGGATCGTCGATGCCGTAGACTTTGCAGACGATGTTGTTGCTGACCGCGAAGGCACTGGTCTTGGCGAGTTCTACTCCAGACGAAAAGAACAGGCGAATCCAGCCGAAGTCTTTGGCGATGCCAGCGTTGAGAGAAGCACGGAAGGTGTTGAAGGTGGACTGCAGATCGCCTTCCCGGTCTCTCCCGCTGAAGCTGAGGGCGAGCCGACCGGTGACGAAGAAGTACTCGGAAATGCTGTAGCTGACTCGGAAGTAGCCACCCATGTTGTCGAAGAGGGTGCTTGTCGGGCTCTCGAGGAAGATGAAGTAGAGAAAGCCCATGTCGAGTGACAGCCCGAGCCCTAGATCGAGCTCGGGCTCTGGTGGCGCAGGCTTCGGCATGATGCAGCAGATATGTCGCGAGAGCAGGGCGTCGGCGGCCTCGATGACGGCCTCTGTGGGGTTGACATCGGCACCCAGGGGGATGCTGACGTCGACGCTGCTCATTTCGTCGGTTTCGTATTCATAGATGTCGAGTTCAAAACGCAGCGAGGTGTCCGGAGCTTGGACCAAGCGCGGCACGAGCAAGAGTTCGATATCCAGCAATGAGCAGATGGCGCGCGCGCGTTCAGGCGAGCTGCGGCGCAGCGCAGGTGTGTCCAGAAAGAGGTGTCTCGCCTCGTCATAGAGGGCGACGCGTTCAGGAGGTTGACGATCGGGATCAAGGACGATGTGAGGGGCGAGCCGGATCATCTCTTGGAAAGCCTTTCTGGCGAGGCTGGTGTCGTCTGTCGAACCTTGCTCAGCCGCCCGCTCCATGAGGGCATAGGCCAGGAACTGCTGTGCCTGTGCGTACTCTTCGGCGGCTGTGAACTCGCCAAAGCCTCTCTCGTAGCTCAGCAACACTCGCTGCAGGGTGTCGATGGCAGCTTCGATGTTGAAGCCGAAGAAGTGGCTCTTGCCGTGTCCCAGATCGACCGTCGCGTCTGCGAGGGCCTGAGCAATGTCACTGCGGCTCGTGCGAAGTAGCTGCAGCGCTTCAGAGCTCGGGAGCATCTCGAGGTATGGCTGTTGGCGCAGATGACGACGCACCGCATCGTAAATCGCGCTGGTGTTGAGTGCGCCGACGAAAGGAGGAGCATCAGGATGGAGGTAGAGTGGGAGTCTCTCCGGGAGCAGCAATGCGCGGTGGCGTTCGTAGTCTTCGACGGCCTCATCCTCCGGGAGCGTCTGCGCCACCGGAGCGCTCGTCCAGAGCAGCGCGCAAAGGGCGAGGATGGCCGCCATTGCCCGGCTCAGCTCAGAGCAGCACCTTTGGAGATGGCGTAGCCAGGCTCGATGCGATGCAATCGAAAGCGAGCGAAGGGTGCTCCATCCTCGCGAGTCATCGAGCGAGGTCGGTACCCGAGAGCGAGCGAATGCAATCGAAAGCGAGCGAAGGGTGCTCCATCCTCGCGAGTCATCGAGCGAGGTCGGCACCCGAGAGCGAGCGAATGCAATCGAAAGCGAATCAACGAAGGCAATATGCAGGGGTAGGGGCATGCTGCTACAGGTAAAGCAAGGGCAAGATGGGGGGGCAGTCTGCACATTCGGCAGTGTCCGACGTGCTCGGTGAATAGCAGAGCCGACAAGCGGGCGGCATCACCTCCATGAGGACCTCAGAGTCTGCAGGGGAAGGCTGTAAATTCTGAATAATCATAAGTTTTTCTCTGGCCACAAGAATGCTGCTGCCATAGAACCCATAGGCGGCCCAGCCCTGCACGCGATCGCTCTCTGCGAACAGCGCCTGGGGCTGTGCAGTGCCCTGGGGGTTGCGCGCTGCGACCCCAATCTCCTCGGTATCCTCATTATAGATCAAGACTTTGTTGGGCACGTAGCCCAGCACCGGTTCGTTGGTCTGGTCGTCGAGTAGGTTGTCCCATCGATCGTTGCAGTCACCATTCGAACAGCTTCCTTCGGGGCTCGGTAGGTCCTCGAAGAGCACCACCGTGGCCAGCCCAATACCTCTCGGTGTGTCGACGAGCAGCTCTGGCTTGCGGCGCAACAGGATGCTTCGGGTGTCGTCGAGAACGTCAAAGGGTTCCATGGCCGCGCTGATAAACTCTTTGCGAAAGATGCCCCGCAGTGGGTTGTCGACGTCACTGCTGACCTCTGCCTTGGTCATCACGATCGCGGCACGCACCCGACGGTCTTGCAGCTCTCCGAGTAGCTCTGGTGGGAGGACGAGCTCGATGGGGTTGCTCAACTCGAGCAACGCGCAATCGAGTTGTTCCTCATTGACGCTCTCAGACTGTCGCTGAAAGCGCAGTTGGCCGAAGTCGATGCTGCCTTCTTCACGGTAATAACGCTCATCCTCCGGCAAGAGGATGCGACTGAGCGCCGCCTCCTCATTGACTTCGACCACCTCGCCATTGGCCGCAAGCCGCTCGAGTTTGCCCTCGAGCTGCTCCCCATCATCGACGATGCGCGCGACGAAGCGCCACCGTCTGTTCAGTTGATCTCGATACTCGGCCGTCATCTCGTCACCCTTGGAGATACCGCGATCGAGGCGAGTACAGAAGTAGTTTTGCGCGGGGTTGGTGATGACCTTGGGTTCGAGCTCGAAGGTCGCGTAGCGCCCAACTCGAAAAAGTTCGACGGTGCCGCCGATGTCCTCGTCGAACTGGCGCAGGTTGAGACGAAACAGGTGTATTCTGTCTAGCTCGTTGGAGGTGGAATAGGTGGAATATCGACCGCTCTGCTCGGCCTCGATGAAGTGCCCCTCAGCGGCGTTGCGGGCAAAACAAGCGGGCTGCAACGCTGTGGCGAGAAAACAGAGCAAGAGGCCGGCCTGGTGCAATCGAAAGCGAACCCTGGGCAGTCCATCCCCACGGGGCATCGTGAGGGAACAATAGCCGAGCCTGAGCGAACGCCATCGAAAGTGAGCGAAGGGCACGGATAGACTCCCCGAGCTGTTGAGCGTTAGCTGAGTGTGAGCATCAAGAGTGGTCGGCAATCGATATCAAAAAGAAGGGGATTGTCGCGTGCCATCCTTGGCACGCACCCTTCGGGCTTGCTTTGCAGCGACGCTTCGCCTCCTGGCTTCGCGTTCCAAAGGGTGAGCCCTTTGGTGGGGCGTGGGGCAGCGCCCCACAAAGACAAATCAAAGGCATGCCGAGGGAGCTCAGTCGAAGTAGAGCACCGATGACTCGCCGTGCTGAGCGATGAGGGCGTCGATACGTGCCAGCGCGAGCTCGCGCTGGGTCCAAAACTGCTCGAACATTTCCTGCTCTCGTTTGCTGGCATCTGGGAAGAGACGTGCGAGGGTGCGCTCCTTGTCCAGCGCGCGAAGCTCACGGACCATGGATGTCCGGAAACGTTCGACCATCTCGAACTTACTCTTGACCTTCTTGTTCGCGAAGTTGGGGAAGGCGGCCCCATTGTCGATGGAGACGATTTGCCCTGCAGCGAACTGGCAGTTCGTTCCCCACCAATCCTTCACGGTGCTGAAGCGATCCCAGTTTCCGACGAGGTAGTCGAAGAGAAGGATGTCACTGATCTGGCCAGCAAGGCCTCTGGTGTCCGTGGCTTCACTGAGCTCCATGACTTTCTCGGCCTTCTTGGCCAGGCTTCGGTCGGCGAAGAGGGGTGCGAGGGCCTTGTCGAGCGGCGCTTCGAGCAGCTCCGGAGCACCTGTCAGCACCAACCAAGGTTGCCACACCTCTTCGAGCTCGATGGGGAACTGCGTGAAGACAGGGACCCACTCCTTCTCCGTCCCATAGAGGTACCAGGTGCCGCCTTCGAGTTGATAGAGGAGATCGACGAAGTTCTCGGCGTAGGCGAGCTGGCTCGCGTCGGCTCCGTTTTGATAGAGCTGCAAGAAATCGGACTTCGTCAGCCGTACCGGTCGGTTGTAGGGGATGGCAAAGCTACAGTCCAGCAGCTCGCAGAGCCTCCAAGCGGCGATCTCGGAACGATAGTTCGATTGGCGGCGCGACTGATGGGGTTTGAACGCTGCGCTGGTGTCACGACCAGACTTGAAGCGAAGAGTAATGGTGGAGCCACCGCCGAGGGAGCGGATGGCTGAGAGCTCTCGGCGTGAGAGCGTGTAGACAGGGGGCGCAAAACGAGGATCCTCGTCAAAGCTGCGCTCGAAGAGAAGCTCCAGCTCGGGAGTGCTCAGACGTTGGGACCGAAGCGCCTGCCGAGCCGCGTCGAATTGTTTGGCAGCAAGCAACAGCTCTGCCTGCAACTCGAGACTCTCCGCCGATGGCGGCGCAAGCAGGTGGGCGTGTCCAAGCCAAACAGAGGCGCTCTCGTTGTCTCCAGCTTCGAAGGCTTGCTCTGCTTGCTCTACACAGCGCTGTGCGATGGCCTCTGCAGAGCTCAGCGCAAGAAGCGTGCTGCGACTATAGGCGATGGCGGCGGCAAATCCTAGCCGCGCCCGAGGCGCCTCGATATCCAAAGCGGGGCTGGGCTCCACCTCCGCCGGTACCTGCGCCTGTTGTTGTCCACTCAGGGCGAGCGCAAGACCCGCGACAAGCAGCAGCACAGCAACGAGCACCAGCACGAGTCCCGCGTAGGAACGCTGATGGCCGGTGGCGTGCGCGAAGACGGCAGGGGGAAGTGTTTCAAGCTCCGGCTGTGCTGAGGCGAGGGCAGCAGAGCGGGGCGGAGTCTCTTCGGAGACTTCGCTCGAGCCGTCAAATGCCGTAGGGGCTTGGGCGACGCTCGGAGTGGGCTGTGGGCTAGGGGCTTCGAGGCAGCTCTGCTCGCCTTGCTCCTGGCGTCCGGGCGCTTGGTCTATCCCCCCAAGCTCTGAAGAGGTGGAGCGGTGGAGGGCATCGGTGTTCGTTGATTCGGCAGAGGGGAGTGCGCTTCGTTCCACTTCCAGGTCGTCGGGAGCCTTGCTTTCTGTGGCGAGCGTTGTCTTTTGCACCGTTGGCAGCGCTCTCATGGTGGGGCGAGAGCTGCGCGGAGCGTCAAGGGGCGCGGGGTCAACGAGGGTGTCCTTCTCGTCGAGCAGCAGGGTTGGGCCCAGCTCGCTGCTCGGGACCGCGACGACGCTTTCTTGAGGCGGGGCGATGACCTGAGGGCTGGTGGGCTCGTTCCACCCTTCGGGAGTAGTGAGCTGCGCTGCTGGGGGATCGAAGATCAGCCGTGAGCCTGCGCGTGGCGCATCGATTCCCAGGGGCTTGCTGTCCACCGGCCGATGCTTGCGTGCGCGTCTCCCCTTCAGCAGTGCAGCAGCAGGAGGGAGCTGTTCGTCGAGCACAGCGGGTGGAGGGGGCAGGGGCTGCAAATGGGACGCAGGCGGGCCTGGCTCTGTCGTCGTTTGCTTCGTGGTCCCCGCTGCCTTCTCCATCGAGAAATAGGGCGAGGTGTACTGGTCGGCGCGGTGCCACTGTGATGCCGTGGCTGGCCGCGCGATGTGTTTGTCTGGAATCTCCTCGGGAAGGGAGGCCAGGGGCTCTGGCAAAGAGACAGCGGACAGGGCAGGGCTGCTGCCATCGGAGAGCAGGATCTTGGACCGAACTTCGGTTCGGTTCTCCTCTCTGGAAAAGGCGTTCTCGTTGGGTTCAGAGGCCAGCGGGGGATGCTCGGCTTGAGGGGGCAGGGCCGAAGGCGCTGTAGCGTCGACCCAGGTATCCTCATCGCCCTTGCCTGGTTTTGGCACGAAGAGATGGTCTTGGTAGCGCCATCCCATGGCCGTTGATGCCTTGTCAATCGGCACCTCTTCCGCGTCGAGCTCGGCGAGGGTCTCCTTGCGCTGCTTTTGCGCAACCCGCTGCTTGAAATCGTGGATGAGGCGCTGAGCAGCCTTCTCACCGAGCGGTTTGGCCGCGTTCTCATGGCTTACACGACCGCCACAGTCCGGACAGAACACTGCCAGCCGGCGGGTCTTGAGCGAGAACTCAGCACCGCAATTGGGACACAGGAAATGGCTGCGAGGCGTTTCTGGCATGGGTATTCAGAACAAGAGCCTCGAATCGAGGCCACGCGAGCCGATTGTACTGGTACTTGATGCCGATGGCGAGGAAGCACCGTTGCGCGACGAGACTTTCTGACCCCTTGCACGAGCGGATGATGGCTTCGCGATGGAGCTGACACTTCGACATTGCTTGCGCGCCCGCTACGCAGCGACGCTCAGAACGAACGAATGTGTCTATACGCCGTCATAGCCTCGGCTTTGGCGGACGTCTCGCACATGTTGCATGACTCGCTCCGCCTCATCTCGTTTCCCCTGGCGCTCGAGCGCTTCGGCCAGGAAAGAGGCCGCTCGGAGAATCATGGCGGGGACTCCCTCTTCGATGGCACTGTCGAGTGCGTGTTGCAAGGCGGTCATGGCGCTTTCGTCGCCGCGGTAGGCTGCTGCCAGGTACTGCTGCGCGAGCTGAATCTGGCGTGCAAAGTGATGGGCTCCATGGCTTTTGGCCATACGCTCACACTTGCTGATGAGCTTGCGGGCGCGTGGACCTCTGCCGTCGCGGATGAGGTTGTCGATGAGGCTGACGCCGACGCCCAACATGTCGAGCAAAAGCCCCGACTCATTGGCCAAGTCGAAGCAGAGCTCCAGCGCATCGCAAGCTGCATCCAACTCTCCCAGGGCGAGGGCGAGATGAGCCTCAGCGCGAGCGATGGCCAGCCGAGAGCGTTGGCTCGGGTAGGATGACTCGAACTGCCTTGCCAGCAGCAACTCGTTTTCGGCACCTCTGGGCAAACCGCGAAGGGAGAGCACGACCGCGCGCAAACCATGGACGCAGGCAGCCTGCTCGGCGTCGACGTTGCTGGATGCGGTGAGCGCTCGCGTACAGGCATCCTCGGCCGCAAAGAGCTCTCCGTAGGCCAGACACCACTCGGCGCGTGAAGACTGTAATCGTAGGACGGACTCTCCTGCGGCGATGGCCTGACCGTGGGCACGCTCCTGCGCTTCTTCGATGCGCTCTGCCGCGAGGCTGAACTTGCCCTCGGCGCTGAGCAAACGCGCGTCAATGGCAACGGCGTCGAGAAAGAGCTCTGCTCGCGTCGCCGTGAGCGGACTTCGATAGACCGCATCCAGCTTCTCTCTGGCGTTGTTCCATTGGAGCAGCTCGACGGCACGCAGTGCCTCGACCAAGGCCATCTTGGCTTTGACGAAGGCCGCATCGAAAGGGTCGGCGAAGCTGACGTCCCGCAGGGCGCAGTGGGCGTGCTCGAAGGCGGCGTCGGCGAAGCCAGCCCGGTCGAGGGCTCTGTCGATGGCGACGGTCCTGCTGAGCGCAGAGGAAGCTTGTCCCGCAGCGGCCTCGTGATTCCGCAGTCTCAGCAAGGCGATGTCGAGGTCACCTCCGAGCAGCTGTGCTGCAAAGACGTGGGCGAGGTGCTCGTGCAGCATCGCCACCAGGCTGCGGTCGTAGAGCGAGAGCAGCGTGCTCCCCAGTTCTCTGAGCGCGAAGCCCAGGTGCCCCGGAAAGGTGTAGACAATCAGACCCCAGTTGAGCAGCTGTTGGAGCACACCGTGGAGCACTGCAGGGGGGAGGGCGACGAGCTGGCGAAGCTTGTTGACCGAGAGCGCCTCTTGTGAGGCAGCGAGCCACTGTAGGACCTGTATCTCCGGCGGCGTCATGGTTTGGATGGCGGTCGCCAAGCGGCGTGGAGGGTCGAGCCCGATGAGCAGGTTCACGCCTTGCTCGAGGGGATATCCAGAGCGAGAGATGACGCTGGCCAGGTTCAGGCAAAGCAGCATGCTGCCGCAGCTCTCGGGCATGGAGGCGAGGGCCATTCTGCTGTTTTCGTTGAGTTTTCTGCCTTGGGTCGTGCCAAAGAGGATGCGCAGGCGCGTGGGCAGATCGGCTTCCCCTTGATGCAGGGTCTTCCATGCCTCGTTCTGCAGTTCGTCTTCGTAGCTGGGGTCTGCGGTGGCGACGAGTAGCAGGGCCCGTTCTTGCGGAATGGTGTCGACGAGGCGATCGAGGAAGTCGAGGCTGGCGCGGTCGGCGTGTTCGCAATGATCGACGGCGAGCACGGTGCTTCCCTCGGCTCGTCGGAGGGTGGCGAGGACGATGTGCAGGGATGCGTCGATGAGCGTACCCGGACTGAGGAACTGTTTTCGCTCGAGTCCGCAGAGCTGACGTAGGGCTTCGGTTTGCAGCGTGTCGATGTGGTGCTCTTTCGCGAATCGTGCAACGCGGCCATCGAGTGCGGCACCGCTCTCTCCATCGACGTAGCCGACGGCTGCCCGTGCCCAGGCCGCTGGCACCGCCAGCGGGAGGGCAGCGCAATCTGACCAGAGGTAGGCGAGCAGAGGGCGAGCGCTGTCACTGCCATACGAGTTGATGGCAAAGCGCAGCGCATGACTCTTTCCAGTACCGCTGGCGCCAGCAAGGACGAAGGCGTGTCCTCGCCCATCGTCGGCGTCGCGCATGGCCTGTCGCAGGTTGTCGGCGACACGTTCGAGTCCTGCAGGGCAAGGCAAGGTCGGGGCGGTATCAGAGCTGGAGGCCTCCTCGACCATCAGCTCCGCGTCCAGCTCGTCGGGGCTGAGCTCGAGGGCGCCGCTGGGGTTCTGCTTTTGCCACTCTTCGTAGGCCTCGTAGGTGTGGCTCAGCCACAGCGCGAGCTGCCGAGCGTTGGCCGATGGGTGACGTTTGGCCTTGAAACGCAGCAGCGGCTCCTGGAAGTCCGAGGCATGGGTGCAGCGCGCTTCCGGCTCAGGTCTGAGCATACAGTCGACGAGGTGGGCGAGCTCCGGGTCGATGATACCGCTCTCAGCGAGGAGCGGAGCTTGGGCGAGCTGAGGCGTCTGCCGGACATCAACCTGAGGATAGGGGTGGCATCCCGCGAAGAGCTCGAAGAGCAGCACGCCCACCGCGTAGATGTCCGACTGCACGCTCGCCGCTTCACCGTAGCCCTGTTCCGGGGCCAGATAGCGGGAGCGCTCGAGCGAGCTTGGAAGACACTCGGGAGGCAAGCTCTCGAGTGCTGCGTTGAGGCCAAAATCGGTGACCTTGACCTCGCCTTCCCAGGTCACCAGTACGTCCGAAGGGGAGAGATCACCGTGCACCACATGACCACGGGTAACGGGATCACGGACCCGATGTGCGTAGTCCAAAGCCTGCAATAGCTCGATAGCCAAGAGCAGCCCAATCTCCTCGGGGATTCGCTGAGAGAGCGCAAGACTCGCGTCGAAGAGGGTGGCGAGGTCACAGCCTCCGACGTATTCCATGGCCATGAAGTAGTGGCCATCCGAGTGACCCAGCTCGAGGACCTGAACGATGTTCGCGTGATGCAGTCGCACCGCCACGGTGCTCTTGTCGACCAGCGCCGTGACGAAGTCCGGGTACTGGGTGAAGCGACTCTCGAACTTCTTGATGAACAGAGCCTTCTCAAAGCCCTCGACACCACGGTGCGTGGCGCGATAAGCCGGCCCCAGCTTGCCGACGCGACGAAAGCGATGGGTCAGCTCGTAGGGCCCGAATTTTTGAGCTTCCGAGAGCGGCAGCAGCAACGACATTGCAAGCCCCTTCCCCAGCGGGCGGCAGCACTATAGCCGTCTCAGCGCTGGCACCGCAACAGTCGTCAACGGGCGATTGCATGAGCCCGCGCTCCAATGGCCGCCTGGCTCGGGGGGGATTTCCTATGAATGTCAATTCGATATCGTTGCCCCCGATGGGGGGAAGCAGTCTCAAGCTGCGCCTTGCGTACGTCGCTTGCCACGACGGGCTTTCACCCGTTGGGCACAGAACGCGGAGATCGCATCGGCGTCGATGGGTTTGTAGAGCGTCGTGTTGCCGGTCTTGGCCAGATACTCGGCTGCACCTGGCGCGAAGGCACCACCGGTCAGAAAGACCATGCGCTCTGCAAGTTTGGCATCTTGTGTCCAGAGCCACTCGTGCAGCTGGATGCCGGTGAGCTCTGGCATCATGACATCGCTAAGGATGAGGTCGAAGTCCTGATCCTCAGCAAGCAGCCGCTGGGCTTCGCGGCCGGTGCTCAAGACGACGAGCTCGTGCTGTTTGCCGAGGATCCGCTTCAAGGCGTTGCGCAGCGGCGCTTCGTCATCGATGATCAGAATTCGACCTCGCGTGTTGTTCTGCGCCACTGGTGTTGGGGCGGCGGCTTCTTCGCTGGGCGCGGCTGCGTCCAGGCGCGGGAAACTGAGCACGAAGCGAGTGCCCCGCCCCTCGACGCTGTCGAACGCGATGTGTCCATCGAAGTCTTTGACGATCTTGGCGCAGACCGCCAAGCCCAGCCCCGTGCCGACACCGAGCTGCTTGGTGCTGTAAAAGGGCTCGAAGATCCGCTCGCGCGCCTCGACCGGGATGCCCACACCCGAGTCAGTGATCTCGATCCGAACCCAACGCTCATCCGAATACGAACGCACGACCACTCGGTTGCGCTCTGCATCGCCCTCCGGGATCGCTTGGGCGGCGTTGATCAGGACGTTGAGAAAGACCTGGGCCAACTTGCCGGCGCTGCCCAGCACCAGCGGCAGCGGCTGCAATTTCTTGACGAGCTGTGCTCGGTGTTTGAGCTCGTTGCTGCTCATGTTCAGAGCCAGCTCGAGGCTCTCGAGCGGGTCGGTAGCCTGCATCTCATTGCGCTCGGCCCGCGCGAAGGCCCCCAAGCTTTGGCTGATGGCCTTGATCCGTTCACTGCCCTGCAAGGCCTCCCGCATCCTGGCGAGCCAATCGCTGCGTTTGCGCTCACTGGAGAAAACCTGGGCCTCTCTCTCGAATGCTTCGACGCACTCCTGCAGGTTGAAGATGACATAGGACAGGGGGTTGTTGATCTCGTGGGCGATTCCGGCTGCCAGCATGCCCATGCTGGCGAGGCGCTCAGATTGACTGAGGCTGCTCTGCAGCTCTGCGCGTTCGGCCAGTGCCTTCTTGAGCTCCGTGACCTCGGCCAGTGCCAGCACCACATTAGCAGAATAGGGGATGGGCTTGGCGTGCAGCAGGAAATGCTGTGCGCCCTGGTCGACGGTGGCCTCGAGGGGAAGGCTCCTCACTTGTTCGCCTTGTCTCGCTCGGTTGACGCTGTCGAGCAGTAATGTGTCGAGCTCATCTTTGCCGCTGCTTCTGTCTCCGAGACGTTGGCCAACACTCAGCTCCATTAGCTGAGCGGCGGCCTGGTTGGCGCCTTGGACACGCGTCTCGTCGTCGACAATGAGGATGGGTAGGGGAGCGGCATCCAAGATGACCTCGAGCTTGTCTCGTTCGGCTTGGCGTGCGGCTTCGGCCCGCAGTCGCCGCAGGTTCTGAGCGACGATCTGGGCGAAGGACTCGACCAGCTCTAGCTGAGGCTTCGCAGCTGCGTCCGAGAGCGCCACCACGGAGCCGCCATACAGGGTGTCGTCGAGCAGATAGGCCACGCCCAAGAAGGCGGGGGAAGAGGCCAAGCGCCCAATCGCCAAGAAATGCTGCAAATTGGGTAGCGGCTGCTCAGCTCGAAGCACGCCAGAGCCCGCTGCTGCAAGGGAGTCGAGGAGCTGCACCGGCTGTTGGCGCAACGCGTCGAGCTGCGTCACGCTGAGAGGGAAGTGAAGCGCTTCGAGGCGCCGACCCTCCAGCAGCTGCTCGAGTGCAATGCGATCTTCCGGAGCCATTTCGAGTTGGCAGAGCTGTAGCGCGCGCTGCTCTGGATCGTACAACGAGAAGGCTGCAGCTCGACCCTGACACAAGCGCTTGAGCTGGCTGACGATCTCGGTGTGCAGTTGGTCAGGCTGCGTGCAGGTGCCCAAGGCCATCGCTGCACGCGTAAGCTGCTCAAGCCCCCGGTTCATCTGAGAGAGGTGCTCCTCCTGTCGTTTGCGTTCGCTGATGTCCAGGATTGATGCCAGAACCTGCTGTTCGCCGTCCAGCTCCAACAGCTCGGCCGAGACCAGGCACGTGAGCGTCTCGTCTCTTCGCGTCACGAAGGGGCACTCGACACCTTGAAGGCGGCCCTCTCGCAGCAGCTGGGTGCGAAGCGCTTGCCGATGCGTGTCATCAGCCCACACCCCGAGCTCCTCGCTGCGGCGCTGAAGCGCCTCCTCGTAGGTCATTCCAGAGAGCGCGACAAAGCTCTGGTTCACATCGATGATGCGGCCATCCTTCAGGTCGAGCAGCGCGATGGCTTCAGGAGAGCTGTTGAAAATGGTCGAAAACTTGATGGCTTCGCGTTGGCTCTCGTAGACCAGACGTCGGTTGACCATCATCGTGAGCGTGATCGCCAGGAACAGGTAACAGAGCGCAAATGCCCACAGAACAATGCGCTCGAACGAACCCCCTCGAAAGAACTCGGTGTACTCTTCGGGGGCGATGATGGTGTTCGCAATTCGAATCAGGGCGAGCACGCACCCGAAAGCGAAAGTGAAACCAACCGGTCTCGCGATGGCGCGCAGATGCTGCGGAGCCCAACGAAGAATCGAGAGCGCTGCTTGAACCCAGTACAGGGCGAGGACGAAGCTGAGCAGGCTGGTGCGCAGGGCCAAGTCTGGGCGAACCCAGACGAAATAGCCGAAGCTCGGCACGAAGTGCAGAAAAATGATGAGGTTCGGCCACTGGCTGCGACGAAGACCAAGGAAGCGCTGCGCGCCCACGAGCGCTGCCCAGGCGGAGAGCACCAGGATACTGTTCGACAGTAGGAACGATACCCAGACTGGCAGGAAGGGGCGAAAGCCAATCAACGCCAAGGCGACGCAGGTCGCTGCAAAGCTCCCCGCGAAGAGTGGCAAACCCTCATAGCGCTTGTGCTTCGTCCACCAGAGCAGAAGCAGGAGCAGTGTGCAAACCAGGATGGTTGCGAGCTGGGCAAAGAGCAGAGAGGAAACGTCGGGTAACATGCTCAAGGGTGGCGTTGTTCGGAACGGAAAGATGAAGGCGGGCTCTGCCCGTGCCCAGTCAAAGGGCCGAAGCCTTTGAAATCTCTTTGATCTCAAATTGTTGCTGGCGGCCTTCAAGAGCCGCGAAGTGAGCAGCCTAGGCTCGAGCGTTGGCGACAAACTGTCCCACTCGAGCGCCGTTGAGCCTGCGCTGCTCGCCAGCGCATCGTGCTAGCATGCTCGGATGTGCTGCGCTTGGCAAGCAATGGACAAGAAAGGCCCTGGCGAGTGAGGCTGTGCTTGCGTAAGCTAAGAGCGGGCCTGCTGTGTCGAGAGGCAGAGCCCAGGGCGCGCAGCGAAGCTGAGCTCGGCAGAGCTGCCGAAGCGAGCACATCAGGTGCTCGGCTTCGCGCTGCGCGTGGCTCGTGCGCGCGAGCGGATGGGTTGACAGCGAGACTTTGATCAAGAAGTAGGTCGCGCTATGCGTGTGTGTCCTCAGTGCTTTGCGCAAGAGAGCGAAGACGCGAGATTCTGCGGTCTTTGCGGGGCGCAGCTCTTCGAGGTTCCCGCCAGCAATGGCATGGTGGGCATGGTGCTGATGGAGAAGTACGTCATCCAAAGCCTCCTCGCCCGCGGTGGCATGGGCGAGGTCTACCTCGCTGAGCATCGAGGCATCGGACAGAAGGTCGCCGTCAAGGTTCTCAATCGCCGCTTCCATGGCAACGACACCGTCCGCCAGCGCTTCATCAACGAGGCGAGAAGCTCTGGCCGACTCACCCATCCCAACGCGGTCAAAACCTACGATCAAGAACAACTCCCGGACGGTACGGTCTACCTCATTATGGAGTACGTGCCTGGCGTTACCCTGAGCGAACATCTCGACGCCAACGGTCCACTGCCGCTCAAGCGGCTGCTCCAGCTCGCCATGCAGCTCGCCGACGTGCTGCTCTTCGCGCATCAGCAAGGTGTGGTCCACCGCGACCTCAAACCCGACAACGTGATGCTCATCGAGTCCAGCCCTGGTCGCTTTCAGGCCAAGGTGCTCGACTTCGGCATCGCCAAGTTGCTTGGTGAGCAAGGCCAACTCACCGAAGCTGGGATGGTTTTCGGCACGCCTGAGTTCATGAGTCCCGAGCAGGCGGAAGGTATCGACGTCGACCACCGCACCGACATCTACGCCTTCGGTATGCTGCTCTATTACATGGCCGTCCAAGCCTTGCCCTTCGCCGCCGAGAACAAGCTCGTGGTGCTCAACAAGCAGATCCACGAGATTGCCAAAGCACCCAGCGTCCTCTGCCCGTCGGTCCCGATAGACCAAGGGCTCGAGGCGGTCATCATGAAGTGTATTCGAAAGCACCGTGAGGACCGCTATCAGAGCTTCTCCGAGGTGCTCTCCGATCTCGATGCCCTCGAAGCTGGGCTCCCGCCCTTGGCCCGCTCTGAACGGGCACCACAGGCCATCCCTGACTTCATCTCCCTCGATGAGGAGTCCAAGACCACCAACCCCGACAGCGTCCCTGTGCTCCTCGTACCAGCACCATCGGCCGACGACCCACTCGCCCGCATGTTCGAGGATGCTCCCAGCTTGGGCACCATCCCCACCGTGCTCTCACTCGAGACCAACCCGGAGCAAGCGTTCGAGTCCAACACCGGCGGCTCCAGAAAGCCTAGCCTCGAGCTCGACGCCCTCACACCACAGGCAGCCGAAGGCTTCGCTCTTGGCGACGACAATGAGGATGGATTCTCCTTTGGTGCGGACCTCGATGTGGTGGGTGATGACGCGCCAACGCCTCGGACCGGGCCGACTGGACTGGGTGGTCTCCTCGTCTTCATCGCCTTGGCCCTCGCTTTGGGCGGTGCTGCGTTCTGGTTCTTCTCTCAGCGGGAGCCAGGTAGCAGCGGGACAGAGCAAGGCGCAGACAGCGAGCCAGAGCTCGCAACGGACGAGGTTGATGCAGAGCTGACGGCGCAAAGCAATGCTGACGTCGAGACCGAACAGACGCTCGCAGCGCTGCCTGCCTCTACCCGAGTGAACTCGGTTCTGCGTTTGGATGCAGTGTCGCGCCTGGGGGCGCAATGGATTGACCAACGCATCTCGGCGGGAGAGCTCGACGCCGCGGCCAAAATGACCGACTTCGCCAAGAAAAGGTGGTCTGCGGCGTCCACGGCGCGAACACAAGCCATCGAAGCCCTCGGTAATCGCCTCGCCGAAGTGCGTCGTCTCTCGGACGCCGCCCGAAAGAGCGCCCGCCGCCTCCGCTGTGCCGAGGTCGAGGAGGCAGCCAGTAGCCTCTCTCCCTTGTCAGAGGCGGCCGCCCAGTCGGCGCAACAACTCGCCCAAAAGTGTCGTCGCGAGCTGGAGGCCGCGCCAAGCCGGGTAGATTGAGCCAAGGTCCGAGCGGGCCGGGTATTTCGATTCGAGCACCAACGACTGGGCGCTTTGGGCTCACAGGTGCTCGAGCGCGCGTACCAAGCGCACGCCCTGGCTCGCCGCGCGCTGCTCAGCGGTCACGGTCTGCCGCGCTGCGCTGCGGCAGTGTCGGGCGTAGGATAGGAACGAGCCGCCCCGCAGCTCACCCTCCTCAGTCCATTCAGCGACATTGCCTGCAGTGTCGAACAGACCCCAAGCGTTCGGGGAGAGCTGCGCTCGAGGCTGAGTACCAGCCCTGCTGCTGCCCTCGTCCTTGCTCAGATCGAAGCCGCCTTCACCCTCGATACTGGCGTTCTTACAATACCAGCCGATCGCAGCGAGGCCGCGGTCTGTCTCGCATTCGTCGTCATCACCGTCAGCAATCCGACCATTGTAGAACGCGCTCTGCGTGCCAGCCCGGGCTGCGTATTCCCACTCGACCCCAGTGGGAAGCCGATAGCCCTCACATCCCGGCACTGCTTTGGGAGCCTCCGCACAAGCAAAGTCGATCCCAGCGGTGCCGTGGCAAGTGCTCAGGTCGTAGCAGTGCTGAAAGCCTTCTAGCTCCGAGTACGCGTTGGCGAGCGCAAGCGCATCGAACCAGTTGATGGAGTCGACGGGGCAGTCATCGCCGCAGGTCGAGAAGTGTGAGATGTCGGTGCCCATCAGCAGACGCCACTCGCGTTGGCTCAGCTCGGTGGCTGCGATTTCGAAGGGCTGCTCGATGTTCGTCGTGGTCAGCACTTCGTCGTCGCTACGGCCGTCTTCGGTGCGTGGAGAGCCCGCTTGAAACTGCCCGCTTCGAACGCTGATCCACGTGGAGTCCAGGCCGTGTCGGGCGAGCTGAACCGAGAAGCGACGCTCAGTGGGGGAGTTGATTCGAAGGGTCTGCTGCTGAGCAGCATAGCCTGGGTGTCGCATGAGGAGGCGATGTTCCCCCAAGCTCAGCTCCACAGCCCCCTCGAGCGCAGCGCAAGGACCGAGGCTGCCGTCGTCGATGAGCAGCTCGGTATCGGAGGGAGAACAGTCGAAAACAACCCGAGCAACCCCTTCGTCTGGAACCGTTGTCGCTTCGGAGATGGGGCGTTGCACCGTCGCAGCTTCGCCCAGAAGATGCGCAGCCAGTCCAGCAAGGGCCTCACGAATCGCTGCCTCCTCTGTCTCGGCGTTGCCTCGACGAAGAAGCTCGAGAACAAGGTCACCACTCGCGTCTTGGACGCGCAGGGCGCACTCCCAGGTCGACTCGTCAGGGCGACAACACAGCTCGAAGTCGTAATCCACCTTCAAACGCCGTGCTGCCTTGAGTTGGCAAGAGCGCTCCTCGTCT
>JAVFAO010000117.1:0-16831 GCA_034002465.1 Myxococcota bacterium
GTGGGCAAAGGGTTCCCCATTGGAATCCCTTTGATGGTCGGCTGAGCCCGGCGACCGCCATTGGCTTCGCTGTTGGCTCGCGCGCTGCGCGCGCTCGCCTCGTTCCTCGTTCCTCGCATGTGGGGCGCTGCCCCACACCCCGCCAAAGGGTTCCCCTTTGGAATCCCGTTGATGGGCGGGTGAGCTTTCGAACGCCATTGCTCGCGCGCTGCGCGCGCTCGCCTCGTTCCTCGTTCCTCGAATGTGGGGCGCTGCCCCACGCCCCGCCAAAGGGTTCCCCTTTGGAATCCCTAGGATGGGAGCTCAATTGGAGGAGAGCTCGATGCCATTGAAGAGCTCGCGCATCTGCACCTCGAGGCCGTATTTGCTCTCTCCGAGCTCGACGAGCTCGCGATCGATCTTGCTGAGCTCGGCGTCGACATCGGCGAGCTTCTTGCTGAGCTCGTCTTTGAGCTGCGCGTTGCTGGTGCTGCGCGCAAGGACCGTAATGTTGCTCCGCAGGTCTTGAGCGCGGGCGCGCAGCTCGCCTTGACGTTCGGCGAGGGCCTGACGACGGTGCTCGATATCACCAATCTGGGTCTGGATGGCAACCACGCTCTCGAGCTGGCCCTTCACCTTGGGATCGGCGTTGACGTCGGTGACGTACAGGGCGATGGCGTCCATCGCGCCGTAGTCGAAGAGGCTCAGAGTGCGGGTGCTGCGACTGGTCTGCACGGCACTGGTTTTCTGGACCTGACCCGCCGCGGCCTCGGCTCGGACGAAGTAGACATCGCCCTGGACGATGACCTCGGGGCTCTCCTTCATCTCGAAGCCCGCGCGCTTGTTGACCCGCAGGTAGAGCACGCCGTTCTCTTCCTGATGGTTGGTGATGGTGAAATCGCTACGGTAGAGCTGGTAGGCATCAACGGTCATGATGCCATCCTTGATCTTGACTAGACGCTGCTCTTGCTCGCCCCAATTATCGAATTGCTCGACATGAATCCCTGGTTCGAGAGAATACGGAACGAAGACCGTCTGGCCCTTGCCAATCTGTGCGCTCAAGCCACTGCCCACGAAGGTAGAGCTCTTGTAGATGGTGAGGGGCCCTTGTTCGAGCACGAAGTCGGTGCTGTTGGTGAGGCGAACCGCCCGGTACGGGTGGCTGCTTGCCCGCGCAGAACCGCTGCTGGGGTCGAAGAGCAGGATGTCTTCACCGTCGACGTCGGCGTTGACGATGGCCACCAGAGCGCTGGAGCGGTCGGGGACGGTGACGGGCACCTTGATGTCGTAGCGGAAGAGCGCGCCGAGCTGTTCGCCTTCGCTGGAGGCCTCGATGGAGTTCATCATGAGGCCGTCATCGAAGCTGGGGGCCGCGTAAGCACCCGAATAGTCACCATCGTAGTCGTACGCACCAAAGTCGTCATAGGCGGCAGACTCCTCGGCATAGCTCTCCTTGGCATAGTCCTTCTTGGCCTTTGGCTTTGAGCGTTCGCTCGAGGACGCACGAGGCTGAGCCACTGGTTTGGGGTCGCTCCAAGCAGCGATGGCTTCGGGAGGTGCCTCCGAGTAGGACGAATAGGTGCGCGCAGTGAGATCTGGGCGTCCAGGAAGCCGCGGGGAGTGCAGATCGACGATGAAAGAGATGGGGGCACCAGCGGTCAGCGAGAGGCGGACGTCGTTCCAGTCTTCGCCAGAGACGTTGTCGACCACGGCCCAACCTTGCAGACGAGCCTTGCCGTTCTCGCCAATGACCAAGCGATACGCGGGCTTCCATGTCGGCATCGCCACCACGTAGCTCATCAAAACCTCGTGGGTACCGCCCTTGGGGAAGCGCACGGTGAGCTCAATGGGCTTCCAGTCGCCATCGCCCAGGGTCGCGTCCAAGGCCTTGTCGAGTCCCACGGTGAGGGTACGGTCCTCGAGCTCGACGCGCTTGATCTTGTCGACGTCGATGGGCACCAGATCGGAGCTATCGGTGAGCAGCGTCACCCGATACGCCTCGTTCACCCGCTCGATGCCGACGATGCGCCCCGTCGCGGTGTTGTCGCCGCTGATCTTGACCTTGGCCCCTCGAAAAGCCTCGAGGATGGACATCATGCCGCCAGCATTCCGAACCTGAGGGGGCAACTCACCCATCATCATCGACGCGCTGGGTTCGACGGGCAGCGAAATGCTCGCCACGCCGCCCTTGGTGTCAATCACGGTCAGTGAGCTGAGCATGTCGTTGATCTGGTCGGGCCGTACCCGCAGCCGCAGCTCTTCACCTTCCACCGTGCCGTAGCGCTCGAAATAGCCAATGCCATTCTGGTAGAGCACCACCTTGGACACTGCGAGCTCATCGCGGCGAGTACTGCTACCAGAGCAAGCCCAAAACGCGGGGATGAGTGTGAGCAATAAGAGTGTGGACAATGGTCGCATGAAACCTCCTGGCGCCTTTGGGCGTCGTGTGAGACGCTCGATCGAAGGTGAGCGAAGGGCACGCATCCTCTCGACAATTCCGGAGGAATTGCAGCTGTCGAGAGGTCGGTGCCTGAGCGCGAACGAATGCGATCCGCACTTGCCGATCGTCGCATTCAGCTGGACAAGGCTACGTAGTCTTGGGTTGCGTGGTCAAGGGTCCACGGATACTTTGATGTCC
Source organism: Myxococcota bacterium (assembly GCA_034002465.1). GTDB lineage: Bacteria > Myxococcota_A > Bradymonadia > UBA4248 > JAVFAO01 > JAVFAO01. Next base: position 2,618 of record JAVFAO010000117.1, read on the forward strand.
AGGCCAGCGCTTGCGAAGTACCAAGCTGGCCCCGCTTCGATGTCTCTCCTCGAGCGTAGAGAGCCGCGACCAAACGTGTTTGTCCACGAAGGAAGGAAGATGGCCACACTGGGCGTAGTCCTCACGATGCTCATCATGGGCTCGTTGATTGGCTTTGGGTTGAGAAGACGCGCGCGCCGCCCAGCCTTTCGGCTGCGCCACTCCTTTTCGGCGCTGGCCAAGAACATCCTGCGCGACATCGAAGGCGCGCAGCGTGCGAGCGCCCGCCGCTTGCTCGCACAATCAGAAGCGCACTTGAACCGGCTCGTGCGGGCTCAGGAACAACAACAGCTCCTACGCGAGTTGGCCTCGGCCGGTAGCGCTCTCACCGGCACGGGTGTGAAACACAGCGTGGCCGAGAGCGAGCGCATGAAGGTACTGATTGGGGAGCAGCTCGAGCTCTTTTTCAGCTCGTTGTCCAAAATCGCCGCAGCGGTGGCCTTGCGCCACTCTGATGCGCTGGATAGTCTGCAAGCCTTCGCCGAGCAACAGGAGGAGCAGCAGAGAGCACTGCTGGAGCTGACCAAGATGCTCGACGAGGATCGGCGGTATGCAGCGCTCGAGTCCAACGAGGAAGAGAGCGCGCTACACCGCCACACACCATGAAAACGCGCGACATCGCGCTCATCGGCGGAGCCCGAGCTCCGCGTCGACACCGGAGGCAGAGATGCAACGACAGCTAGGTCTGGTGATGCTGGCCACACTGCTCATCAGCGCTTGTGATACCAAAGATATCCCGCCAGGAAACAAGGGATTCATGTTCGATCGCACGGGGATCTTCGCCCTCTACATCGGCGGAGACGGGCTTCTCGAGGACGAGATTCTCGAACCTGGCACCCATTTCGTCGGCTTCTACGATGAGATCCGCGACGTGAACTGCAAAGACGCGACAGAAACCGAGGCGGTCTCCGTGTTGACCCGCTCTGACCTGCCGGTGCAGGTCGACATCCGCATCACCTTCCGCGCCGACTGCGACACCAAAGAGTCTCTGCTCAAGATCATCAACGGTGTGCAATCCGCTGATGGTACCGTGGAACCCAGTGAGCTCTTCCAGCGCTACCTGCAACCGGTCATCCGCTCTTCGGTGCGCGATCGCCTCGCCGAGGTGACCATCGATCAGGTCAAGACCATTCGCGGCACTCTGGACGATGGGGTGCTCGAGGATCTCGAAAAAATGATCGAGGAGAAAGGCACGCCCGTGAAGGTCACCCTGCTGCAGCTCGCCAACATCGTTCTTCCTCCTGAAATCACAGAGAAAAACAAGCAAATCGAGATGGCTCGGCAGGAGGCGGAGCAGCAACGTGAACAGAAGAAGGCCTCCCAGGTCCGCTTGGAGAGAGAGCTCTTCGAAGCCCAGGAAGACCGCAAAGTTCAGGTCGAAACCGCCGAAAAGGAGAAAGAGGTCTCCATCGTCAACGCCGAACGTGACAAGCAAATGCGTGTGCTAGAAGCCCAAGGCGAGCTCGAGGCACGCAAGCTCGCAGCCGCGGCAGACCTCGAGGTGGCGATCAAAGAGGCCGAGGGTATTGCCGCGCTGCGCGCTCAGCTGAGCGCCGAATACCTGCGCTACCTCGAGATCACCAAGAGCAATGAGGCCAAGCTTCAGATGGCCCAGTCCCTGGCCGAGGGTACCAAGTGGTACGTCGACAAGGATTTCTTGCTCGCCCCTGATTCGAGCGGAAAAATTGCCGTCTCTCCCTAGTAGGCGACCACAAGCCCCCACTCCAACGCAGCAAAACACAAGCGATTCCAAGCCGTCGCGCAATGGCGGCAAGACGCGAGCAGCGAAGCGAGCCATGTCCAAGCTCAATGGCATCCCGGCCTTCCTCATCCCGCTGCTTCCAGACTTCGTCGCCCTTCGTCGAGGCGACCTTCAGGAAGCGCGAACCGCCCTCGACAAAAGTGACTGGGACCAGCTGCGTCGGGTCGGACACCTCTTCAAAGGAAGCGGCGGGAGCTACGGACTCAATGCGCTCTCGACCTGGGGCGCAAGACTCGAAGCGCTCGCCAAACACCAAGACGCCGTGTCCATCACCACCCTGCTCGCAGACTTGGATGGCTACCTTCAAGAGCTCGAAGTGGAGCTCCAAGACACAGCCGCTGGCTGACGACAATGCTACGCACGCTGTGAACAACGGGCACACTGGCTGAGCGCAGCCTTCATTCGCTCGCCCTCGAGGCTCGAACTCAAGCGCTGCCTGCCGTTGGCATGCCTTCGCTGGTGCTCAGGATGTACAGAGGCTCAGTACCAGAGGGTCTCCGCCTTGGACACGAGCTCCAGGAACTCTTGACGGTTGTTCGCTTCATTGCCCATGGCGGCCTGAGCAATCGTGCGAATCTCAGCGAAGCGTGCACCCTCGGCGAAGGGGCTGCGACGCAGAATCTCGGCAAACTCGGTCACCGCTGCCGCGTAGCGCAAATCATTGCTGGCGGCATCGAAGCTGGTCACCACCGTCGAGAGCGGCACCACCTTGACCACTTCCTTGCTTACTGTGGAACCAGGCTCCTTGTAGCGCACTCGAACATCGATGAACTGAGCGCTCGCGAAGGCGGGGTCGATCTCGACGTTCAGCGCGGTGCCCTTGACCACAACCTCGCTCTTCATCTCGAACTCGAGCAGCGCCGTCACCATGTGACCCGATCCAATGTCGCCTGCGTCAATCTTGTCGTCGTCAAAGTCTTCATCGTTGAGCACCCGCGTCTCGTAACCAACCAGACGGTAACGAGAAATCACATCGGGATTGAATTCGACCTGCACTTTCACATCCTGCGCCACGACCTGAATGGTGCCACCGAGCTCATCGACCAGCGCTCGCTTAGCCTCGTTGTGGGTGTCGATGTAGGCGTAGTTGCCGTTGCCGTTCTCTGTCAGCTGGTTGAGCAACGAGTCGTTGAGATTGTCCGTGCCGACACCGAGCACGCTCAGGTAGATCCCCCGGTCACGCCAGCTCTTGACCTCATCGACCAGCGCATCGCCACTGAGCCCGACGTTGAAATCGCCATCGGTGCACAAGATGACCCGGTCAATCGCTTGCGAACAATCCTGCTGCAGGTTGGGACGGTTGGTGCAACGAACCGACTCCGCCAGCTCATAGGCCCGGCGCATACCAGCCTCGCCATTGGTCGAACCCTCGGCGATCAAGCCGTCGATGACATTGATGATCTTGCTTCGCTCAGAGACCGGGGTCGGCTCCAAGGCCACCCGCTCTTGGCCAGCGTAGGTGACGATACCAATGGTGTCTTGGGGGCGAAGCGCATCCACCAAGCTCTTGAGCCCGTACTTGACGAAGCCGATGCGGTCGGCACTCTGCATCGAACCAGACACGTCAATGAGGAAAACCAGGTTGGTGGGAGGCCGCTGGGCATCAGGAATCGCCTCAGCCCGCACGCCAACCCGCAAGAGGTGCAGGTCTTGACCAAAGTACGAGGGAGCAGCCTCCAAGGTGATGCTGAATGGGTCAGGATCCGAGGGGCTGGGAGCGGGGTAGTCGTACTTGAAATAGTTGACGAATTCCTCGACGCGAAGCTTCTTGGGATCCGGCAAGCCGCCTTCGTTCAGGGCCCGACGCGCAATCGAGTAGCTTGCGGTGTCCACATCAACCGAGAACGTCGCCAGCCTATCAGCGCTCGTGTCGACCCAGGGGTTGAACTCCGGAGGGTCCGTCAGCTGCGTGCTCGCGTTGACCATCTCCAGCACGCTCTCGGGCGGTGTCATCGAATCGGTGAACTCGGTCAGCTCGCAGCCGCCGAGCGCCACCAACGAAAGAGAAACGAAGAATAGAAAGTGATTCCGACGCATGGTGAACTCCTGTCGAAAAGAGCGTCCGACTGACATTGTATCAAAACGGATGCCAACTATTCCCCTCGACATCGAGAAAGAAAAAAGGCATATACTTTCAATACGTTGAGGCTCACATGGGTGGACAAACGCGGCGCACGTCAAGTGTAGACCCACAATCACAGTCTTCACACCTTGCGCCCCAAGCACAAGCACGATGAGACTGGCGATGTGGGTGATGGCGGCCGCTCATTCTCGAGCACCTGGCTCGCGCTCTTTCGCGCCACCCTTGGCGCGCACTCTGCGGGCTTGCTCGGCAGCGACGCTCCGTCATCCTTAGCTGCGCGGTCGAGGATTGCGTTGTGGCCTTGCCCAGCCAGCGCAGGCATCGCATCATGCGCCAGCGCTGCTGCCCCGGTCTCAGCGGCCGACTGTGCGCCTGCTCACTGAATGACCGAAGCTGGATTCGACATGCTCCCTCCCCTCTACGAAGACCACCCCATCGCAGCCATGACCACCTTGGGCATCGGCGGTACTGCTCGCCACTTCTCGAGCCCCAGCAGCACCCAAGAACTCGCGGCACTGCACCAGTGGGCACGCGCGCGCACCCTCCCGACCTTTGTCCTCGGCGGTGGCAGCAACCTGCTCGTCGATGACCACGGCTTCGACGGCGTTCTCATCCAGCTCTCCAGCCGTGATTGCCGCGTCATCGACGAGCAAGGCGACGAGCTCAGGCTGCGCGTCGACGCCGGAATGCCTTGGGACGAGCTCGTCGCGTTCTGTGTTGCACAAGGACTACGAGGGGTCGAATGCATGAGCGGCATCCCTGGCACCGTGGGTGGCGCAGCAGTGCAGAACATCGGCGCCTATGGGCAGGAGGTCTGCGACGTCATCGAGACGGTCGAGGTCTTCGATGGCGTGTCGCAGCGAAGCTACAGCAATGACCAGTGTTCGTTTGCCTATCGACACAGCAGATTCAAGGCGAGAAGCGAGCAAGGCACCATCACCGCGGTGACCCTTCGACTGCAGCGACGAGCAAGTGCTCGCGTCGCCTACGCAGAGCTCATCGCCGCCCTGGGCGAGCAGGAGGCGGAGCTCTTGGCGATCCGTGAGGCCGTGCTCGCCGTGCGTCGACGAAAATCCATGCTCGTCGATCCAAGCGATCCAAACACCCGCAGCGCGGGTTCCTTCTTCGTCAATCCCACCATCACGCGACAGCAACATGCCAGCATTGAATCCCTCAGTGGAAAGGCCCTGAGCGCCCATGGCAAGGGGCCGATGGTGAAGGTCTCGGCGGCTTGGCTGATTGAGCAGGCTGGCTTTCCCCGTGGCTATCGAAGTGGCCAAGTCGGCCTCTCCCCTGCTCACGCGCTGGCCATCATCAACCTCGGCTCGGCGCGCGCGACGGAGGTCCTCTGCTTTGCGCGCAGTATCCGGGATGCCGTCTTCGAGAGCTTCCAGGTCGAGCTTCGACCAGAGCCGCTCTGGCTCGGCTACAGAGGCCTCGCACCTCTACCACTGTAGCGGAATCGGCCGACTTCGCTTGTGCCCCTGGCTGAAGCCGACTAGATTTCGACGGCTCGGGATCATCCAGACACCCCGAGTGACTCGATCTCGTGCGTGGTCGCGCGTCGGCCGTTGCACCTTGCCCCGTTCGGGCTATGCCATGGAGGAAGAATGCTACGACACTCGCTGATGACGGCCTCGATGCTCACCGTGCTACTGTTCACGGTCGACGCCATGAGCTGCACCAATTTCCTGGTCACCAAGGGAGCCAGCGCCGATGGCTCCTCGATGATCACCTACGCCGCCGACGCCCACACCCTTTACGGTGAGCTCTACTTCTATCCCGCCGCCACCCACGCGGCGGGGAGCATGCGCGACATCTATGACTGGGATGAGGGCCACTACCTTGGTCAGATCCCTGAGGTCGAACAGACCTATGGGGTCGTGGGCAACATGAACGAGCACCAGGTCAGCATTGGAGAGACCACCTTTGGCGGTCGCCCGGAGCTCGAGGGTGGTGATGGCGTCATCGACTACGGCAGCTTGATGTGGCTCGCGCTACAGCGGGCGAAGACAGCGCGCGAGGCCATCGACGTGATGACCGCCTTGGTTGCCAAACACGGCTATGTCAGCAGTGGAGAGGCTTTCAGCATCGCCGATCCCAATGAGGTTTGGTTCATGGTCATGATCGGCAAGGGGCCTGGCCGCAAGGGAGCGGTGTGGGTGGCACGCCGCGTCCCCGACGGCTATATCTCCGCACATGCCAACTATTCGAGAATTGGAACATTTCCTTTGAACGACCCAAAGGATACGGCGTACTCACCCGACGTCATCTCTTTCGCGAGAGAGATGGGCTACTACGAAGGCAGCGACGAGGACTTCCACTTCTCCAACGCCTACGCCCCGCTCACCTGGAAGGACGCCAGGGTCTGTGAGGCCCGCGTCTGGAGCTTCTTCCGGCGTGTGGCAACGTCTTCCACACCTGAGATCGACTTTGTCAACGGCACCGTCGCCGACGTCCAGGGGTTGCCACTCTGGGTCAAGCCAGACGCGAAGCTGGGTGTCAAGGATGTGATGGAGGCCATGCGCGATCACTTCGAAGGGACGCCCCTCGATCTCAGCAAAGGCGTAGGCGCAGGGCCCTTCGAGCTCCCCTATCGCTGGCGGCCGCTGTACTGGAAACTCAATGACGTCGAATACCTCAACGATCGCTCCACTGCGACCCAGCAGACCGCCTTCAGTTTCGTCGCGCAGATGCGGAGCAGCCTGCCCGACCCCATCGGCGGCGTATTCTGGTTCGGCGTGGATGACGCCGCCAGCACGGTCTATGTACCGATGTACGCAGGGATCCTCGAAGCGCCCTACAACTACCGCGTCGGCACCGCAGACTTTGACACCTTCAGCTGGGACTCCGCCTTCTGGGTCTTCAGCAGTGTTGCAAACTTTGCATACAGCCGATACGCCGATATGATCGTCGACATCAAGAAGGAACAGACCCAGCTCGAGGGCGCATTCCTTGCCGAGCAGGAGGAGATCGACAAGGCCGCGCTGGCGCTGCACAAGCAATCGGTCCGTCTGGCAAGAGAGTACCTTGATGAATACAGCTCGAGCCGCGCGACCAAGACCGTCGACACCTGGCGCGAGCTCCTGCCGAAGCTCTTCGTCAAGTACAACGACGGCAATGTCCGAGACGCCAAGGGACAGGTCACCCACCCGCCCTATCCCGAGCATTGGCTGCAGCGCATCACTGAAGAGCAACCAGGCCTCTACGAGACCAAGCGCTTCCCCGGTGAGCCCGCCGAAGCTCCACATTGAGGCGCGCCGAGACCACGGCCAGCCTCGAATGCTCGAGGCATCGTGCATCGTGCCCTGGCTGTTGGAGCCAAAGAGTCCAGAAAAAAAAGGACTTTGGCGGGTGAAAGAGAGCACCATCAAGCGAGACACAGCCAAGGACCGCTGGATGGCAAAGCCCCCCAAGGCGGGGCGCCAGTCATCGGTGCTGTCGTCCGACGAGAGCTCGCGTCGCGCTGTCGGGTTTCGGTGGAGTGATGCGCCTGAAGGGGCCTTAGCGTGGCTTACTCGCTGACAATCTTCACCAGCTCGACATCAAAGACCAACATGCCCTGTGGCTTTCCGGGCCGACCAGCGTAGGCCAGCTCCGTCGGGATCCAGAGGCGACGCTGCTCGCCTTCGACCATGAGCTGCAGACCCTCGGTCCAGCCTGGAATGACGTCGGTGAGCGCGAAGACGGCGGTCTTGCCACGCGTCCTGGATGAATCGAAGAGCTTCCCGTCAGTGGTCCAGCCGGAGTAGTGCACCTCCACCGTCGACGTCGCCTTGGGCTTGACGCTGCCGGTGCCGGGCACCAAGACCTTGGACGCCAGGCCAGACGCGGTTTTCTCTGCCTCGGCAGGTGGCGCAGCGACATCGGCGGGAGCCTCGGGCTGGCTCACGATCTCGAGCAGCTCGACATCGAAGACCAACGTTCCGGTCGGAGCCCCTGGACGTCCTTTGAAAGCGAGCTCCTCGGGCACCCAAATCCGCCGCGACTCACCTTGGACCATGAGCTGGATACCTTGCGACCAACCCTCGGGCAGCTTGTTCAAAGGCAAGCTCACCGCTTCGCCGCGAAGCTTGGTGCTGTCGAAGAGCTTGCCGTCACTGGTCCATCCACTGAAGTGCACCCGAACGAAATCATCGGGCTTGGGCTTGGCAGTGCCAGTACCAGGCGATAGCACCTTGGATAGCAGACCATTCTCGGCCTTCTCGGCGTCGGCTGGAGGCTGCGTCAGGTCTTCCGGGGTCTGAGGTGCCTTGCGGAACTCCACCAGCTCCACGTCGAAGACGAGCATCCCTGCGGGCATCCCAGGTCGCCCAGCGTACGCCAGGTTCTCAGGGATCCAGAAGCGACGGCGCTCGCCGTTGGTCATGAGCTGCAGACCCTCGGTCCACCCTGGAATCACCTGGCCCAGAGAGAACTCGATGGCGTTGTCGCCAGAGGAATCGAAGAGCTTCCCGTCGGTGGTCCAGCCCTTGTACTTCGCCTTGACCACGTCATTGGGGCCAGGGCGCTCGCTGCCCGTCCCAGCTGCCAACACCTTGAAACCCAAGCCCGAAGCGGTTTTGGTGGCATCAGCGGGAATGGCCGCCACGTCTGCAGGCGCCTCTTCCCCAGGCTTCACGGGTGCATCAGGGACCAATTGGGCTGGCTCATCGACCACTGCAGGCACTTCGACCTCCCCAGGCTGCTCGGTTGGCGCAGCTTGTGTTGCGGCACCGCTTTGCTGCAGCGGGTTGCCTTCATTGTCGAGCAAGACCGCCTTCTCGGCGACGTCTTCCTGTGCGGGCCGCTGATACTTGCAGGCCGTAAGCTGAGCGCTCATCAGCAGCGTCAAACAAAGCAGGAGGGACAAACGCATCTTCTCACCTCATGGGCATGCGGCATCACCGCCGCGCAGTTCGCGAAGGCAGTCTATACGTCGACGACGCGTTCAGTGCAAGCTGTGCGCTGGCCGCCGAGCCGGTTCAACTCTTGATCGCACCGGGCCAGACCTTGGGTGTGGGTTCTGGAATGCGTCGCATCCAGTCTTCGATACGGCGGCGTTGCTCGTCTTGCAGCCGCTGCATCTCGCGGAACAAGCCAGCTGGGTCGAAGGGCGCAAGCTCAAATGGAGACGGTCCAAAGAGCGATCCTGGGCTCGCATTGGCCTGCTCGATCGCCGAGCGGGCTTGCTCGCGCGCCGGTTCGGGCAAGCTGTCGAGGTCGGCGATGGTGACGGTGAAGCTGCCGTCCTTGTTGGTCACGGTCAATTGTGAGGAGGGGTCATCGGCCGCGCCGTCGATGCTGACCTCCACGCTCTCGCCATTGATGAGCTTGAAGGAGTGGTAGCGCTGGCTGCGCTGCGCTTGATGGGGGAAGGGTTGAAGCGCGCCCGGCAGCTTCTGTTCCCCCGACTCGAGGGTCTGCAGGGTGGCCTCTCGCTGCGCTGGCGCTCCTTCGTGGAGCAGCGCGATGCGCACCTGACTGCCAGGACTGAGCGAGCGCACATCGTCCTGAAAATCCCGCGCACCGCGGATAGCCTCGCCGTCAATGGCGAGGATGATGTCGTTGACCATGATGCCAGCGGCCTGTGCAGGGCTGCCTTCCTGCACCCCAACGACAAAGACACCATCGCCCTCCTGCAACCCTAGATGGGCGGCGAGCGGTGCGGGCACGTCTTGGGCTTGCACGCCGAGGTAAGCAATCGGATCGCCAGCCTGTGCGAGCGAAGGCAGCGCTGCTATGGCGAGGATGAGGAAAACGGACAAGCTGTGACGCGCGTTCATAGCCTCCTCCTTGGTGTGGGCGACTCCGGACGCGCTGGCCGGAGCGCATCGTCATTGCAAGCAAGCTATGCACCGCGCCGCGCAGGCAAACGTATTCTGGAAACACCTCAGCGAAGTTCAAACTCGCGCTTCGTCAAGGTCCGTAATCGGCGCCCAATGGCACTCCCGCCGCGCTGAGTCCCTGTGTCGCCGGATCGCAGCGCAGCTCATGGGCGAGCGGGGGTTTGATGACATCGCGTACATACTTGTAGATGTCTGCGAGGAAGTGGGCGCGCCCAAATTCGTCAACCCGCACGGTATAGTATTCAATAAAAACATCTATCGGATTATCCAAAGGAACTTGTGTCTCGCCCCTCTCCTTGAGGTATTTGCGAATGGTCTTGTCATCCCACTTCCCCTCTGCCTCGAGCAACATCTCAGCAAGCTGCATCGGCTCGTCGACGCGGATACAGCCATGGCTGAAGGCGCGGACAGGGTATTCGAAGAACTGGGTCTTCGGGGTATCGTGCATGTAGACGTTGAATTTGTTTGGGAAAGAGAACTTCACTTGGCCCAATGCGTTCTCGGAGCCAGGCAGCTGGCGCAGCACCGTGATGCCCTCACGGGTGGTGTGGAATTCGAAGCGATTGCGGTCGAAGTACTGCGGATCCGCGCTGACGATGGGCGTGAATTCGTCGCGATGGATACGTCCAGGCACAGTCCAGTAGGGATTGAAGGTGAGGCTCTCTATCTGGGAGTGCAGGGTAGGCGAGGCGTTGAGGTAGTCCCAGCGCTGAGTCTTTGGGTCGCACCTGCGCTGGGTGTTGCCGACCACCACCTTGAAGCGGTGTTTGCGCTCCCCGTTTTTCCACAATTCTCCATGGAAGTCGGCGATATTGACGAAGATGTAGGTATCCCGCGGCTGGTACCGGGTGTAGAGCCATCGTCGAATGTTCACCTCGATTTCGCGCAGCCGCTGCTCGGCGCTGATGTTGAGGCTGCGCCAGAACTCGGGGCTAGGATCGCCAGTGATGGCCATCTGGTGGGTTTCCTGGTAGAGCGCGATGGCATCTGCCAATGCGGCATCGTAGAGGTCGTCGATGGGGCCCTCGTAGAATCCTTCGGTGGCCAGGCGTTTCTTGAGCGCGGTGACCTTCGGTGCTCGCCCTCCGCGGTTGAGGGTACCGGGGATGACCTCGTTCCAGCCACCCGTCTCCGCGATACCCCGATAGCGCTCACGCACCTCGAGGAGGCTCGCAAACTGAGGGTGTTTGGGCAGGAGTGCGTCGAGGATGACCCTCACCTCTTCGGCGGTCTGAGTATTGCTCAGCTCGTCGAGGGTGGCGCGCAATCGGTTGAGGACGATTTCGGAGTGGTATTTGGGGTGCACCTCATCGCCATACTTGCCGCGCTCCTGGGGACTGAGCAGGTCGAGGTTGCCGTGTTTGAGATCACGCAGGTAAAGCAGAACGGAATCCACGAGCTTGAGCTCGAGCTCTGCCATGACGGCACCTCGAGTGGAGGCGTTCTGCTTGAAGAGTTCGAAGGCCCCATGGACTCTCAGGATGGGGTTGCTCTCCCCTGCATCGAGCAAGCGATCGGTGACGACCGCGCTGGCGCCAGGCTGGGACAGGTCGAAGGACTCGAGCGACAACGTCAGGGCAAGCGCACGGATCTCCCTTGGAGTCAGGGCGATGCCCGTGCTGGTGTCGAGCTTGCCGCCGAGCCGGTCGAGGCGCTCTCGTCGCATCAGCAGCTCGTCGACGCGGTAGTCCTCGGCCTGCATCGCGTATTGGTCGCATCGTTGCAGCACCTCCAAGAGAGCTTCTCCACGGGCTTCCAAGACGCCGTCGAGCACGAAGATGGGCTCGAACTTCCGCGCCTCGTAGAAGGCATAGAGCGTCTCTTCGAAATACAGATCGATGGGAGGCCGGTCCTCCTCTCGGATGGTGGGGCGGGTCTTGGCATGGTTGATGGCAGCCAAGAGTCGGTTCTCGAGATCGCGATGGACCTCGGTCGTAGCAGCGCGTCGCGCGAGCTCATCAGGCACTGCTTTCGCGACCTCCTCTGCGAAGCTCTGGTAGTCATCGAGGCCAGGCGCTGGCGGCTCGAGCTCGTCCGGCGAGGCTCCGTCTGCTCCAGAGCGCTCACTGCTCGGGCTTGCGTCGCCTTCGTTGTTTTCGGGCGGGTCCTGCTGCTTGTTGCAGGCTCCCAGAACGAGCAGCGCCAGAAGGCAGAGCCCAAAGCAAAGGCACAGAGAGGCTCGGCGCGGAGAGGAACGCCTCGGATGGCACGCATTCAGCCTTGAGCTCTGACGCCGACTGTACCGAAAAGATCGTGAAAACACTGTAGAAACAGCAGTCTCGCCAAGTAGAAAAGAGATACTCATGGTTCACTCACTGCGACAGCTGGAGACGAAGCAGCGCCCTATCCTCATCGCTCGCCCAGGGCACGAGCTCTCCTGCAGCGTCGGCCTGATGGCAGAGCCGAAGCAAGTCCTCGACCCGTTCTGCGTCGGCGAGCGGGCGATAGCTCGCGCAGTGGGCCTTCACGCTGTCTCGATGCTCCCGCTGTAGGAGCACCGGCAACATCGCTTCGAGCGCATCGTAGTTGGGGTGAAGTGAGAAGGAAGCCTGCAGCTTGTCGAGCCCCGCTTGCTCGTTCCCAGAGAGCAACATGAGCTTGCCCTCTTGGGCGAGCTCGATGGCGGCGAGCTCTGCCTGGGGATCGATGACCGAAGTGGGGGCGTCGACGGTTCCTCCGGCCCCTCGATCATCCTCGAAGCGCTCGGGATCCAAGCCCAACATGCGAACGGGCGCTTCACGAGGGGGTGCCCGCAGATCACTGCGCACCTCCTGCACGATCTGCATGCGCGCGCCGTCCTCGGCCTGTGAGGTCGTGCCTGCGCACCCCGACACCAGACCGAATATGGCCATCAAGACGGCCACGAACAGCAAGCGCTTCGTTCGTAAACAAGATGGCGACGACAGGAGGTGGCGACGCGCTGCCCAGCAAGCCCGGACGCTGCGTGACGGGGACGGAGTGCAACGACCTGAAAGCATCAAGCGCTCGAATTCAGCCATCATCTTCCTACTCCTAGCCTTGGCGCGACTCGCGCCAATCGCCTGCAGCATAGCGATTGAGCGCAAAAATGCCAAAGCAGGAGCGAGTCGCAATGATGGCCTCAGACCACGAGCTGACGCACCACACCGACCACCACGCCCAGGATCTGCACCTCCCGTCGTTCAGCTCCCTTGACCACGATGGGCTCGAAATCCGGGTTTGCCGGTAAGAAGACTATCTCATCCTTTCGAGGCATGTAGCGCTTCACCGTGGCCTCTCCCTCGATGATGGCGGCCACGATCTCGCCTTTGCCCGCAGTCTCCTGCTTGCGCACGAAAACCAAATCCCCGTTGAGGATGGCGTCGTCGATCATGCTGTCGCCCTTGACCCGCAACGCAAAGACCTCCTCGTTGGCGCGCCGGAAGAGGTTGACGTCGATCGCCAAGCGCTCGTCTCCGTCCTCGAACGCTGTGATCGGTTGACCCGCCGCAATGCTCCCCAGAACCGGTACATGCCTCACCGGCAAGGTGGGCGCGACGGGCTTGGGAATCATCAACGAAGCGGCGGGCCTGAGCGCACGACTCTTCGACTCGTCGCGGACCAAGTAGCCCTTGTTCATCAAGGCCCGCAGGTGATCGCTGACCCCATTCGTCGACTTGATCTGCATATGCTCACCAATCTCGCGGATCGTTGGCGGATAACCCTTCGCCTCCGTCTGCGCGATGATGAAGTCCAGAATCTGCTGCTGTCGTTGCGTCAGTTCTTTCACCGCCACCTCCTCGCCGACGCCATCAAAGCCTTGCGGTGGCTTCGCTTGCCAATACACAACAAGCTGGCATCAGGCACCTCACCCGTTCTCGAGAGACAAACACATGCGCAGCTCAGGCGCTCCACACATACTGAACGAATGTTGACGTACAGGCAAGCAGGAAATGCTCGGAGAAGCTGAAATTCAACCGCTTTTCAGCGTGAGACGGCAGCGCCTCCCCGAAGCCACGCCAAGAAATCCCGAGACAATGCACACGCCGCGAAGCGGTGTGCTCAACAGGCTGCTTCCGCTGCGCTGCGCTTTCTCATAAGCTGGACCCCCAAGCGGCTCGCTCCTCGCCGCCCAAGCACAGGTCCCGCATGACGCCATTCGCCCGAACACTGCTTGTCCTCGCCAGCGCTTCCCCTCGCCGCCTCGAGTTGCTACAGCGCGTCGGCTTACGCCCGCTCGTCCTCCCAAGTGAGCTCCCAGAGGAACACGAAGAAGGCGAAACGCCCGAAGACTTCGTCCTTCGGATGGCCCGCGAGAAAGCCCAGGCCACAGCGGCACACAGCAGCATCCACGCCCACCCCAAGTGCTTCGTCCTCGCTGCCGACACCATCGTCCTCCTAGACCAAAACCTTGGGAGAACTGGACAAGCGCCCAATCGACAAGAAGTCGAGGGAACTGGACAAGCGCCCAATCGACAAGAAGTCGAGGGAACTGGACAAGCGCCCAATCGACAAGAAGTCGAGGGAACTGGACAAGCGCCCAA
>JAVFAO010000118.1:0-16812 GCA_034002465.1 Myxococcota bacterium
TGGGGGGGGGGGGGGGCGCCCCCCCACAAACCGGGTGCGGCGCGACGCGCGCGAGCACGCACCGGCGAGCCGCGCGATGCGCGCGAGCAAGCAACGGCGAGCCGCGCGAAGCGCGCGAGCAAGCAACGGCGAGCCGCGCGAAGCGCGCGAGCAAGCAACGGCGAGCCGCGCGAAGCGCGCGAGCAACGAACGGAGCGCGCGAGCACGAGCACAGCTACTGGGACTGCTTCCCCCCTACGTACTGCGCCCGCCGCCACTCACTGCCATCCTCCCGCCACCAGATCCACTCCCCTTCCCGTCGCCCATGCACGAAGACACCCTCTGAGGCCTTCTGCCCATTGGCCCACCAGCTCGTCCAGCGGCCGTCCTCAACCCCATCCACGTACTGCCCCTGCTCCGCCAACACCTTGTCCGCATAATAGGCGCGCCACTCGCCGCTGCGCTTCCCCCGCTCAAACGCTACCTCCGCAAACTTGCCACCCTCACCCAAGTCAAAACGCCAGCGGCCACTCTCCGCCCCCAGCTCATAGGCTCCCTCGAATCGCAAACCGCCCGCTTCGGTGTAGCCCTTCCACATCCCCTGCTCCACCCCATCAACATACTCACCTTCGAGCATCAACTGCCCACTCTCGAACCAAAACGACCAAGGCCCCTGCCGCTTCCCATCTTCGAGTCGCCCCCGACGCTCGAGCTTGCCATTGGGATGCCACCAGCTCCAAACACCCACCTCCAACCACCGAATGGGCTCCTGCTCCTGCCAACGCCCCAAACTGCCAGGCGAGCCCGCAAGCTCTTCCTCTGCGCGCACACGACACACCTGACAACCCAAACTGCGCGCCTTCACATCCGCTTCCCAACGTCCCAGCAGCGCCGCACAGTGGGGATGGTCCTCGCCAGACTCCAGCCCACCTTCGTATTCAACCTCTCTCCAGAACTCGCCAGAATACCACCACTGCCAATGGCGCCCGACGGGCATCTCCTGCTCCAGATGCCCAATATCCTCGAGCTCACCGTTGTCGTGCCAGCTGATCCATGGGCCGGTCTTCCAGCCGGCGCGGTATTCACCGACCGCCTTGAGCTTTCCGCCCCAATAGAACTCGTGGAACATCCCCGTCGCCCAACCATCCTCAAAGTTGCCGATCCAACTGTAGCGCCCATTGGTGAAGTAACTCACCCATAAGCCGCGCCGCAAACCATTCTCCATCTGCCCTTCTACCGAGAGCTCACCACTCGTATAGTAGTCCCGATACGCGCCCGTCTGCGCCCCCGCGAGCCACTGCTCCTCCCGCTCGAGGTTGCCCTTCTCATAATAGAACTGCCACATCCCTTCGCGCCGACCCTGCACATACAAACCCTGCGCCCGAATCTGCCCGTTCGCCCAATACTCTCGCCAAAAACCATCTCCCCCACCCATCTCGAGGCGCGCAAACTCCTTGCCCGTCGCATCCCAAAAGGTATGCAACCCTACCGGAACCCCAGCAAGATACTGGCCCCGCTGCAAGAGCGCCCCTTCCGGATGACGTTCCTCGTATTCTCCCTGCAATAGCCCGTATTCATAGCGCCCCTGCCAGCGCAACGCACCACCGCTATAGTCGCCGCGCCACTTGCCATGACGCTCGTCAAGCAGCTCACAGCCGTCTTCGCGCTTGGCATAATCCACCTTCCAGGTCCCACCAAGCTCCTCACACGCCCGTTCCCGAACGCCGACGCGCTGCCCATGCTCGAACTCTACCTTGCGCCAGAGCTGCCCGTTCTCACTCCACTCCTCGAATACTCCGTGAGGCAAACCGTCCTGGAAAGGCCCCACCCGCTGCTTCACGCCGTCATCATTGAACAAGGTCCACAGCCCGCTCTGCACGCCCTCGACATAGCTTCCCTTGCTCTTCTCGAAGCCCTTCTCACTCCAAAAGGTCCAAAACCCGGTCCGCAACCCATTTTCGTAGTTGCCCTTCTCACGCATGACGCAATGAGAATACCACTTCAGACTCTCTCCATGCGGAAGGCCATCCTGGTACTGTGTCCGCTCCTCCGCTTGTCCGCCTGTATACCAAGTCCTCACCTCGCCAGAGATCATGTCGTTGACATAGGGGTACTCGCCGACGAGCTGGCCGCCCTCGTAGTAGCGCGTCAAGCCATGTCGACGGGCATCGGACATCTCTCGCGTCTCCACCACCTCTCCGTTCTCGTACTCCGTCCACAGACCAAAAGGACGCTGCTCAATGAGACACCCCGAGAGCTCCGAAGACGCAAGCCACTGCCCCGTCGCAGCCACACAAGTGGCCTCGTCGACAATGGCTCCACCCGTCTCTGCAGTTGGCTCCTGAGCAAACACCTGAGCAGAGGTAGAATACAACCCTGAGAGCGCGGCTGCAGCAAAAAGGAACTGCGTGAATACGATCGAGGATGTGGCCTTCGCCCCCTTCGGATGTGCCTTGCGGCGAGGCTTCGCCTCCTGGTCACGGCAGCATCTGCGCAAGGACACGCCCTGCTGCGGGCTCCGCTGACTGCTCTGCAGCTGTGGGCGCTCGAAACCCAGGCGATGAGACACGATCGAGAAAGTCACAGGCTGCCCCCCAGTATCTCTTGCACCGCCTCGGCGGCGCCAGCCCGCGTCGGACGCCCATCCAGGGAGTTGATATCCTTCTGCGTCAGCTCGATGCGCGGAGAAAAGAGCTCATTCGAAAAACGCTCGATCGCGAAAGCGCGCCGAGCCGCTTCATCGCTCGGAATCTCCTCGCTCTTCTCGGGATCGATGGCCCAGGGATCCACACAAACGTACTGCACCCCGTTGCGTCCCCTGGCACAGAGCAAGGTCTGCTCTGCGGCGCTGAGCTCAACCACCAGCTCGCTGCCCACGTCGTCAAATCGGGGAGACTGCTTCAGCAAGTCTGCGAGCTCCTGCCCTTCCTCGCTGCCGTCGTCCTGCACCGTAACCGGAATGGAAGTACCCAGAATACGGACGAAGGCAGGACTGTTCGTCAGAATCTCGTGGTAGTGGTCCATCGCCAGGTCGCTTTCGCCCAGCCGCCACAGCGCATCGGCCAGCCACGTGTGGGTGCGCCAACGGAGCAAGCGCTCCGCCTCTGGCAGCAGCTCCAGCGCCTCTTGTCCACGCTCCACCGCCCGCGATAGCTCTCCATCTCGCCAATCGGCCTCTCCTTCGAGCGCCACAAAATAGCCCTCGAGCTTGGAAGCCCAACGTTCCCCTTCGGCCTGCCGCGCTTCTGCCACGGCTTGACGAAGCACCCCCGTCCCCAGGGTCTCGATCAGCGTCCCAGCAAGCCACGGGGAAACCCCAGAGAAGTAGGGACGCACGATGGTCACCACCAGCTGCTGTTCGATGCCCAGACGCAGACTGCGACGCCCCTTCTCCCATTGCTCCGCGGCGCGCAGAAAATCATCCGCACGCAACGAGAAACCATCGAGAAACGGCATCAGTGCAATGCGCTCCGCCTCCAGCGACCGGCGAGCCGCGAGCGCTGCGTAGTAGGCGACGATATTGCTGAGCTCCAGGTTCTCTGGGCTCGCGCTGGTCATCCCCGCCCGGTCCGGTGACTCCAAGGTCATCCAGGCCCGCTCCTCGGCCTCCTCGATCTGCCCCATCGACAGCAAGAGCGCCGCGAGCATCCCCACCATCTCCTTCTCGAACTGCACCCTCATCCGCTGCAACTGCGGCTGCTTGCGCAGCTCCAACATGGTCGACAAGGCCTTCTGGAAATCTCCTGTCACCGTATACAAAAACGCCAGATGTGACATGGGATTGCGCGAGCAGTCCTGCTCCTCGGCCTTGAGCGCCGTGCGCACGTGCTGCTCAGCAGAGCCGAAGTCCAAGACCAACAGCGCAGAGAGCGCAGCGTTCGATGCGATCACACACGAGCGGCCCCCCGTTCGCTCGAGCCCCTCCATGATCCAATCGTAGGTCGCCTGGCGATTGCGAGCCTCGTTCTCCAACGCACTGAGACCGTTGTAGCCCACCGTGCGGTCCCAGTCGTTGTCCGAGCCAATCAGCCGCAGACCAATCTCCCGCGCCTCCTCGAATCGCCCGAGCTTGAAGAGCGGCCATATCATCGGCCCCTCCAGCGGAGGGGTATAGAGCTCGTTGTATCGCTCGTATACTGCAAGCTCGTCTGCGCGCTGATCCATCTCACCCAAAATCCATGCCTCGAGCTCCAAATACGTCTTGTGCCAACGGGTCGCGTTGGGCAACTCGGTTGGCACGGAATAGGTCGTCTCCAAGAGCTCCCGACCCTTGCGGGTGATGAACAGCGCGCGCGCCAGGTTCGCCTCAGCCTGGTAGAAAACCATCGCCAGAACGTAGTTCCCGTACAGCGAGTCCTCGTCCTCGTCCAAGATCGTCTCGGACAACTCCCGAGCCCTCACATACTTGCTGTCATCCACCGCCCGCAGCGCCTCGGCCTCAGTCTCGCTCGGCGGCGGTAGATCAGCACCCCAGAGCTGTTGCGACTGCGTCAGCAAGCTCGCAACGAGGATGCAGCGCAACAGCACCTGCCTCACACCGCCGAGTGTGCGGGCAGCTCCGCCTCGGTGCCCGAGAGGATGGCTCGAGCTCGTCGCCCTTTGGACACGATCCGCCATGAGTCTGTCCTGCGCTGAGCGCCATGGGGAGCCGCCCCTCAGTCGAACGCTTGCTCCCAAGTTCCCGAACCAATGATGACTAGCGTAACGCCGTTCGGGCGAGCTGCTCCAAGGGGCGTAGCAGCCCAGCCTTGACCACGTCGGCGGGGTTGCTGACCCCAGGTACCAATGCCAAACGATGCTGCATCAGCGGGATCGCCAGGTGGGCGATGTCCTCGCTCGAAACGTAGTCACGACCACGCAGCACCGCCAAGGTCTGCAGCGCCGGCACCGCTTGTACCAGCGAGCGCGTGGAGACGCCCTGCGTGCAGCGTTTGTCCGCTCGGATGGCGCGCGCGACATCAACCAGACAATCGAACACAGGCGGCGCCACGTGCACCGCTTCCCGCAACAGCTTGCGCGCCGCCACTACCTCACCGCGATGCACCCGAGGTAGCGTGCAGGCCGTGCGAGGCTTGCCCCAGGTGCGCACGATCTCTAGCTCGGCCTCTCGCTGCACATGCTCCATCCTGATCTTGAAGAGGAAGCGGTCGAGCTGCGCCAGCGGCAAGGGATAGGTCCCCACCGAATCGAGCGGGTTCTGCGTCGCGATGACGAAAAACAGCTCGTCCAAACGGTGACTGATGTTGTCTACCGTGACTTGCTTCTCGGCCATCGCCTCGAGCAACGCCGCCTGGACTTTGGGCGTGGTGCGGTTGATCTCGTCCACCAAGACGACGTAGGCGAAGATAGGCCCCCGACGAAAATGGAACGAGTTGCTCTCGGTGTCGAAGACCATCACACCCGTGATGTCCGAGGGCAGCAGGTCTGGCGTAAACTGGATGCGTCGAAAGTCCGGGATGTCGTCATCGAGGATGTCGTCGATGATGGAGTTGCCCAGCGCCTTGGCCAGGGTCGTCTTGCCCGAGCCAGGGTAGTCCTCGAGGAGGATGTGGCCATCCCCAAACAAGGCCACCAGCACCAGCTCGATGACCTCATCGCGCCCCATGACGTCATGGCGCATCCTCGCCCGGAGCTTCTCTGCGACTTGGCGAGCGTCATCGAGACTGCGCACGGCCGCTGCCGCCGCGGCGGCATCTCCCTGCTGGTCCTGCGCTGCAGTCTCTACTGCCCCAGTGAACATGGTCTCGTCATCCATTATCCTATCC
This sequence comes from Myxococcota bacterium, assembly GCA_034002465.1. GTDB lineage: Bacteria > Myxococcota_A > Bradymonadia > UBA4248 > JAVFAO01 > JAVFAO01. The sequence continues at coordinate 5,745 of JAVFAO010000118.1, forward strand.
CCTTCAGCGTTGTCGCAGCGAGAGCTCGCGGACACTCAGCCGCCCCCTGCAGGGCGGTGCCGAGGCCCGGCGAACACGCCAGCGCGGGCTATCAATCAAGCATCGAGAGTGAGCCAGGTTCATCGGCTCCTCCACCAAGCAACAGGGTTGAGCCAGGCCCCCCAACGACGCTGCCACGGCACGGCGCGGGCCACTTCCTGAAGCACCTTTCGCCGCAGCGCCATGAACCGGAGCAATCGCTCGCGCGCCTGCTCTTCCGGCCGCGGCCGGCCAAGGGCACGCTCCATCAGCAGCCCCGTGAGCGCGGGCAAAGAGGGGCTCATCGAGGCCATGCGCGTCGCAAAGTGCTCGCGCGCTTCACCCTCCTCTCGCACGAAGCCGAGCTCGGCCAGACGATCCATGGTGGCCATGAAGAGGCGCGGCATCCGCCGCCAAGGCGCAGGCAGCCGCAGCAGGCCCCAGCGCAAGCCTTTTGCCAGGAAGAGCGCCAGCACCGTCGACAACAAGAGCAAGCCCAGACCGAGCAGAACCTGCCCCCAGGTCGGCGTCCACCACTCGCTGTCCGGATCGGCAGCGCGACCGCCGGTTTTGTCGTCACGGGCGAGCTCGGCGAGCAAGCTCTCGAGGTCTTGGTCGATGATTCTGCGCGGTGGCTCGTCCGAGGCTTCGGGGTAGATGTCGAAGGTGAGCCAGCCCACGCCATCGATATGGATTTCCGGCCAGGCATGCGCGCGATCGCTCAAGATCATCACCGCCGAGCCTGCGCCGCGAAACTGGGTGTCTGCGGCATAACCCAGGGCCACCCGAGCGGCGATGCCCTGGCTGCGCAGCAGGTAGACTGCCGAATGCGCAAAGTGGACGCAGTAGCCTCGCATGGAGCCAAAGAGGAAGGACGCTGCCGGGTCCTCGGCGCTCTCGTGTCGCTCCTTGAGGGTGTAGAAGCCCTCCTTTTCCAGGTAGCGCTTGATGGCCAGCGCCTTGAAGAGATCCTCCTGGGCGAAGCGAGGGTCGATGTCGCGGACGATGATCTCGGACAGCGCACGATAACGAGGATCATCAGGCAGGGCCAGGTAATGCTCGCGCTGCGCTGGGGTCCAGCTATCGGGGATGGAGGCGCGTCCGAGCAGCCGCTCGGGGCTCATCGAGAGCACCCTCGAGAGCACCTCGTAGGCGGCGACGAAGAGCTTGGGGTTGGGGTTGCGCGCCGGCTCGAGGCGCACCGACATGCTCAGCGAGATGGGCTGTGGGTGATCGACGAGCAGATAGGTGGTGGTGGGTACCTCGATGTGCGCGTTCGGGACCTGTACGGGCTCGGCGTCAATGGGCTCACGGCTGGGGAAGCGTCTGATCACGTCGCCATCGAAGGGGGCATCGGCGGCGACCAAGTGGTGGCCGTTGTAGCGACTGAGGACCTGCTGGCGGAAATAGAAGATGCCGCCGGGAGGCTCGAAGTCGTCGCGCAGGATAGCGATGGCGATGGGCACGATGTCGTTGTCGCGCCCCGAGGGTGGCGGTGGACCGAAGGGGTCTTCGTCGTCGCTCTGTCCATCGTTGGAGCGCTTGTCCTGCTCCTGCTGCGTCAGCCCGAGCTGCGTGCTGACCACCGGCTCGATACGCACCTCTTCACGCCACCAATAGAGCAGCAATCCGAGCAAGAGCAAGGCGATCCAGGTCAGAATGAACTTGATGATGGGTTGTCGCCGCAGCAGCAGGAGCACGCTGAGCAGGGCGATGGTGAGGCCGATGCCTTGCAGTATCTGCGTCGGATCGAGGCCGCGGGTAAAGGCCCAGTCGGAGAGAAAACGCGGCCGGTTGAGCTGGTTGTTGCGGTGGGGTGCGAAGATGTAGGCTGCCGCGCCGATGACGAAGCCCATCTCCAGTAGGCTCACCAGCCGCCAGCACGCGCTGAGGCTGCGCAAGGCAAAGACCGCACCGAACACCATCACCGAGCTCAGAAGCAAATCGGCAAGCAGCAGCGTGGCTCTGACATTGGCCCCCAAGGGAGCATCCAGCGCCCAGCGCTGTGCGCCGTGGCCGAGCAGCAACACCAAGCCCGCGAGGACCAAGCGAAGCGGCAAGCGAAGGCGCAGATGGCTCGCTGCCACCGAAGCCAAGGTCGCGAGCATGATGCTCACACAGCCCACCATCAGGCCTTGGGGTGTCGCCAAGAAGTAGGCGAAGACCGAGAAGGCGAGGCAGAGCACCACGCCCTGCATCAGGGCAACGAAGAGGCTTGGCCCTGGGAGAGCCTTGGGATTGGCCTGAGTTGCGCTCATAGCTGCCTCAGGGCTTCGATGTCGCCGACATCGATGAGTCGTCCCGAGGAGGCGTGCACCACCTGAACCGAGCCCAGGGTGGAGAGCGCATCAAAGAGCTTGGGCACTGCTCTCAGCTCATCGATGCGATGGGGCTGTTCACGCAACAGATGCGCGATGCGCCACTTCCCCTTCTGCTCGAGCTCCCCATCGACCGAGACGATGAGCGTAGGCGGTGCGGGCAGGCGAGCCGCAAACGCGCGGACCTCCTCGAACCAGGGACCAAATCGGTTGGGCACGAAGAGCACACAGTTGCCGAGCTGAACCTCGTCCACCTGCCCCGCCAAGCGGGCTAGGCCCTTGCCTCCTTGGCCGCGGGCACGCACCGAGTCGATGAGCTGCTCGACCGCCTCGTCGAGGCGGCGCACCACGCTCCGTGAGCCGTCGGCAGAGAAGACCACCTCTCGCCCCAACATCCCATCTTCCATCATGGTCCGCGCCGCCGAAGCAGTGCCCTCGTCGCCGCGCCCAGCAACCATGAACGCCACCGTGCTCGGGTGAGGGGTGATCGCCCGTTCCTGCACGCGTACCAGCAAGCGCCGAGTGCGCGCGAAGGTCTTCCACAACACGAAGCGCAGAGGATCGCCAGGCTGGTAGCCCCGCATCTCGATGTACTCGCCTTCGAGCTTTCCAGCCGGGTGCGAGTAGCCATCACCACCAGACTCGCGCACGGCGATCGCCACATCGAGCGTCGTCCTCACAGGCGCAAAGCGTAGCATGCAGGGGTAGCTCATCTCGAAGGAGAAGGCGCTCAAGCCAAAGATGTCACGAATGGTGAAGCGCCGCTTCAAGGCATGAAAGCGCCCACGCTCGGTGGCGCGGATGAGCTCGAGCCGACGCAAGCCACGACGGCGCTTCGAGAGCAGCACCGAAGCTGGTTCTTGCCAGCTCCAGTCGAGCTCCACGAAGGGCCAAAACGTCATCGCCGATGCAGAAAAACCTGTATACACTTCCTCGCCGACGTCGATGGATTTCTCGAGCCGCTCGTCGTCGCGTCTCCACAACAACGTGAGCCAAACCACGAAAGCTGCGAGCAGCACGAAAGCGAGGCTGGCAGCGGTTACCGCCAGACCGACCAAGCCTGCGGCGTAGAGCACATAGTCGGCGCGTTCCTGACCATAGGCGCTGTAGACCCAATAGGACAGCCCCGCGACAGCCGCCCCGGTCCACGTCAGAGGAACAAAGCCGAAGACAATCTGGAGAATACGTCTCAGGTGCCCATGAGCACGAACGAAGTGCTCTCGACGTCGCCACTTGGCGAGCTGATGCTCCTGCTTGCTCAATGAGCGCCTCTCTGCTTCATCTTCGGTGCCTGCAAGTCCTGTCAACCCGTCGCGCACGGCAGCCACTCGCTCAACGCTCCAGCTTGGATCTGCGCGCAAGCTTCGTCAAGCCATCGAGAAGGGCCGAAACCCTTTGCTCGAAGCCTCTTCTTGTTGCTTGGGCGCTTGGCCTGTTCCCCCAAGTTCTTGTCCATTGGGCGCTTGGCCTGTTCCCCCAAGTTCTTGTCCATTGGGCGCTTGGCCTGTTCCCACAAGTTGTCGGGCAAAGGGCTGCGTCGCGCGCATCGATCCGACGAGCATGGATTCGAGCATGGATTAATGCCGCATTCTGACGTATGTCTGCTAGGGCGTCCGCTCGTGCCCTTGCCGCGGCGGCATGATGAGCAGTCCTAGAATACGCCGTAGGCACTCGAAGCCAGCGAAGGGCACGTAGCCTCTCGACAATCCACAGGATTTGCCGCAACAACGAGCTTGCTGCCTGGAAGCGAGCGAATGCAAAGGATGGAGCCGATGGACTCGAACGCGATTCGTGAAGCATGTCTGCAGCGATTTCTGCGCTATGTGGTGATCAACACCCAGGCCGATCCCAAAAGCCAAAGCTACCCGAGCACCCCTGGACAGCACGTGCTGCTCGATCTCCTGCTCGAGGAGCTCAAGGCCCTCGGCCTGCAAGATGCCATCAAAGACGAACATGGCTACGTGATTGCTACGCTGCCCTCCAACTCCGACAAGCAGCAAGTCACGACCATCGGCTTGATGGCACATGTCGACACCTCCCCCGAAACCTCGGGTGACGGCGTCAAGCCCATCGTGCACCGCAACTATGACGGCGGCGATCTCGTCCTGCCCGACGACCCCAGCGCCATCATTCGGGCTGCCGACAATCCCGAGCTGCAGGGCAAGGCCGGCGAGGACATTGTGACCGCCTCGGGCACCACCCTGCTCGGAGCCGACAACAAGTCGGGCGTGGCCGAGATCATGACCGCCCTCGAGTTCCTCTTGGCCCACCCTGAGCTCAAGCACGGCCCGGTTCGCATCGCCTTCACTCCTGACGAAGAGATCGGTGCCGGCACCAAGTTCTTCGACGTCGAGGCTTTCGGGGCGAGCTGCGCCTACACTATCGATAGCTCTGCACTCGGACAGCTCGACGCTGAGACCTTCTCTGCCAATGCGATGAGTGTCACCTTCCAGGGCTTCAACACTCACCCGGGCGCGGCCAAAGGCAAGCTCGTCAACTCCATGAAGGTCGCGGGCAGCTTCCTCGCCGCGCTGCCTCGTGACGGGCTAGCACCAGAGACCACCGAAGACCGTCAAGGCTTCGTGCACCCCATCACCATTGAAGGCGGCGTCGAGAAAAGCACCATCCACTTCATCATCCGTGACTTCGTCACCGCTGAGCTAGAGACCAAGCAAGCCCTGCTCGTCGAGCTCGCCCAGAAAGCCGTCGCCGAATGGCCTGGCTCGAGTTTCTCCGTCAGCATCAAGGAGCAGTATCGCAACATGCGCGAAATCCTCGACCAGCACCCGCAGGTCGTCGAGAACGCACGAGAAGCGATCCGCCGAGCTGGCATCACCCTGCGCGAAGAAGCAGTGCGCGGCGGCACCGACGGTGCCCAGCTCAGCTTCCGAGGTCTGCCCACCCCCAACATCTTCGCAGGTGAGCACAACTATCACTCCCGATTCGAGTGGGTTTCGGTGCAGGACATGGGCAAGGCCGTTGAGGTGATCGTCAAGCTCTGCGCCATCTGGGAAGAGCAGGGCCAGTAAGCCTGCAGACGAACGCTGGATTGTCCCTCAGCTCCTGAGATTTGCACGTCAATCCCGGTCGGCACCAAACCAGATCACGGCGTAGTTCTCACTCAGCGCCGTGCCTACGCCCTGCCATTGCTTGCCCTCCCACATGTCGGTGTTCTCAATGACCGAGCGATGGGCTGGGCTGTCGAGCCAGAGCTGCAGCGCTTTCTCGGCGCTCAGCGGCTCGGTCCCGAAATACTCGACGGCAATCTCATAGCCCACCCCCGAGTAGCCACTGATTTCCTTGGGCTTCTCGAGCATGCACGAGGTGTCGGATTGATTGCGCAGGTAACAGCAGGGGCTCCAAGGACCTGCTGCAGACCAGCTGTGCAAGCTGCATGGCTCCTCTGGGCGCATGCCCTGCAGATCGTAGAGGTGCGCTTCGGCAACCTCATCGAGCGCGGCAGTCCGCGCCAAAGTGGGCAGCCCAAGCGCCTGGCGGTGAGCGTTGAGCACGTCGAGCAAGCTCGACTGCTGAGTCTCGAGCACCGGCTCGACCGGCTCGTGACAGCCTGGTGCCAAGAATGCGAGCAGCAGCACCATCGCAACGGCTCGAATGGGGAGTAGGTTCATACTTCCCTCCCTGCTTGGTCAGTGGTCGAACCGTGGGCCACCCAGCGAACGGCTCATCGAGCCCTGTTGGTGCCCAAAGGAACGAAGCACAAAAAAGACAACTCCGTCCGAGGCGATTCATTCCCAGCAAGCTGCTTCGTCTAGCAGCTCAACCCCAAACACCCCATCTCTGCGCCCTCTGCACCTCTGCGCTTCATCCCGCCGCACACCCACCAAGTCCGCCACCCTCGCCATCGGGCCCACCCGGTTTCAAGTTGGGGGAATCGGGCCAAGCGCCCAATGGACAAGAAGTTCAGGAACTCTCGCGCGGTCGAAAAGTGGAGATGCTGGCGAGCTTCTCGAAGAGCGTCCGCTCCTCGGCTTTGAGCTCCTTGGGTACCACGATGACCAGCTCGACGAAGTGATCGCCCCGCCCTTGTTTCTTGTTCAGCCCTCGGCCACTGAGCCGAAGCTTCTGGCCAGACTGGATGCCAGCAGGGACGGTGATGTTCACCGGACCATCGAGGGTGTCCACCTCGACGGTCGCACCCAGCGCCGCCTCCCAAGGGGCAAGGCGCAGCTTGGTGTGCAGATCGTGTCCATCGGCCCGCCAGCTCGCATGCTCGGCGACCTTGATCTTGAGACGAAGCTCTCCATCCGACTGCGGCACCTTGATGATGGTGCCATCGCGAGCGCCGACGGGCACGCGCAGCTTCACCTCTCGAGTCTGTACCCCCTGTGGCCCCTGGGTCTGCACATTGATTGACTTGACCGTGCCCTGATGCAGCTCTTCGATGCTGACCAGTAGCTCCCCGTCTGCCTCTCTGGCGCTAGCGCGGCTCCCTGCGCGTCGTTGACCGAAGGGCGAAGCGCTCTGTCCGCTCCCAAAGTCGAAGCCAAACGGCGACGCGCCGCCGCCTCCTCGGCCGCCACCCATCCCACCGCCGAAGAGCAGCCGGAAGAAATCGCTCATCCCTCCGGCGTCGCCAAAATCGAAATGCACGTTCGACCCGCCTCTGCCCCGTCCCCAACCCGGCGGCGGCTCGAAGCGCTGCCCGTCCTTCCAGGCCGCGCCAAGGGCATCATACTGCTTGCGCTTCTCAGGGTCCTTGAGCACCTCATAGGCCTCATTGAGCTGCTTGAAGCGGCTCTCCGCCTGCGCATCGTTGGGGTGAAGGTCGGGATGACAGGTGCGGGCCGCTTTCTTGAAAGCCTTCTGAATCTCGTCCTGGCTCGCGCTGCGCGAAACACCTAAGATCTGATAGTAATCTCGGTATTCAACGGCCATCTGATTAGCTGCTCCTCCGCAATACCGTCAATGAACTGTCGACACAATCGACGTGCCGTTCCCCACCACAAATCGTATTCGAATCAACCTCATCATCCGTTCTTAGCGACCACCACTCGGGCTGCTCGCAAGACCTCACCGTCTTCATAACGCCAGCCACTGCGGTCGGTAAAAGCGATCATCCCGCTCTCGAGCTGCGGCATGGGCACCGCCGCGATGGCTTCATGAACCATTGGATCGAAGCGCTGCCCCTCGGTCTCGATGCGACGAACCCCAAGAGAAGACAACACTTTTTCCATCTGCCGAAGGATCGCCAGCATCCCCTCGTACCAAGGTCCTTCCTTCTGGGTCGCGGCGTTCAGCGCTCGCTCTGTGGAGTCCACCACATCGAGCCAGCTCCGCATCACCACACTGCGCTCACGACGCCGAGTCTCGCCCAGCTCACGCGCGCTGCGCTTACGGAAGTTGTCGAGCTCCGCCACCGCCCGCAGACAACGGTCCTTCCAGTCGATGACCTCTACGTTGGGGGCCTCGGCCTGCTTGGGGGCTTCGACCTGCGGCGCTTCCTCCGACGAGACGGGCGAGGCTAGCTCCTCTGTCACCCCCGAACCGCTCTTCGACGCCTCCGCAGCGAAAACCTCCCCCGTCTCGCCTACGACACCTTGCTCTCCTGACTCCTGCGGCCCCTCGACGATGCCCTGAGGCGATTGCTCTTCAGTGGATCCCTGCGCGAGCTCCTGATCGCTCATCGACCTTCTCCTCCGCTCTTTCAAACTGCTGCTCGGCACCTTCGCCGAGCGTGGGCAAAGTACGCGCCAAGCTTCTCGCGTCAACAGGATAGCTTGTGTTGCGCGCTTCGGTAGGCTTGCATCCACCCACGGTGCGCTTCATAGTGTGAATGCTTGTGCAGCGCGAATGCCACGCGCAGAGGAGACCGTGTCCAACGAACTCGAACAACTTCGGCGCCGTGTCAAGGCCCGAGACATCGACGCAGCCCAAACCCTTGCCTGTCTGGCGAGGGCCTCGGCAAACGAGAGCGATCTGCTCGCCGCATGGAGCGTCCTACACCCAGACCGCTTCTTTGGCTGGAAAGCCATGCGCGCCGCCCTGCTCTCTTTCTCCCATTCTGCCTCGTCGACCACGCGCTCCATCGACTCGACCGGGAACATCCGGCACGACGTCATCGCACGCACGCTGGTCGATTCGTTTCGCGTCAAGGCCACGCCCCAGACCGATCCCCTCGCCGTCCTGATGGCCGAGATCGGCGCCTTCCTCTTGCGCTATCGCCAGGACCTGCGCGCCAAGCAAAGAGGCTTCGAACTCGCTCAAGTTCACCGGGGCCTGCAGAGCGCCCTCGGTGCCGAGGACGACGAAGCGATGCTCGCCGCCCTGCGAGAGCTGGTAGAGCTCCTCGAAACCTGGCGCAAGCAAGCAAGCTGATTGCTGCCGTACCTCGCCACCTGCCGTACTGTCTTGTTCAGCTTGGCAACATCGGCGGCGCGTCTACGTTCCTGGCCCGAGCGCACCAAGAACGGTGCTGGAGGCCATCAGGCGATGCATCCCCGTCCATCCGAACAGTTTCCTAAGTCGCTCCCTTCGGGCTGCCTTCGCAGCGAGTCTTCGCCTCCTGGCTGCGACTTGTTGCGTGCCATCCCTGGCACGCACCCTACGGGCTGCCTTCGCAGCGAGTCTTCGCCTCCTGGCTGCGACTTCTCGAAGCTACTCGCAGAAGGAGCGAGTTGGTCCCACCTGCGACAGGAGCTCCTGCGCTGCCACTACAGCACACTGCGACGGGTGGCCTTGCGTCGGTGCAAAGACCCCAGCCTCGCCGAGGATGTGCTGCACGATGCGCTGATGAACGCCTGCCGGGGCATCAACTGCTTTCGAGGTGACGCGCCAATCCTGGCCTGGTTGCGACGCCTCGTCCATTCTGCTTGCAGTCGGCGAGCACGGGGTCAACACAACAATGCCGAACGCCATCAGTCCTGCGCCGAGCTCGCTCCATCCCTGCATCCCGCCGATCCATCCCTCGATCCAGAGAGCGCGCTGATTCTCAATGAGGAGCTCGAGACCCTGCGCCACCACGTCGCTTCACTCGATGACCTGAACAGTGAGCTGCTCTTGCTCCACCACGAGGAACGCGTCTCTCTCGCTGAGCTCGCCCAACGTTACGGACTCAGCGTGGATGCCGTCAAATCCAGGGTCAAACGCAGCCGAGCCCTGCTGCGTCAGCAATTGTGTGCTGACTCGGGTGGGAGCTGCTCAGACTGACGCATCCTCTCGACATTCCGCAGGAAATGTTGCCCGAGAGCGAACGCATGCGATTCCCAACGGCGCCCAACGCTCACTCTGCGCTGATTCGACGCTGCGCCTCTGCCACGATGAGTTGCAGGTCCTGCTGCACAGCGGCGGCCATGCCACCCATTGACTCCATCATTTCCGAAGGAGCATCTGAGAAAAAGACGGGGAAGATGAAGTTCGAATCGAGGTACTCGACGCGCAGCACATCTCCCTCCACCCAAACGCTGATCACGCAAGGTAGGGCTGGAGCGTGTTGGGCACCTGTGGACAGCGCTGCGGCGGCGTAGGTCGGCGAACACATCTCCACCAGAGAGACGCCACCAGGGAGCTGAGGCGCAAAATCGCGGGCCGAGCGCCAATCACTCACAGAGAGGCCTTCCACCTTGGCTCCAACATCCTGCTGTCCATGGATGGTGGCGACCTCGAGCAGGGTTTCGACGAACTGCGTCGCGAACGCCTCTCGACTTTGCTGATCCGCGCGAGCTTCCTCAGGAATCGCCAGGTCCATGTTCACGGCATAGGGCATGGCACCAAGCTCGGCGAGGCGCGTCGCGTCCCACTGCGGACCAACGTCGTTGTTGGGGAAGCTGGCCTGCTTGGCGGCGAGCGCATCCACCACCAAGCCTTCGATTTCCGTGCGCACCTGTGCCGCCAGGGAGCTCATGCCCGCCGCCGCTTCAGCAGGTACATCGGCGAAGAAGACGCCAAAGATCGCTTCTGGGTTGAGCAGGACCACCTGCACGTCGTCCCCATCCTCGACCACGGCAATCTCACAGGGCAGCGCCAATCCATGGTGCGCACCCATGCTCATCGCCTGGGATGCGTAATCATGGTTGCAGACCTCAATGATCCGCGCGCTGCCCGGCAGCTTCAGGGCTGCTGCTTCCGGTCCTTGACCAGGCTCGACGCGGGCTCCTCCCACCACGGTCCAGTTGGACCCAAGACCGCGCGTGGTGTCGTCGACACCCTCGATGAAGGTCGCCAGCGCAGTCACCACCTCGTCAACCGAGCTGCCCTGGACCACAGCAGCCACCGAAAACGGTCGGACGCTGATATCGCCGGCTGGCTTGCTCTCCTCCTCCGTGCAGGCGAGGAGAGAGAGGATGATGGCCGAGATGATCAACCCAAACAGCGCCGAGCGCTTGATGGAGCCGAAGCGAGAGACAGCCAAGGGGGTTTTCGAAACGAACGGACGGTCGTGTACAGCGCGAGACAACATGACTTTCCTTTGGCGCCTGGTGGCGCGTCGTGCCTCGTCTGCACGAGGCGGGTTCCACAGAGAAGAGCCACCTACCCCGCCGGAGGTGTCGCACTTTTTTCCTTCTGTCGTTCGCTTCCGGCCATGAGGTGGAACCCATCAACAGCGCTTCTTGTCTCGGAACAGCGGAACAGGCCACGCGCCCAATCAACAAAATCTTCGGGGAACAGGCCAAGTGCCCAATCAACAAAATCTTCGGGGAACAGGCCAAGCGCCCAATCATCAAAATCTTCGGGGAACAGGCCAAGCGCCCAATCAACAAAATCTTCGGGGAACA
>JAVFAO010000119.1:0-16759 GCA_034002465.1 Myxococcota bacterium
AGACTTCGTGGGGCGCTGCCCCACACCCCGCCACAGGGCACGCCCTTTGGAAACCGCTTTCTTTTCACTATTGACGGGCGAGCTTTCACCGCAGCACCGACCACGTGTCCTCGACCCGCGTCAAGCTGAGCTCAGTAGCGAAGATGAACTGTGGATCACCCCGCTCGAGTAGGGTCCGCGTCATCACCGAGAGCGAAGCAGAGAGCGTCACCGGCTCGAGCTCTACACCGTCGACAATGAGCGCGATGGGCAAGCTCAGGTCGAGCATCTCCGGGCTGAGCAGCAGCCGCAGTCGCGTCGCGCCCCCACTCTGCAGGACCTCGAGGCGGTTCTCTGCCCGGACGAAACGTAGCTGTAGGGTGTCGGTCGGGGTTGCGGAGGCGCTCGAGTCAGCCCAAAAGAAGAGGTCCTCCGGGCGACTGAGCAGGGCACTGGCCTCGGGCACTTGCGCGACATATCGAGTCCCCGTGGCGACGGAGCGCGGCGCGCGCACGTTGGCGTCCCAGAAGAGCTCGGCAGGATGGGGCTGACGACTGTACCGCGACAACCAGTGCACCGCGTTGGTGTCCTTGCTCGAGGTCCGCGTGCTGCCTTGCTCCAACCATGCGACCGGGTCGGAGAGGACGAGCTGCGGCGAGCCCATGGGTTCGTTGTCGCGCCAGCTATTGTGCGTGCCCTGGTAGTGCAGGAAGCAGTCGTGCACGTAGCCACCGCGGGCCTCGGTGAGGGCGTTCATGGCGATATGGTTGCGCACGGCGACCGCGGCGCGGTCGTAAGCGCTGTCGAGCTCGCCGACCTGCAGCAGCAAGGGCGTGTCATGGAGGTTGTCGAAAGTGATGCCGTTGTGGTGGCCTGCCGACATGTTGGCCGCGGCCCAGCGGTCAGCCATGCGCGGCGTAATCTGGTAGACGCCGTCACCGCCGGCTGAGAAGCCCAGCAAATACACGCGATTCGGGTCCACGCCTTCGTAAGCGACGAGGTTCTCGATGAGTCGGTCGTAGAGGGGGTACGATTCGTCGACGAAGTGCAGATTCCAGGTGTTGGTGACCCCTCGTGGCGCCACGTAGATGCCCTGCTCGACGCTGCTGCGGTAGTAGACCTTCATCGCCTCCCACTGGCTGTCGTTGACTGCGGGTGCAGCGCCGCCGCCACCGTGCAGCGCGATGTACAGAGGAAAGCCGGATTCTGGAGCCTCTCCGCGGCGCTCGAGGGAGAAGCGCATGGTTTTGTCTCCGTACTCCAGTGCTTGCGCGTCGTGTTCAGCGCGGCGCTCGGCATCGGCGCTCAGCGCGGCGACATACTTATGCCACAGGGCGGCCCGAGCGCTGTCCAGCTCAGCCAGTGGGACTGGCTGGGGACTGAGCAGTAGGTCGGCAAAGGAGCTGTCTCGGATGAGCTCCTCGAGCGACCCGCTCAGATCCTCGTCGGGGATGAGGTCTGTTGCTGGCTCATCCTGCTCGTCAGGGCTCTCGAGGTCGGCAAGGTCAGGGCCATCGTCACTTTCGTCGGCGTCGACCTGGTCCTGAAGGTCAGCATCTTGGTCTGTCTCGGTCTGCAGGTCAGCATCCTGGTCGAGCTCAGAATCGAGCTCGCTCAGCTCTTGCGGCGGCAGCTCGGGTACGAGGTCGACGCGCTGAGAGGGGCTATTGCTGCAGGCGAGCAAGCTGAGCGCGGCCTGTATCGCCAGGACGAGGTAGATGGGTCGCAGGAGTCTGCCGTGCTTTCGGTGCATGGATACGCCCCTCGTTGCTTTGGGCCGCTCTCGGACTCGCTCTCTCGAGAGCGGGTATTGCGCTGGAATGTCAACCGGAATGCGTACCCTTGTTTCACACTCGGTGGTGAGCGCGGTGCGGCCGCGCTACAGAGAAGTGCCGAATGATGTTCGGGCTTGTAGGCAGTATCACCGCCAGCGACGTATGCCAGCAGTTCAACACGACGTCTTGGTCACCTGCTCGACACGCCATCGAACGATGCGGCGGAGCAGCTCGAGGGGAAGCTCGGCAGCGTGCGGAAGCTGGATGGCACCCTTCGAGGTCTTGAAGCCTGAGAGCTCTTCTGCGAAGGCTTCGATGGCAGCGGGTCCGGGATAGAGCCCAACGTGCCGAGCGAAGGCACCCAGGTGAACCAGGTTTTCGCCCTGGTACCAGGTTGGAAGTCCATAGGCCATGCGCTCCACAGCTTCCGGCGCCTCTTCGCGGATCAGGCCACGTAGGGTATGCAGTCGCGAACGTGCAGGTTCGGCGGTGGCGTCGAGGTACGCGATGAGCGCCTCGGTCATGGAAGATGGTGTCTTGGGTCGTTTCACGAGCGCTCCAGGCCAGGGCAGGCGTCGCTGTCGCGAGCGCAGCGCAGTCTATTCGTGTGCTTCGGCCCATGCTAGGCTGAAGCACGCGTCGCCCAAAGTGTGTGCGCGCCCTCCCGAGCGCGCAAGCGTTGGGTTCGCTTTGTGGCGTCTCACTGACCACCTATTGGCCTGGCGCACTGCGAGGGGAAGCGATGAGCACGAGATTGAGCGAGGCACATCAGAGGATGATTGACGACTTCGATTGGCCCAGTGTGTGTCCGCAATCAATGGAGGGCGCGCTGGACTTGTTGGCTCGTTTCCCGTTTCCCGAAGCCTACTGTATCGCTCATCCCGGTGCCGCGACCAGGGCGGTGGAGGCGGTCGAGCAGAAACTCAGCCGGACCCTTCCTGAAGAATACAAGCGCTTTCTCCTGCATCACGACGGGATCGAGAATACCTGGTCGCGCAGTGGTTGGATGATTCGAGGCTGTACGTCGTTGTCTGTAGAGCCCTTGTGGGCGACCGAGATTCTCGACTTCAGTGAGCTTCAGGCCTACGGGTACACGCGAGAGGAGTGGTGGGCGCTGCTCAGTCGCGAGCCACGGGACGAGTTCGACACCGAGGGCTGGCTCGAGCCCACTGGGATGCTGCTGCTCGGCAATGACAGCAGCGGGGACCTGTTTTTTTTGGATACTGCAGTTCACGGTCCGCAGGGGCACCCGGTAGCCCGCTTCTTCCACGACGTGCAGGGCCTACGCTATGTGCACCCTTCCTTGGGTGCCTACCTGGCCTGGTTGAATTGTCGCGCCCACACCCATCCTCAGGAATGGGATGAGAGGCTGAGCATGCTCTTCCCGTGGCCTTCGATGGATGCCTTCGATGAAGGTGCCGAGTCCTTGCGGCAACGCGCGCTGGCTCATCTCGTGGCACTTGGGGTTGCGGACTGAAGCCTTGCTATCCTCTCGCCATTTCACTGGAATTGTCGTTGGCGCGAGCTTGGCGGCCGAAACGCACAGGAGGTCATTTGCCCACCGCTCTCTTTTCCCAGATTCTCCAGTCGTTGCTCGGGTTCGAGGTGGAGCTCGAGCAGAGTGAGGAAGGCCCCGTGCTCGTTCATGGTGGCCTGCGGCTCATCCTGAGCGAACCGTCCTGCATCTTCGAAGGCGACGAGGACGCCGACCTGTCACCGCTGATGCCGGTGATGCTGCAGGTCCCTGTCATGCTGCGCCTCCATGCGCTCCTGCCCGAGTGGACCCGGCAGTTCCAGCGGGACAGCGGCGAGACCGTCGTGGTCTCGTGCTATCCTCCGGACGGGAAATCGGGCTTTGACCCTAGCTTGGGGCTGTGTGGCGAGCTGAGCATCGGCCTTTTGAATTCGCAGAGAGAGCTCGTCGACGTGGCCAGCAGAGAAGGGCTGCTCGTCCCCATCGCGCTCCTGAACAGCGAGGAATGGCCAGAGCATCTTTTGGCGTGGCGAGGGCGCACGGAGGCGGCGCTGCAGGGCGCTTCATGCCTGGAGATCCTCGAGGCTTGGGTCTTCTCGGGCGAGCCGGAATTGGAGGACGAGGGCTGGACTGCGTTTGTCGATGCGCTGGGGCTCGAGGCAGTCGAATCCTGGGCGCTGTCGGCCGTTGACTTGGTGGAGCAACGCGCCGCCGACGTGCAGGCCGAGTTCAGCCGCATCTACGAGCTGCCAGCGCCGTCGGATTGGGGCGTGTTCGTGGCCCTGGTCTTTGCCCTTGGCAAGCTGCCCAGCGATCCGCCCAAGGCCTTCTGGGAATCCACCTCCCCTTGGAGTCGCGGCGCGCTCTGGTTGGAGATGGGGCTTGGGATGCGTCCGGTAGGGCTCTCGCAATGGTTTGCGCAGAGTCCTTTGCGCTTGGAGTCGATTGCGGACGAGACCACAGGCGCGCCTTTGGACCCGCGCTTGGACTATCGCTATCGCTGCGATGCCCCAAACTTCGTGACCTTTGCGTCTGGCGACAGCGACGGCAGCCACTGGGGATTCTGGTACGATAGTGCGGAGTACAGCCCAGTGATTGCACACAATTGGGCCCGCGACAGCGCGGAGACGGAGCTGGTCGCCGACAGCCTCTCGGAGCTCCTGCAGAGCCAGCTCGCGCAGCGTTTGGAGGAGTGGCAGGGATCGCCCGAAGAGCCCTTTGCCCTCGCCGGGGCACGTAGCGCGAAGGTGTGCGCCATGGCTTGGGAGGCCGTGCTTGCCGCAAAGGGGGAGTGCGCCGAACCCGCGTTGCCGCCCTGGCCGCGCAGCCACGCTTCGCCCATTGGTTCTCCGCGTTTGGCCTTGCCGCCGGAAGCAGGGCAGCTCCCCGCGTCCGTGCCGGGTTGTGGGCACGACCGCGGGCGGCCGCCAGCGGACGCCCTGCGCGCCGACCTTGCGCTGGCACGTCGAGCGCTCGCTGGCGGAGCGCCGGCTCATGCCTACGCCTTGGGGCTGTATTTGCACTGGCTCGACGACGATGAGCTCAGGGACGAGGCTCATCGGCTCCTGGCAGACGCCTATGTGGCGCTGGGCATGGAGCCCATGGCAGAGCTCCTGGACCTGCACGTGCAGCATCGCGACCTGAGCCATGTGGCGGTCTTGCGCTGGCCCGAAGAGCTCGAAGGCTGAGCGAGGGCTTCTCACGCATTTTGCCTGCGCTGGGATTCGACGAGAAGCGTGCTTCATGCTATCCACCGCTCCACGAACTCGGCCGCAGTGACGGCGGCGAGAGGGGGAAAGCCATGTTCTCACGTTGTCAAAGTGACGCCTATGAACGCTCGTACACGGCTACGGTCAGCACCGTCATCGCGCGCAGTGATGGGTTCGTCGACGTCGTTCTCGACGAGACCATCCTGTATCCCGAAGGAGGTGGACAGCCCGCGGATCGCGGCACCCTCGATGGGCTTGAGGTACTGCACGTCGAGCACGACAGTGAAGGGCGCATCCTTCATCGACTGAGCCGCGCGCCCAGGCAACAGGAGGTCGAGCTGCTGCTCGACTGGACCACGCGCTACGAACGCATGCAGCAGCACACCGCCCAGCATCTGCTCACGGCCATCGCCGCGGAGCGCTTTGGTGTGCAGACCATCGCCTTTCACCTGGGTGAAGAGCTGTCTCACATCGACGTCGACCGAAAGGAGCTCGACGATACCGTGTTGCAGGCGATTCTGGACGAGGCGAACGCGGCCATTCGCGCCAATCTCTCTGTCAGAATACGTTTCGTGAGTCCCGAACAGTACAGGCTCGAGACCAAGCTGCGGTCCCGGGGGTTACCTGAGGGACACCAAGGCGAGGTCCGCTTGGTGGAGATTGAAAGGCTTGATCTGAACACCTGCGGTGGTACCCATGTTTCGTCTCTGGCGGAGCTGCAGCTGCTGACCGTGGTGGCGCGCGAGGCGATCAAGGGCGGGACGCGGCTCTTCTACGTTGCCGGAGAGAGGGCGCGCCGACGCCTCGACGCCTTGGTGGCGCAGGTCGCGTCGCTCAACAAGGCGCTGAGCTGTGGCCCGAGCGAGCACTTGGCTGCGCTCAGCCGTCTCGACGTGTCGGCGCGCACCGCCGAACGTGAACGCAAGTCGCTCCTTCTCGAGTTCGCCACCGCCGAAGCAGCGCGACTCGCCGCCAGCGAGGAGGTGCTGCTCTGTTGGCATCGAGAAAACGCCGAGCTGCCCTTGCTCGGCCACGTTGCGCGGGAGCTCCAGGCGCGACGACCCGATGCGCTGATGTTGCTGACCGCGTCGCCATCTGGAGCGCCGCGTCAGGGCGTGTTCTTGGTCGCGGGCCCTGAGGCGCTGGTCAAGGCCCATGGCGCTCGGGTGGCGCAAGCGCTGGAAGGGAAGGGCGGAGGCAGCGGTGGCCGTTTTCAAGGCAAAGCCGAGCGCATCGATGCCAGAGAGACGGCTGCGGAGATGCTTCGGGCTGCCCTTGCGAGCTCCTGAAGCCGGTCCTAGCTTCTTGTCGATTGGGCACTCGGCCTGATTCCCCCAACTCGTTTGGGGCAAGGTGGCGGCGCCGAGCTGCGAAGAGCTTTCAGACGGCGCCTTCGAGGGGTGGAGCCATGGAGCAGAAGCTGAATCTTCGTGAATACTTCGAGCAACACAACGGCTTTGGTGTGCTGAGCACGGCTGACTCCGACGGCCGCGTGAACGCTGCGGTGTATGCGCGTCCCCATTGTTTCGAGGATGGAACGGTGGCCTTCATCATGACGCAGAAGCTCAGCTATCGGAACCTCCAGAGCAACGCACGCGCCGCCTACCTGTTTCGGCAAGAGGGTGAAGGATATCGAGGACTTCGCCTCTATTTGCAGAAGCTGGCCGAGGACGACGATCAGGCTCGCATCGATGCCTTGAGGCGTCGTGCCTACGGTGATGACCGCGACGGACGGCACTTGGTGGTCTTTCGCGTCGAGGAGGTGTTGCCGTTGGTCGGGACTGGGGAGACTGGGTAGGTGAACGCATCGTGGTCGTTCGGCGGACGGAGCTTTCTTCTCCCGGTGATGTCAAGCAGCACCGCTCCCCAATCCTCAGCGAAATAGCGCCATCCAGCCATCTTGGCGCACGATGATCTTGGCCGAGCCACCGTTGCTGACGATTCTCTCACGCTCCCGCTCGCACCATTCTTTGTAGCTGACAGTGCCGTAGCGGGACTTCAAGGTCTCCTCAGGTTTGGTCCAAAGGGTCAAGCGTTCCTCTTCGTTCCAGGTCGCCTCGGGGTTGAGCTGTCTCATTCGCTAGTCCTCCTTCTGCAAGGGTACTTCGCAGCGGCGCGATGCGAGCCGCTGGCTACGGCGCGCGCTGCTCGAGCCGCCTTCGAACAGCTTTTTCGAGCGTCACAACCGGCCAAACCACGGCCCCCACGAGGAAGGCTCGCAGCCAAGCCTCGAGGCTCAGGGAGGCCGAGCCAAACCAGTCCTGCATGAACGGCAGGTACACAAAGCCGAGCTGCAGCACCACGATGGCTGCGATCCCAACGAAAACCAGTGGGTTGCTGAAGGCGCCCAGGGACAGTGCGCTTCGTTTGAGTGAGCGACACGAGAGCAGGTAGTAGATTTGGAAGGCGACGATGGTGGTGACCGCCGAGGTCTGTGCCTCACTGATCGCCGTCGCTTGGTCGAGGCCGCTGCTCAGCCCCAGGCTGAGCTCGAGTTTGAAGAGGCCGATGGCCCCCGCGGCCATCAGCACCGCCACATACGCCGTCCGTGAGAGTACGAAAGCATCGAGGATGGGGGCCTTGGGGGCTCGAGGTGGCCTTTGCATCACGTTGGCCTCCATCGCCTCGAAGGCCAGGGGTAGCGCCAACGCCACGGTCGCCACCAAGTTGACCCAGAGGATCTGCACCGGCAGGATGGGCATCATCGGCTCACCGCCCACCACCGGGAAGAACAGCACCGCCACCAAGATGACGAGGGCCTCGCCGATGTTGGTCGGCAGCACGAAGACCAGTGATTTGACGAGGTTGTCGAAGACGCGACGTCCTTCCTGCACCGCAGACACGATGCTGGCGAAGTTGTCGTCGGTGAGCACCATGTCCGAGGCCTGCCGCGACACGGCGGTGCCGGTGATTCCCATCGCAACGCCAATGTCTGCGCGCTTCAGGGCTGGTGCATCGTTGACACCATCCCCCGTCATCGCAACCACCTCTCCGTGCTCTTGCAGCGCGCGCACGAGCCGCAGCTTGTGCTCTGGCGCCACCCGCGCAAAGACCTCGGACTCGACGGCGCTGCGTGCGAGCGCTTCGTCCGACATCTTGGCGAGCTCGCCTCCTGTCACCACGGGTCCTACTTGACCAAGTCCAAGCTGCTTCCCAATCGCGGCTGCTGTCGCAGCGTGATCGCCGGTGATCATCTTCACCTTGATACCGGCCTGCGCACACTCGCCGATGGCTGCCATCGCCTCCTGTCGAGGTGGATCCGACATCCCCTGCAGACCGAGGAAGCTGAAACCCTCTTCGAGCTCCTCTTCCTCCAACGTGGTGCTTGCCGTGTCGAGGGTCTTCGAGGCCATCCCCAAGACCCGCAAGCCAGTGGAAGCGAGGGCTTCCACGGCGTCGCGCAGCGTCTCTGGGCTCAATCCGTCGTGATGACAACGTTGGAATACGACCTCGGGGGCGCCTTTGATGAGGACGCGCTGCTTTCCGTCCGGACCAAGGTGCAGACTGCCCATCATCTGACGTTCGGACTCGAAGGGGATGCTGTCGAGCCTTGGCCATTGTGTTGCCAGGGACTCCTCACTCAGTCCGATTTCTTGTCGATTGGGCGCTTCTTGTCGATTGGGCGCTTGTTCTGTTTCCTCCAGTTCTCGTCGATTGGGCGCTTGTTCTGTTTCGCCCAGTTCTCGTCGATTGGGCGCTTGTTCTGTTCCCCCAAGTTTGCGTGCGGCGACGAGCAGCGCGACCTCGGTCGGGTCACCTTCGGCCAGCCAACGCCCGTTGGCGTCTTGCCTGAGGGCCGCGTCGTTGCAGAGGGCACCGACGCGCAGCAGCTCCAAGAGCTCGGGAGGGGGGGAGTCGACGCGCTCGCCGTTGACGCTCAGCTCGCCCTTGGGCTCATAGCCGACGCCACTCAGTTCATAGCTGCGCGCGGACACGCGCTCGCTCTCGGGCACCGAGCTCTCGGAAGGTCGAGAGGATGCGTGCCCTTGTCTGGCTTTCGGTGGCGTCCAGAGCGCCTGCACGGTCATCTCGTTGCGCGTCAGGGTGCCTGTCTTGTCGGAGCAGATCACAGTGGTGCTGCCCAAGGTTTCGACTGCGGGCAGGCTGCGGATGATCACGCGGCGTTTGGCCATTCTGCGGACACCGATGGCGAGGGCGATGGTGATGATGGCAGGTAAGCCTTCTGGGATCGCGGCGACGGCGAGGGAGATGGCGGCCACGGTGGCATCGGCGATGCCATAGCCGCGCATCCAGGCGATGCCGAAGAGCAGCGCCGTGATGCCGAGGATGAGGAAGGTCAGCCAGAGGCTCACCTTGGCCATCGAGCGCGTCAGCGGGGTCATGAGGACCTCGGTTTGGCGCAGCAAGGCGGAGATGCGGCCGAGCTCGGTGTTGCCGCCGGTGGCGGCGGCCACGCCGACGCCTGTGCCATAGGTGACCATGGTGCCGCCGTAGGCCATGCAGCTTCGGTCGCCGAGTCCGGCGTCTTCGGGTACGGCCCGCAGTTGTTTGGAGACGGGAACCGCTTCGCCGGTGAGGGCGGCCTCGTCAATCTGCAGGTTCTTGACGGTGAGCAGGCGCAGATCTGCGGGCACGCGATCGCCCGACTGTAGCAGCACAATATCACCGGGGACCACGTCTGCCGCCGGAACGTGGATGTTTCGACCTTCACGTCGCAGCGTCGCTGACTCGGGGACCATCTCGCCGAGGGCGGTGATGGCCTTCTGGGCTCGGTATTCTTGGATAAAGCCGATGATGGCGTTGAGGGCGACCACGGCGAGGACCACGGCACCATCGGTGAGCTTGCCGAGCAGTAGGGCGATGGCACCCGAGCCGAGCAGGACGAAGAGCAGGGGGCTGTTGAGCTGGCTGAGCAACAGCCTGAGCGGTCCATCGGGCTTTGCAGTGGCGATGGTGTTGGCGCCGTACCGTTCGAGGCGCTCAGTGGCCTCGGTGCTCAGTAATCCGTCCTCGCGGCTCTCGAGCAGCGGCAGTGCGGCGTTGCCTTCGAGGGCGTGCCAGGCTTGGATTCCCTGTTCGACTGCGTGAGGGCTTGTGGGGTTCGAGCTCACGTGTTGACTCCCTGCAGTTGAGGTTGTGGAGCTGAGATGGTCCAAGGTCATAGATTGAGCTCAAGCGTTCTGCGCAGCTCGGCCTTGGTGGGAGGATAGTGTCGTCAGGACCATTCGACAAATAGCTAATTTGGCGTTGACGCTTCGACTCAATCGAACTATCACTTGTTCTCCTGACTGAGTGAAGGGCAGGTATCGCTTCGACAAATGGGTACAAGGGGCTGTTGGCGCTCGGGAACGACGAGAACTCTATGGAATGGCTAAACTATCATCATCTCTTATATTTTTGGCTGGTCGCTCGGGAGGGCAGTCTTTCACGTGCAGCGGCTGAGCTTCGTCTTGCGCAGTCGACGGTGAGCAAGCAGATTCATCAGTTCGAGGAGGTGCTTGGGCACCAGCTTTTCGTGAAGAAGGGTCGGCAGCTGGTGCTGACCGAGAGCGGGCGGGTGGCGTTTCGCTACGCCGATGAGATCTTTGGTCTTGGTCGGGAGATGGTGGGGACCTTGAGAGACCGGCCTGTGGGCAAGCCGTTGCGGCTGACCGTGGGGATCGCTGACGTGGTGCCCAAGCTGGTTGCGGAGCGGGTGCTGTCGTCGGCGTTATCGCTGCCTCAGACAGTGCGGTTGGTGTGTCGAGAAGGCGCCTCGGATCGGCTCTTGGCGCAGCTTGCGTTGCACGAGCTGGATGTGATTCTGACCGACGCCCCGGCCAACCCTGCGGTCAAGGTGCGTGCGTTCAGTCATTTGTTGGGGGAGTCGGAGATTGGCATTTTTGGGTGCTCGGATCTTGCCGAGCGCTATCGAGAGGGCTTTCCTCAGTCTCTCACGGGAGCTCCGCTTCTGCTCCCAACCGAGAACACGAGCATGCGCCGTTCTCTGGATCAGTGGATGGAAGCCAAGGGGGTGCGTCCGAATGTCGTCGGGGAGTTCGAGGACAGCGCGCTGCTCAAGGTTTTTGGGCTACGCGGTTTTGGGATGTTTCCAGCGTCGATGGCGGTGGCGCGGGACGTGGAGGAGCAGCACAGAGTGGAGTTCATGGGGATTGTGAGTGAGGTTCGTGAGCAGCTCTATGCGGTGACGGTCGAGCGGCGGATCCAGCATCCAGGGGTGGTTGCGATCTGCGATGCAGCACGTTCTCAGCTCTTCGCCATCAAGCGCTTGTAGGGCTACTGCGCTTTCGCTGCGTGCAGAGCTCTGTGCTCTGGCCGAGCTCGAGAGGCTCGCGTACTTTCGTGATGGGGGGTGGCATGGGCAAAGGTGGCGAGGTCATCAAGAATCACCGGACGAGGGGCTTGTGGAGCGCGTTGCTCGCTTCGTTGCTGCTCGCGGTGTTGATGCTCGGCCTTGTCATCAGTGTGGCAGACTATCGGTCTGACGCAGAAAGCCAACGTGCCTTCGTCTGTCGGGTCGAGACAGCGCGCCTGGTGCAGCAGAGGAGCCTGTTGCGTCTCGAGCTGGAGTTGACGCGCGAGTCCAAGGCGATTCGTCTGACACCGCAGAGCCAGGAGCTTCTGGTCTTCAGTGAGCCCAGCGAGGCGAGCAGCGCGTTGCACGCGTATTCGCCAGGCAGTGAGCATCCCTGTTGGTCGCCGGGGGCAAGCCCGTTGCTTGGGGTGGAGCTACGCTCTCCGGCGCGGCGCCACTTTCCTTTGCTGCTGACTCTGCTCGTCGTCACCCTGCTCGTGGCCGTCATCGCGCTGCGTCAGCTGCTCTCGTATCTGGCGAGCAGGCGCCGCAGTCAGCATGCCTTGGCGCACCGGCTGCGAGAGCCTCGTTCCCCTCTCTTGGCCTTGATGGTGCTCATGGGCGGCATGGGGCTGAGCGTGCTCGTATGCTACGGCATATGGTGGACCGGAGGTCGAGCGCTCGTCCATGGACTCGGCCAGTCGCGTTGGGAGCAGCGTGAGGCGACTATCTTGTTCACAGAGGTGGAGCTTGGTGGGGAGGACAACGACGAGTACGAGCTGATTCTATTGTATTCTTATGAGTACCAAGGGAAACAGTACTTCAGCAACAGCTACCGCTATCTGGGAAGCATGCCCAGCAGCAAGGAGGTGGTCGTCGAGCTGGAGAAGAGCCTGAAGAAGCAGCCGGTCCACAGCGTCTGGGTCGATCCGGATGATCCGCGCCGAGCGGTGTTGGAGCGCAGCCATCCGAGCTTGGGGTTGTTTGCCTTGCCCTTTCTTTCTGTCTTGCTGCTGCTCTACAACCCCACGCAGCTCAGCCTGATTTCCGTTTATCGTTGGGCCTTTCGCCAGTTTCGGCCCAGACGCTCGCGCTCGCTTCCGGAGCTCGAGGAGGCTGTCGACGCCGAGCTCAGCCCCCGAAGCTATGGGCAGCGTCTCCGGGAGGCCGCCGAGGGTATTGAGGATCGGCTTGCGCTGTCTGCTGGGGGAACGGTTCAGCTGACAGCGGAGCTGCGCCTGAGCCTGGACGAGTGGAGCTTGCGGGTGCAAGTGGGCGACGCAGAGGAGCTGCACTTCGACTATGAGCGCAGCAGCTTGCATCTCTCCAGGAGCAGCGGCGCGGCCGACCGGCTGGACGATGCTGGCGCAGCTTGGCTCCATGTGGAGCTTCGCTCGGGTCGGACGCGGCTGGCCCTGTCCGCGCAGGGTGTCGACTCGGAGGGGGAGGCCTTGTTGGAGGGGCTCCCGTGCTTGCACAGAGCGGGACAGCGATGTGAGTGGGCGTTGCTGGTGAAGCTCGTTGGCCTGCTGTTGGAGCGAGAGATGGAGCTGGCGCCGTGGATGCCGTCGCAGGGTCGTGCGCAGGCACGGCCGAAGGCTGTGGCGCTTCGTTTCGACAGTGCTGCCCGTGCGCGGCGGTGGTTCGTGGTCTACGCTTCAATGATGCCAGCGTCTCTGGGTTTCTTGGCGATGGCCGTGCTCTCGGTCCTGCAGCCCTATCCCAACGAGAGCCGTTGGTTGGAGGCGGTGTTGATTCCGCTCTTGGCCTTTGGCGTGCTTTCGAATGTGGTCTTTGTGTATCGCAACTGGAGGCTTTGGCGCGGCACCCGGCTCAGGATCAGCACTGACCACCAGCCGCAGCTTGGGCAGCCGCTGATGCTGAGCGCTGAGCTGGGGGGAGCAGCGGCGAGCCCCGTGTCGGTGTCGCTCGAGCTCTGGAGTGAGGAGAGCGAGACCATCCCGGATGGTGACGATTCGAAGGTCGAGCGGCGTCGACACTGGGAGCAGGAAGTGCAGCTCGAGCTCTCTGCGAGCCAGCCGGAGGCCTCGCAGGTGGTGCTTGTACCGAGCTTTGAAGAGGGCGCATTTCCGCCTGCGGCAGGGACGACTCAGTCGTTGTGCTGGCGGCTTTCGGCCAAGAGCGATGTGGTGGAGAAGGGCTTCGAGCTGGGTGAGCCGCTCGAGCTCGACGTTGCGCCAGCGGGTCGTGAGGTCTCGAAGCGCGGTGGGGCCACAACAGCTGTCAAGACCCAGGCGCTCTCGGTCAAGACGAAGAGCGCTGAATTGCGTATTCCCGAGTCTCGTGACATTTGGCCCGTCGCTTCCCGCGTGAGCGGAGAGCTTTGGATTCGAAGTGCTAAGGCTGCTCGGGTGCGTCTCGCTTCTCTGTATCTACTGCGACGGCTCGGAGACGAGACCGATAGGGTGTACGAGGTGTTACGACTTCAGGTCAGGGAGGAGGCGCAGCGCACGTTCTCCTTCACGCTGCCCGAGGAAGCGCTCAGCTTCACGGGGCAGCATGTTCAGCTACGATGGTATCTTGAGCTGGTCCTTCTCCCGTTGGACGAGGTCTTGCGACACGAGCTCATCATCCGCCCGGTCTGAGCCTCGTTGGCCCTGAGCTACTCGGCAAGAATTCTTCGCACACCGTCGCACGCGCCGTGCAGCCCTGCCAGACAGTCTCGCTGTTCACCGACCGCACAGAGATAGTAGCGCTGCTCGCCAGTGTGCAGGGTCAAGACCCGCGCGGGAATGCCCTCTCGCTCAGCGACGCTCTCGCCGTTTTCGGTGGGGGCGGCCAAGCGCGGAATGATGGAGGCAAAGTCGCGCGCAGCAGCTCCGCTCAGGTTCGATGAGAGCAGCTCGCCATCTTCATTGGAGAGAAACAGAGCCGGGACGGCGCACTGCTCTGCCACGGAGCGAAACAGGTAGTGGAGTGCCAACTTCTTGTTCTTGCTTCGGTATTGTCGTCGTTCGTCGAGCATCGTGGTCCTCCTTGGAATGCTCTCCCAGGAGAGGGTGTCATCGACCGAAGCAGAGGGCAAAGTGTCGACCTGCGAGGTCCAAGACTTTGCGCCAAGTCATGAAGAACATGAAGGAAACGGGATTCCAAAGGGTGCAACCCTTTGGCGGGGCGTGGGGCAGAGCCCCACATTCGTATTCTCCCTTCCCAGAAGGCCTACCTAGCGTGCGCAGACCGGCGCCCCGAACTGCCCGCTGACTTCCCTCGGCGGACACTCACCTTCCGAATAGGGGCTCTTCTCGAAGCGAGCGTTGAAGCGCCCGCTGAGCCAGCCATCGCTGGGTTGGAAGGTGTCGATCTCGACGCCGCCCGAACTGAGGGTGTAGAGGCACTCGCTGTCTGTGAGGCTCAGGCTGCCGTATTCTGCTGGGCTCGAACCAACTGCGGGTTGCTTGACATTCATCGTGAACATCAGCGCGTCGCCGTAGAACGAGAGCTGGAGCGCATCGCTCTCTCTGGCGTAGCGTGCGCCGGAGAGCGGGTTGGAGGACGGCGCCAAGAGTCCATCGACGAGCAGGGTGAGCGCGCCATCGGGGGTGTTGAGGTCCAACGCCCAGATGTACATGCTGAAGAGCGAGCACATGAACAGGTAGGCTTGGGTGGGATCGGTGAAGGAGATGCCTCCCCCCTCGCGCACGGTGGTGTCGATGCGACCTTGGATGCTGACGGTGGCGTTCTCAGGTGCGCAGTCTCCCAAGAAATTCAGCTCGAACTGTGCCTTCACGGCATCTCCTGGGGTTTGGAAGGCCTGCTCGAAGCGGATCCAGCTCGGCCGTTCGGGGTCGAGGCCGAAGCTTTGTGCGCTCAATCCCAAGGGGGCTCCGACGCGGCTATGGAGCTCACCATTTCCAAGTTCGAATACGTAGTCCTGGCCCGGTACGGGGGCCTGGTCGAGCTGCAGCCGCACCGACGCCGCTGCGCCACCCGAGAGCGAAGGACGACTGGCATCGAGCAGCTCGAGCCCCACACTCCAACTCGACTGCCCCTCATTTTCGGTGACGCTCACCGTGGCCCAGCCCGAGCGCAGCGTCTGTACCTCCGCGCCAGCGCCATTGGACACGAGGCGCTCGATGTTGAGCCCAGCGAGCTGCTCGACACAATCGCTGAAGTCGACGTCGTCACCGCTCGAACCAGCGCCCAGCTCCAGGTCAGGGGCTTGTTCGCAGGCCGGACAGGCACCCGCCTGTGTTGGAGAGAAGCTCACTGAGCCCATCTCACCCGCGGCGCCGGTTGCCGAGATGGTGGTGAGGCTGTTCAACCCGGCGGGCGCACAGTAGTGTCCGTTGGTGTCGGTGACCACGGTGTAGGAGGTGCTGCCGGTCGAGACGCGCAGGATCGCCGCCGCAGGCTGTCCCTCGCTGTCGACCACACGTCCTTGGACGCAGGACTTACAACCGGCGAAGTAGGTCTGGTGACAGTCCAGCGGCGATTCTTCGGGGGTGCAGGGCAGGGTGATGTCGGCGCTGGTGCAGGGACCGGGACAGGAGGAGGGGCTAGTCCCAGTCTGCACTGTGGTCTGCGCGACGAGCCGCGAGGCGCCGTAGCCGTGACCCGCGGTGATGGTCACCGAGGCGTTGGTCTTGGCAGGAACACAAAACTCTCCGTTTTGGTTGGCGGAATCGGAGCTCGTGCCGTCATAGTCCACGCCCTGGCTCATGATGTCAGCAAACACTGGGGTGCCGTCGCAGAGTCGGACGCTGCCGTTGACGCAGGTGGTCTCCATCTCTTGATCACAGTTCCAGGTCGAGAAGTGAGAGACCTCCGCGACGAAGGCCAGCCGCTGCGGGTTCTGGGAGTAGACCTGAACCGTACCGGTGCCTTCCTCGACCCAGGTGGCGCTCTCTTCGTCGTAGTGCCAGGCAGGCAGCACTTCACCCACTTGCAACGTGGTGTCTTCGGGCAAGAGCAGCTCGATGGTGGCGGTCTGCCCTTCGGCGATCTGGAGCGTCTCCCCTGCTTCATCGACGAGCTCGAAGTCGGCCATGGCGAAGGTTTCCAGTTGAACCGGGCGCTCGTCGCTGGTCTTCGCCGAGAAATCGCCAGGCACAGCCGCCACGCCGTCACCACGGATGGCAAAGGGCGTCATGCGGGCCCGCGGTGTCCCTGGCGCGGGCTGGCCGTTGGCGTCGACCACAGCCCCTGCGGCGATGCGCAAGCTGCCTTCGGCGAAGCCAAGCGCCTCTCCTTCGAGGGGCTGCGCCACAGTCTGTCTGCTCAAGACCACGTTGACGCTGCTCTGACCGTCGACGAAGGTCTTGACTGGTCTCGTCAGCTCGACGTAGCCAGGCAGCGAGAAACGCAGCACCTGGCGCTCACCCGCTGGCACCTCCGAGAGATAGTAGAAACCGTCGAAATTGCTGCTGGCTTCGAGCGCGCCCAGCGTCACCGTGACGCCTTCCAGACCCTGGCCATGTCTGTCGACGACCCGACCCACGTTGACGTTCTTCTCGGGCGGCTCGAAGGCGGGGAGCTGCAGCGGCGTGAGCTCACTGACGCTGTCGGCATCGGTGTCTTCGACGTCGAGGTCGCTGTGACTGCGGCC
>JAVFAO010000120.1:0-16736 GCA_034002465.1 Myxococcota bacterium
GCAGACCGTGCCAGTGCCGCAGTCCGAGCGGGATTGGCACGGGACCGCGTTGTCGCGTTGGCAGTGGCTGAGCGTGACGGTGCTGCCGGAGAGGGTTTCGAGCTCTTCGCTGCCACAGTGGAAACCGGCGCCACAATCCGCGTTCTGATCACAGGCACGGCTGCAGTAGTCACCGAATCTTCCAGGGATACAGAGGTTCATGCGGCACTGGCCGTCGGTATTGCATCCGACGCCGAGGTCGCCACCGACGTTGGGCGTGTGGCAGGTCAGGCTGATGTCGTCGGGTTTGCGTTGCGCGTAGCAGACCTCTGAGGTGAGGCACACTGCGTTGTCTTGACAATAGACTGGAGGAATACACACGCTGACCTCGGTGCGGCCGGCTGGCACATCTACGCTGAGCTTGTTGCAGGTGTAGTCGCTCGGGCAATCGGCGCTGGCAGCACAGGGAGCCATGCAGCGGCCGTTGGCGCAGAGGTTGCTGACACAGGCCGCATCGAAAGCGCAGCTCTCACCTGCCTCGGCAGGTCCCACAGGTGCTTGACAGGTCCAGCTCACGGAGCTGTTCTGCTTGCTCGCCACGCAGCGTTCGGGCAAGAGGCACATGCCATCGGAGAGGCAGACCGTGGCGGGCGTGGGCTGGCAGACCTCGAGTAGCGAGCTGCCGCCGCCATGTTCGAGCTCCAGCTCTTCGCACTGCCAGCTGCCATCATCGGCGCAGTCGGCGTGACGCTCGCAGGGGGCGGTGCACTGCCCCGCCACGCAGAGGTTGGCTTCGCACTCTGCGTCGCTGCTGCAGCTTGTGCCCAGGGTGCCTGGTCCAACGGCCTCGCCACAGAGCAGGAGGAGCTCGGAGCCGCTGCGGTCCACCACACAGAGCTGAGCCTCGGCGCAGTCGGCGTTGGCGGCACAGACCACCGGCTCTGGGACGCAGATGTCAACGGTGGTCGAGGCGAAGGGTCGGCTCTCACAGACGTAGCCTACCGCGCAGTCGTTGTCAGAGAGACAGGGACGCGCACAGATGTTTCCAATGCACGCGCCATGGGCACACTGGTCGTCTGCGCTGCACGCCTCACCCGGCGCTCGCGGACCCAGTGGCCAAGCACAACCCAAGCTCAGCTCGCCATTCTCGATGATGAAGCGGCAGAGCTGACCCTCTTCGCAGTCGGCGTCGCGGCTGCAGGGCTGCAGCTGTTCCTCTTCGTCGGGCACGTCGAAATCCGGAAAATCATTGTCTTCTTCGAGCTCGACGTCTTCGATGAGGTCCGTGTCGGGCTCTGTTTGCTCGGTCCCATCGACGTCTTCGAGCTCTTCCAGGTCTGAGAGCTCCGTTTGCTCCTCAGTCGTATCGAGCTCTTCACTGCCGTCGCTCTGGTCGAGGATCGCCACCCCCGCGCTGTCCTCGCAGGCTGAGGACAAGGACAAAGCAAGGACTAGGCCCAGCAACAGACACCACCGACGCGTCGTTCCCATGATTCACCTCTGCGTGCTCCGGCTCTCTTGGAGAGCAGTTGCGTAGAGTATACCGAGGAGCCGCACGACAATGCAAAAGACTCCCAGAGCGGCCGTCGATACGCTGTTTTCCGGGCCTTTGCAAGACCTATCGAAGCAGGCCGCGCACCGTCACGCAGCAGAGGCGGAGCTGTCGCGAGCTGGGTGGCGAACGACTGTGTTGATGGGTGGGCTCAGCTCAGCTCGACGATACGCTGCTGTGTTTGGCCGAGGTCGTAGGACTGTGCGGGCGCGGAGCCTGCCTGCCACTGCGCCAGCGTCTGCTCCTCGCCACTCCATCCGGCGCCATCTGGTGCGAAGAGCAAGCGTGCGCGGCCACGTCCTGCATGGACAGCAACGCCGGGCGCGAAGGCCTCGACCACCACCACGTGAGCTTTGGCTCTCTCCTGCACCGCTGTCGCCAGGGTCCAGAGCAAGCGCTCGAGCCCTTCGTCAGAGGCTGCTTCGTACTCGATGGACAAGACCAGCCGCCGCCGCCGTCCATCGTGGGGCTCCTCCAGCATGAGCGGCTTCCAGTCCTTGGAAGCGTTCATCATCATGGGGCGAAGCAGCGTGGACGAGTCGATGGCCTCGTGAGTAGGGGCCTCATCGTCGTTCTGCGGACGCCGACGGGTCATGAACCAGACGGCGAGCACGAGCAGCAAGAGCCAAGAGAGCAGATCACCCACGGCCGCCCTCACAGACGCAATTGCACACGGCGCCCGAGCTCGACGAGCTGGTCGAAAGAGCACAGCTCGACGTCACAGCTCAGGATAGCCACCAGCGTGCGCTTGCGGTCGAGAAATGTGAGCTCCCGTAGCCGGTGGTGCTCGCTGCGAAAACTCAGGTCGCCGACGTCCTTGCTGATGCTTCCACCCCAGGACTGGGCGAGCAGGTCGTCATAACGCTTGGCTGGGTTTCCCCCTTTATAGACCTGCAAGCCAATGCCAAACTGAGAGGCTTGCTCGGTCTTGAAGCGCTCAGCCTGGTATCCCGTGCCCCGCTGTCCGTGAATCGTGTCCAACTCGAGCAGGCCCTTGTACTCCAGCACTTGCCGCAGCTCCGACTTCTCCAGCCACTGCGCTTCGAGTGGAGCGGCCAGCTCGACCTCCGGTGCCTCAGCAGGCGTGCGGGGACTCGGGCGCGCCCCACCTTGCGTTCTCGCATCGTGGGCAGCCTTACGGTCCGCTCTGGAAGGCGCACGACCGGCTGGCGTCACGCCGGCCGGGGCAGGCACGGAGCGCTCGGGCTCGGGCGCCGCCTCGGCGGGATTGGCCGCAGGCTTTTCGGCCTCCTCGCCTTGGCTCGCCTCTTCCTTGGAACAGCTCAAGCTGCCCGCGCTCAGCAAGCAGCAAAGCAACAGCAAAACCAACTTGCTCACGCTCATTGCACCCTTCACCATCACTCCGATACTCTCGGTTCGCTCCTTCGGGTCGCCGACAACGCTCGATGACGCTTCACTGAATCAACCCAACTCCATTCGATGACACCCTAGCTCAACCCGTGAGCTCGGGTTTCGATGCGTTCTGCGTCGATGCGAGACCGGCCAAAGGCAGCTCGATCCAACGCTGAAGCCGACAACGGCTTCGCTCGAGCTCGCGCCTGACGTTGTCGCATAATCGCAGCGCCGCGTCGAAGTATTCCTCCACCCATTCCCGCCATCCAAGCTCCGAGAGCAGTCGCTCGGGCTCTATCAAGGTGCCCAGCAGACGCACGCAACGCTGCTCGTCGCTGGCTTCGCTCCCCAGGACTTCGGCGAGCCTTGGCTCCGATGCCACCGCGCTCAGCCGACCACTCAGCCATGCCCTCTGCCGCTCCCACAGCGCCTGCCTGAGGCGCTGTTCAGCGTGTGCTTGGTCCCGATAGAAGTCCGCGACGAAGGGGCCGGCGTCAAAGTTCCTGCTGATTGGGCGCTTGGCGCTTGCGCCACTTACCAAGCCCGGGGAGACGCGGGGAGCTAGCCCTCCGAGCTCTGTTGACGAGCCGGCCGCTGTGCCCAGCATCGAGCTAGCGCGTTCCAGGGAATGCACCGTGGAATCCATGGTACCCTCAATCTCCTGCAGCAAGCTTTGCCCTTCTTCTCCCAAGAGCGACATCACCGCGTCCCCCAGCCGCTCCAAGAAGGCGGTCAAATCGTGCTCATCCATGCTCAGTGGGGCCAACCATGAGCGAGACGGGCGACGCCACTCGGGCAGCGAGCGTGCCTCTCTGACGAGCAGCTCCTGAAGGCGGCGCTGCACACGGGCTTCGCGCTCGTCACACGCCACGAGGGCCGAAGCCAAGGCCGTTCGCAAGGCCGATTCGCCCTGGATCATCTCGCTTTCGAACTGTTCGATGCGGCGCTGAGTCTGCCCAAGCTCGGAGAGGACCTCGTCAATCAAGCGCCCGAGCTGGCGGCGTAGCTCTGCCGCCTTGAGCTCGGAGGCGCGCTGCGCCAAGCCCCGGTCCAAGACCGATTGCAGCGCCTCCCACCCCGTCGAGGCCAGCTCCTCCGCGCTCGCCTCACGGCCCTCTCGCCGTGCAGCCATGCGGACACGAAGCGCCTCCAGCGCCGAAATGGGGGTCAGCGTGTGGCTTGCTTCCCTGAGCCGCGGTCGCAGCCAGTCGCAGAGCTCCTGCAGCTCCTGGGCCTCCAAGACGTCGATCTTGTTCAGCAATACAAAGGTCTGAGAAGGGCCGGCCGAAACCTGCCGCAGGATCGCTTGTTGTGAGGAGCTCAGCGCTTGGCTGGCGTCGAAGAGCCAAAGCACGGCGTCGGCATGGCCGAGGCCGTAGCGACGCTCGAAGCCTTCTTGTAGATTGGGCGCTTGGCCTGTTCCCCCAACTTGTCCGGCTCGCTCGGGCCGGAGCAGGGCGGCCGAGCGTTCCTCGTGCGCGTCTTGGAGCGAGTTGAAACCAGGCGTGTCGACGAGGTGCAGCACGCGCAACAAGGGGTGGGGGTAATGCAGCTCCGCCCACTGCACGCGGTGACCCCAACGCTCGAGCAGCTGGTCGAGCTCTGCCGCGGCTGCCTCGTCAAAGCGCTTGTGCTCGTCGCCCTCTTGCGCTGTCGTGCCCGTCAGCGCTTCGCCGGGCCCCAAGACCACTCGAGCCAAGGGCTGAGGTCCGTAGCGCAGGACGCAGGGGACCGCGGTCATGGGCAAGATCCCCGTCGCGACCAGGGACTCTCCGAGGATCGCATTGATCAACGTGGACTTGCCTGCGTTGAACTCACCCAGGACATAGACCTGCAGGGGCGCCTGTGCGCTCTCGAGTAAGTCCCCCAGCGCGACCGAGAGGCCCTCGAGGGTGGGGGCCAGCAGGCAGTGCTCCCGTAATCGCTCGATGAGCTCTCGCAGCGCAAACGGGTGCTGTGCCGCTTCGAAGGGCTGCGGCAGGATGGCTTCGATTGCGCGCTGCAGCTGGTTCAGGCGTGCTTCTTCGTAGCTACGCCATAGGGCATCGCCCACGGCCCAAGGCGGTGGCGTAGGCGATGTGGCGGCAGCCAGGTCTGTCTGTGCCTCGAGGCGCTTTCGTGCCCGCTGCACCGAGCTCAAAGCCAGGAAGGGATCGCCGAGCTGCCAGGCGAGCTGAGCCTTGAGCCGCTCATTCTGGACGCCCTCGCGGTTGGCCTGAGCCAACGCGCGAGCGGCCTGTGCAGGCTGGTCTAGGGCCAAGCGCGCCGCCACGACGCCCTGCAGCGCTTCTGCCCACTCGACTGACAGTTTTCGCCTGCGCTCGCTCTCGAGCCCCCACCCCACCCGGGCTTGCGTAGAGCTCGATGCCCCTTCGTTGGCGTTCGCTGGCGTCCGCTCATGCTCGGGAGCGTTCTCGCCAGTGGAGCGATGACCCTCGTCGGCTTTCGGGCGCGCCCTCCCCTCGAACGCAGTGCGCCCGAGTCGGGAGCTCAGTTTGCGCTCTTCGCGGTCGAGGAGCTTCTCGTAGAGCTCGACGGCAGCCTCTGCGTTGGCGTTGGCCAACGCCACCCACGCCTTGGTGGAGATCCAGTCGAAATACGCTCTGGGGCCCAGCTTGGAAGGCTCGACAGTGTGCCTGGCCAGCGCGGCTGCAGCCGCGCTGGCTTCGCCCTGCAGCAGAGCCTTGCGGGCAGCCATGACGCTGCTCGAGAGCGCCCAGTCCTCGGATTCGAAAGCCCCAGCGCCCCAGCGCTCGCTGCGCTCCAACGCCTGCTGCCACTGACCTCGACGCCAGTCCAAGGACACCGCCCAGGCATGAAGGCTGTGCAGAAGTGAGCGCGAAGGGAGCTCGACGAAGGGGTAGGAGGGTCTGGTGGCGCTGCGCTTCTCCTGGGCACAGGAGATGGCTCTGGAGAGCGCTTGGGCCGCCGCTTCGAGGCGGCCCTGCGATTCCTCCAGGTCAGCGAGCAGGACCCAGGTGGAGAGGACGAAATCCGCTTGTGGCAGCGCAGCTAGGAGCTGAGCGGCCTCCTCGCTGCGCTCAGTCCGCTGCAGCGCGCCAGCCGTCAGCTCTCGAAGCAGCGGCTCGGCCGGGCGCATCGCCAGCGCTCGACGCCAGTGTTGCGCTGCGCGCTCGTGTTGTCCCATGGCCGTGCTGACTCTGCCCAAGGCGTGCAGCGCATCCACACGCAGCGCGTGCTCGCGCTCGCTGTGCAGGGCCGAGAGTAGGGCGTGCCGCGCCTCGTCGAGGCGCTGTAGCTGCTCGCAGGCGAGCCCGAGATGGTAGTATCCCTCGACGCTGGCGCGCTGCCGCAACGCCTGCTCGAAGTGATGTGCTGCCCATTCGGCTTTGCCCGTGCGCAGCGCCAGCAAGCCTCGCAGGTGCGCCACTCGGGCCAGCCCTGGCTTCTGCTGTTCGGCGCGCTGCAGGCTCTGCTCTGCGCCAAGCCAATCGCCTCGCTCGAGCAGTTTCTCTGCCTCGACCAGAGCCGCGCGCACCGCCTCGGGCAGCAGCGAGTCCTGCACGATACCTTCGACCTGCGTCTGCAGTTTGTCTCCAACCCGCTGCGCCACGCGACCGATGCGATTGAACAGGCTCACTGCTTCATCTCCTGTGACGATGAACCTTGCCAGGTTCCGTCGGCTCTGGGAGTCCGAGGCGTATTCCCATTCTCTCGCTCGCTCTCCGCGGTGAGTGGCTCGGCTCAGTCGTCGCTGAGCTCCACACAGAGGGGTGAATACTCGGCCATCTTGTCTCGGCCAAATCGAGCAATGGCTCGTTGACAAACGGCTTTCGCCTCCTCGGGGCGTTCCGCATAGAGGTAGGCGTGGGCCAGGTTGTGATAGGCGCCTGGGAACCCGGCGTTGCGTTCGACCGCTTGCTCACAGGACGGGATGGCGTCGCTATAGTCGCGTCGTTGCAAGCGCTCCACGCACTCGTTGAAGGCGCGCTCGCCGAGGCGGTGCATCACCATTCCGGTGACGCCGTAGACGCTCAGGAGCACCGCCAACAGCGTCGCCGCGAAGCTCAAGTAGAAGACCTTGGGCCGATTCCACGCTCCCAGCTCTCGCAGCGGTACGACCCAGCCCAGTCCATAGCCGATGACGAAGCCAGCGCCGTGGGCGATGTTGTCGATGGCCATCATGCCGGTCAGCTCGGCGGCGATGCCAAAGAACATCACGAAGAGAGCCCAGCGCAGCATCTGGCTTCGGACATCGGAGCCAAATCGCGTCTTGCTGCGCTGCCCGGCGGCGGCAGCCAGCCCAAGGAAGCCCATCAGAGAACCTGAGGCGCCCGCCACGATGCCGGCGTGGCCCAGGAAGTTGCTGACGGTCATCGCCCCGATGCCAGTCAGCACGAAGAGGGTGAACGCCAAGGCGCTGCCAAAGAAGCGCTCAACGTAGGGTCCAGCCACACGTAGGGCGCTGGCGTTGAAGAAGATGTGCAGGATGCCGAAATGCAGAAAGTTCGACATCACCAGTCGCCACGGCTCGGGCTGCCCCCTCACATGAGCGCCCCAGCGCCAGAGCACCTCCGCAGGTGGGGCGAGCAGGGCCGAGACGACCCCATCGCCACCCAGGGCGTTGATCCCGTCGAGGCTGACGAGCGCGAAAAATCCGAGCAAGATCGCAAGGATTAGCTTGGTGCTCGGGTTCTCGTCGGGGAGGATCGCAGCGAGGCCGCGGCTCAGCGCCACCAGGTGGCGCGAGGGAAGTCGGGCCTGGCATTTGTCGCAGCGGGCCTGGTCATAGGCAAGCAGGGCACCACAGCTTGGACACTGTCGGGCGAGCTTGCCCTTCGATGATGGGCGCGAAGCGCGCTTCTGCTGACGTTGGCGCAGGCGCCAACGCAGGCGCGTCTCGTTTATCCCCAACCATTCATACCACTTTCGCCGACTCATGGCTCAGTTCACCACGGCTTCTGGGGCGTCCCAGGTGGGGGCGTCGCGCAGCGCCTCGAGGGCGGCCGAAACCGCCGGATCGTCACCCGATGCACCTGTGTCGACCAGGATCATCGGCTCCACCCCTACTCCGTCGATCTGCTTGCCGCTGGGGCTCAGATAGCGGCTCGTCGTCATCTTGACTCCGCTGCCATCGGCAAGGCTGTAGGTGGTCTGCACCGAGCCCTTGCCGTAACTGCGCTGTCCGACGGTCACGGCGCGTCCTTGGTCGGCCAGCGCTGCCGCCACGATCTCGCTCGCCGAGGCGCTCTTGCCATCGATCAAGACAGCCAGGGGCAAGCGCAGATGATTCATGGAAAAACTCGCGTGCTCACTGCTGACGCTGCCCCTTGCCTCCTGCTTGACGATCAGCAGGCCTGTCGGCAGAAAAACGTTGCACAGGTAGATCGCCTCATCCAGCAGGCCGCCCAGATTCCCTCGCAAATCCAGAATCACCGCGCGAATTTTTTGTTGATTGGGCACTTGGCCTTCTTGTCCATTGGACACTTGGCCTTTTCCCCCCACTTCTTGTCTATTGGGCACTTGGCCTGCTCCCTCTGGTTGCGCTTCTGCTTGCAGGGCGTCGATGGCCGAGCGCACATCGATCGCGATGTCGCGCTGAAAGCTGCTCACCTTGACATAGACGACATCGCCTCCGATCAGCCTGAAACTGACGGCTTCACGTTTGACCTTGCGCCGCTCGAGTGCGTGTTCCACGAGCTGCCCGTCCGAGATCTGGCGCATGCTGACGGTGACCAAGCTGCCCTCCTCGCCCAAGAGCCGCTGCTGCACCTCTGCCAAGCTCTGCCCCTCGACCCGCGCTCCATCGAGGGCCAGCAGTTCGTCCCCCTCTCGGATCCCGGCCTCGTCCGCCGCCGAGCCTTGGACCACAGCCTTGACCCAGAAGGCCGACTCGGCCCAGCGAAGCTCCAGTCCCGGTCCGATGCTCTGCCCGTGAATGCGACTCATCCACGCGGTATAGGCCCGCGGGGGCATGAAACGGGAGTTGCTGTCGAGCTCCTTGACCATCGCATAGCTGGCTTGATGAACCAGTTCCACAGGATCCGCTGGCTCCCAATAATGCTGCTCGATCAGCGTGAGCAGCTCCGCCATCTTGTGCACCTCCGGTCGCGCCTCGGCTTCGCTGCTCTGCGCAGAGACGGGCTGCAGGCGAAGACCCAAGAGCGTGCCCAGCGCGAAGGCCAGCAGCAGCACCAGCCAGGGGAGGTGGCGCTGAAGGCCGCGTCGTAGGCGTCGTACGCCTCCGCGCCAGAGGATGGCCGAGATGGGGCCCACGACCCTTCGAACCCGAAGCCCGCTCACTTCAGCACCGTAGACCGCGGCGACAGGGACCTGTGTCACCTGTGCACCCAGCTCCCCCAGACGGTTGAGAATGTCGTTGGGAAAGCCATAGCGTGGATACAGCGCGTGGAGCGGCAGGGCGCGCAGTGCCTCGGCCCGGATCACCGTGTATCCGCACTGACTGTCCCGTAGTCCGGGCAAGCCGCTGGAGAGTCGAGTCAGATAGGCGAGCAAGGTGGTACCCACGAGTCGGCGCCACGGCATCACGCGCCAGACAGCGCCATGTAAGCGGTCGCCCTTCACGTAGTCAGCTTCTTCCTCAATGAAGGCATCGAGCAGTCTGGGCAGATCGGCTGGGTCCATCTGCGCGTCCCCGGCCATCACCGCAATGGCGTCGGCCCCAGCGGCCAGCGCGCAGCGGTAGCCCGTGACGATGGCAGCTCCCACCCCTTGGTTCTGTTCGTGTCTGCATACACTCAGGGACTGCGGCGGTGAGGCGTCGCAGGGGGGATTGTCATTGCAACAAATGGGAACGAGCGAATAGTCGATGCCCTGTTCGTTCAATACAAATGACGCTGGAGATGTGCTTGCGTCATCGATGATGAATACATGGTCGACGAACGTCGGCATCGTCTCGACCGTGCGCACGAGGAGCGTATCCTCTTCATAGGCGGGTACGACCACCGCAACTCGAAGCCCTCGATACACACCATGTCTCAGTGAAATGACCCGTGGTTCTGAGTCGATTGTTGCTTGTTCACGAATACGATTGGGCGCCTGCTGTGCGTCAACGCTAGGCTGCGCGGGCGTGGTGCTATTGCTCTGCTCCGCTCAAAATGTGATGTGCTTTGAGCTGATTGAGGGCCAAGGACAGGGGATAGTCGCGCAGCGCTTGCTCGGCCTTGGCTTCGGACTTTGAGCTCTCCTCGCCTAGCGCTTTGCTCTCCGGTGCCGTGCCGTCTCCGCGAAGGGCACCGGGAAGATCTGCCTCATGCAGCGACGCGTCTTGGGCGGCCAAGGGCAGCTCGATATCCGGCGCCTCGATGTCGGGGGTGATCCCGTGGCCCTGAATCGAGCGGTGCGAAGGTGTGTAGTAGCGAGCGATGGTGAGCTTGAGGCCGCTGCCATCCTCGAGATCATAGATGTTCTGGACTGAGCCTTTGCCAAAGCTGCGGCTGCCGACCAGCACTGCGCGTTTGTGGTCTTGCAGCGCGCCTGCCACAATCTCCGCTGCTGACGCGCTCGCGCCGTTGATCAGCACGACCAGGGGGGTCTCGATGTGGGAGCGCAGAGCCTTGGCCTCGTGGCGATCCAGCTCGAGGCCGCCGCGACCTTCCGTGGTGACGATCAGGCCGCTTTCGAGAAAGACGTTGCTCAGATCCACTGCTTCCCGCAACAGTCCGCCCGGATTGCCCCTCAGGTCCAAGACCAGCCCTTTCAGCGCCTCCCCGTTCTGCTCGACGAGCTCGTCGTAGGCTTGGCGAACGTCGAAACCGATGTTGCTCGCGAAGGAACGCACGGCGATCAGGGCGTAGCCTGGCTCGAGGAGCGACTTCTCCACGCTCACCAGCTTCACGAGCTGGCGCTCCAGGATGAATTCCAGCGGACGCGGCTCTCCCTTTCTGGAGATACCGAGCCTGACCGTGCTGCCCTCGGGGCCACGCAGCGCTTTGATCGCGTCCTCGATGCCCCAATCCTTGGTGCTGACGTCGTCGACATTGAGGATCACGTCGCCCGCCTTCAGCCCTGCTCGCTCTGCCGGTCCACCGGGCAAGGGGGCGATGATCATGAGCGAAGCGTCCCGCACACCGAGCTCGATGCCGACGCCAACGAACTGTCCAGCCGTGCGGTCTCGCAGGGACTTGAGCTCTTCGACAGTGAGATAGGCCGAATGGGGATCGAGTGCCCTCACCAATCCACGGACTGCTCCGAGGACCAGCTTCTCGGAGTCCACCGTCTCGACGTAGTTGCGTTCGATGTGGCTGAGCACCTGCGCGAAGGTATCCAGCCGCGTGTACTGATCGACCTCACGCGCTTTGGCGTCGCGTTGCAGCGTCGAACCAACGAAAAAGCCAACGCCAAGCGAAAGCATGACGGCCATCAGGTAGGCGCTTCGGCGCATGCTGCTGATTCTCCTCGGGAAGGCTGCGCGGTACCCGATAGCGCAGCGAACGCAGTCGACAACGACGCTGCGCAGCGTTCGTGCTGTCGGCTCAGCGAGCGCTCGCGCGCCTAGCTTGCAAGAATGAAGTCGCGACTCCCGCATTCCTTGCAAGTGGTGCGGCGCTCGATGCTCAGTGAACCACACTGTAGACATCGCTTGAAGAGTGGATCCATCTTCGACAGCCCTGCTTTGTGTTCGGGGCGCGTACTCTGAGCCAGACTGACCTGCGTGCGCGCTTGCCACGCAGGCAGCGGTGCATACACCATTGCGGCGAGCAAGCCCTGCAGCTGTGCCGCATCCGCAGCTTTCAGCGCCTGGGCGTACATGGCGTCTGCCTTCTCGGTGTGTCCGAGCAGCTCGAGGGCGATGCCGCGACCAAAGGCCAGCTCTGGCCACTCCGGGTGGGTTCCCAAGGACTCGCCGAAGGCGGAGGCCGCTCGCCCTGCTTCGTCCATCGCGAGGTAGACGCGACCGAGCAGCGAAGCGGCGGCGCGTTCGAGGTAGGCGGGCGCTGACTTGCGTGCGAGTACGGCTGAGCGCAGGGCTTCGCCATAGCGCTGCGCGCCCAGCTCGGCTAGGCCCTTGAGCGTTGGGAGGCGTGGATCGGCAGCCTCGAGCTTGGCTGCGGCAGCCAGATCCTGCAGGGCCTCTTCGAAACGGGCGAGCGCGATGAGCAGCTCGGCGCGCTGCACCCGCAGCTGTGCATCCTCTTTGTTGGCCAGCGCTTTGTCGAGCTTGGCGAGCCGCTCGGCGGGAGGGAGGTTGCCCTGTTGCTTGGCGATCGCTGTTCGTCCGAGTCCTGCCTTGGCGGCTTCGAGCTTGGGGTTGAGCTTGAGCGCGCGCTCGAAGTCGCCGCCTGCTGTCGATACATCACCGAGCTGTTCGTAGACTTGGGCGCGCTCGAGGTAGAAGAGGGCGGCGAGGGGGCCATCAGGCACATGTTGCAGTAGCGCCGCTGCGTCGGAGAGTCGACCGAGGAGGCGCAAGGCTTGCGCTTTGACCAGCTCGAGCGCTGGGGCTGAGTTGCCTTTCTGCAGGGCCTTCTCGACCGTCTCGAGCGCCTTGGCGGGCTCGGCGGGCAACAGGGCGGCGGCTTTCTTCGCCACGGTTTCGGGGGAGAGACGCAGGCTCCCTCGCTCTTCGAGCATCTCCATCGCCTTGACGATGGTTTCGTGCAGTGGGCCTTCGTGGTAGCTGGCCTCGAACGCTTCGAGGTAGGCACCGACGTCGTCGGTCTCCAGCATCACCAAGCCTTGGATCAGTCCTTCGCGAAGCTCATCGGGGCCAGCTTCCATCAGCTGCTCGCCGACATGTTGCATCATCGCAGTGGCATTGGGATAGGCGAGCACCAGGAAGAGGACGAAGAGGCGTTGCTCGCCGCGGGTTCGGGCGGAAGAGAGCTGGCCGAGGATAGCCTCGAAGGAGAGGCTGGGGAGATACATGCCAATCTGCTGGATGAGCTCGTCAGCCATAGGGCCAGCCAGCTCCAAGCGGGAGGCGCCAAGCTCGAGATAGAGGCGCAGGGAGGCCCGATTGGCACCGTCGGCGCTGGCAAAAGACCAAATGTTTTCGGTCATCTGCCGATTGTCTCGCTCCTTTTGCGTGAGCCCCTGCATCTCGAGCAGGCGCAGCAGCGCGCCCACCTCTTGATTGGGGTTTGCGGTGGGGATGAGGATGACGCGAACATCGTTCCCCGGTATCGGGGCAGGCCGAACAGCTTTCTTGACCATTTGGGGCACTCTTCGCTCAGGCCTCAGGGTTCATGAGGCGGTCCACGAAACGAAGCGCTCGCCGATGCTCGGCAGAGCGCGGTAGAAAGAGAGCTTGGCGCAGAATCTCTGGGAAAGGGCGCAAAGACAATGAAAATCCAGCAATCTCCCCAACAAGAAGTGGCCGAGGCGAGCTTGCTGAGCGCCGTCCGAGGCGCGCGCTAAGCCCTTGATTCGCAGCGAGTGGGGTGAGCGCTCAGTAGTCGCGCACGTCGGCGTCGAGATCTTCTGGATCGATGAAGCGATCGAGGTCGAGCTTGTGCAGGGGCACATCCAGCTCTCGGCTGCGGCTGTGGGCGAGGAGCTCTTCGAGGACTGCCGAAGCTTCGACGGCTCCGCGTTCACCGTCTTTGTAGGTGCGCAGGTTGACCTGCCCGGTCTCGATCTCTTTGGGACCGACCACGAGCATGTAGGGGACTTTTGCCATCTCGGCTTGTCGGATCTTGTAGCCAACCTTTTCCTGCCGGTCATCGACTTTGGCGCGCACGCCTTGCTTTCTCCAGGCGTCACGCAGCGTCTGACAGTAGCTTGTGCACCGGTCGTTGATGGGCAAGAAAATCGCTTGAACTGGTGCGAGCCAGGTGGGGAAGGCGCCAGCGAGGTGCTCGAGCAGAACGCCGATGAAGCGCTCGAAGCTGCCGAAGATGGCGCGATGGATGACGACGGGGCGATGCATCTCGTTGTCGGCGCCGACGTATTCGAGCTCGAAGCGCTCTGGGAGCTGGAAGTCGAGCTGAATGGTGGCGCACTGGAACTGTCGTCCGAGGCTGTCGCGGACGTAGATGTCGATCTTGGGACCGTAGAAGGTGCCGTCGCCGGGGTTGACCTTGTAGGCCTTTCCCGAGGCATCGAGGGCGTTGGCGAGTGCTGTTTCGGCCTGCTCCCAGAGGGCGAGCTCACCCATGTAGTCTGCGGGCCGAGTGGCGAGGTAGAAGCGGCACTCCATGGAGAATTTGGAGTAGACCTCGTCGACGAGGGAGAGCAGGCTGGCGATCTCGCCTTCGATCTGCTCGGGCATGACGAAGATGTGGGCGTCGTCTTGGGTGAACTGGCGGACCCGGGTGAGTCCGGAGAGGGCGCCCGAGAGCTCGTTTCGGTGCAAGATCTGGGTTTCGGCGACGCGCAGCGGCAGCTCGCGGTAGGAGCGCTTGCGGGTGTTGTAGAAGAGCATGGTGTCGGGGCAGTTCATGGGCTTGACGCACATCAAGCGTCCCTCGACCTCGAGGGTGAACATGTTCTCTCGGTAGTGGTCGAGGTGTCCGCTGACGGCGTAGAGCTCCGAGTCGTAGACGATGGGATTGCGGATCTCGACGTAGCCGTAGTCGCCCATGAGCTCGCGCCAGTAGGCGACGAGCTGGTCGTACAGGATCACGCCGTTGGGCTGCCAGAAGGCGGCGCCAGGCGAGAAGGGGTGGCTGAAGAAGAGCTCGAGCTCTTTGCCGAGCTTGCGGTGGTCGCGGCGTTTGGCCTCTTCGCGGATCTCGACGTAGGCGTCGAGCTCTTCGCGGGTGGGCCAGACGGTGCCGTAGATGCGCTGGAGCATGGGGCGCTCGGCGTCGCCGCGCCAGTAGGCACCAGCCACGGAGAGAAGCTTGAAGTGTTTGCACTCTTTGGTGTTTCTGACGTGCGGACCAGCGCAGAGATCGGTGAAGCCCGATTGCTTGTAGATGGAGACCGTGTCACCCTCGATGCCGTCGATGAGCTCGAGCTTGTAGCTTTGCTCGCCTTGTGCGAAGAGGGAGCGCGCCTCGTCCTTGCTCATCTCGCTGTGTTCGAAGGGCTTGGCGGAGCTGACGATCTTCTTCATCCGCTTGCTGATGTCCTCGAGATCCTCGTCGGTGAGCGAGCGAGGAAGGTCGAAGTCGTAGTAGAAGCCGTCGGCGATTGGGGGGCCGATGGCGAGGCGGGCTTGCGGGAAGATTTCGAGCACTGCTTCAGCCATGATGTGGGCGGTGGAGTGTCGAAGTCTGTAGAGGCGTTCTTTGCGACTGATGGGCTTGGCGGCGGAGGCCTCAGATTCTTGGTTCACGGTGTCCAACTCGCTCGGTGCGCCGTGCTTAGGGGCACGGCGGCTGCTGACAATGGAACGGCGCCAAGAGGCGTCGGAGGGGCAACTAAGAGTCAGTGCTGCCTTGGCGGAGGCGTTTCGCATCGGTTGCGAGCACGCCGGAGCGCAGCATTGTCCGGTGCACTGAAGACGTCAAGATTGCAAACCAGTGAGCGAAGCGAGGCACGAGCCAGCGTCTGTCGCGGGCGCATCCGATGCGTCTGCGCAGCGCTGCGAGGGTCTCGCGAGAGCGAACGAATGCGTTGCTTCCGCAACGCTCCGACAACGACGGCAGCCCACGTTCTGGAGCGTGGCGAGACGCCAACTCAGTTTGCAGGCAATCAAGGCGTGGTGACGCTCGATTTCTGCCGCAGACGGCGAGAACGCCTCTAGGGCCGCAGCAGAGGGGCTTTGGAGCACAGAGCTTCCGGCAGCTGCTTGGTCCGCGGGCCTACTTTCCTTCGTCGGACTGCAGTTTCACACGACGCAGCTGTTTGGGGTTGGCAGCGAAGCGCTTGAGACGCTCCTTCTTCTTGCGCTGAGCGTGTGCGCGCAGGTTCTTCAAGCTTCGACGTCGGTCTCCTCGTCCCATCTGATTGTTCTCCTGGTTCCTGGTTCATGGTGCCCGGCTGGGGCACGCGTTCACGCAATGCCAACCTGTGGTGTCGGCGGCTTCAGTATGGTGCATCCTTGACGGCGCGTTCAAGCTCAGCGAGGGAAGGGTAGGCAATGGAGCGGAAGATGACGGAGTGCTCATTGAGGTCGAGAGGTGTCACCTGCTCGCGCACGAAGTCGAGGACGT
Source organism: Myxococcota bacterium (assembly GCA_034002465.1). Classification (GTDB taxonomy): domain Bacteria; phylum Myxococcota_A; class Bradymonadia; order UBA4248; family JAVFAO01; genus JAVFAO01. The sequence goes on from JAVFAO010000120.1 coordinate 15,910, forward strand.
CGTTGAGATCCTCGAAGTCTTGCATCTTTCCATTGACGTTGTGCGCGTTGAACTGCGCTTGGAACTTGCCGAGTCGCTTCTTGATTTCGAGCTTGTAGACTGCCATGTACTGTCTCCTTGTGGTCGATGTACCCGGTTGACGTGCGAGCCGGAACGACGGCCGCCGGGGCAGCGCAAAAATAGACGCGCGGCTGCTGCTTGTGAAGTGCAGCAGTGTTCAGATTTCTCAGTCTTTGGGTTTGGCTGCGCCGGGAGGCGGCAGTGGAGGCGGGGTGCCAGCTTTGGTTTTGCGGGCGAGGTGCTCGGCGAGGGGCATGGCCTCGATCTTCCCGTAGGGGTTGAAACCGACAATGACGAAGAGCGGTACTTTGTCGGCGACCACCTGTTGCAAGGCGTCGAGGTGAGCGGCGCTCACGCCGCGCAGCTGGTAGTGTTCGTCGGCGAGCTTCTCGAGTACTGCTTTGGCGGCAGCTTTGCTTTCGAAGAGCATGAGCTTGCCGTCGAAACCCCAGAGTTGGCCCGTGCTGTTGCCGTCCTCGTCGACCTCCATGATGGCATGGAAGGGTTCTGCAGGTGCCTCAGGCCCTGGCAAGAGAACGGACATGTCGGGCGCTTCGGCGGACTCTCCCTCTTCTTGTGATTCGGGGGCGTCTTCTTCGTGCGTGGACATCTGCAACTCCATGACTGTTCAAAGGACAACTTCTTGTCGATTGGGCACTTGGCCTGTTCCCCCAAGTTCTTGTCGATTGGGCACTTGGCCTGTTCCCCCAAGTTCTTGTCGATTGGGCACTTGGCCTGTTCCCCCAAGTTCTTGTCGATTGGGCACT
>JAVFAO010000121.1:0-16722 GCA_034002465.1 Myxococcota bacterium
CTCGAGAAAAGTGACCCCTTGAGCCAGATCGGCATCCTCGAGAGGCTGCCCGCCCTGCGCCTGGAAGGCTGGGAGAAAGCCGTGGTCAAGCGCCTCTCCGACACCGAGAAGAGCGTGCGCGTCGCCGCCATCGGCGCCCTCAAAGGCAGCAAAGACACAGACGCCCTCGACGCCATCGTCAAAGTCGTCGACGCCGACGGCGACCCTGACGTCAAATCCGCCGCCGCCGCCGCCCTCTCCGCCTCCACCAACCCCAAATACAGCGCCTACGGCCTCTACTTCGCCATCAGAGGCAGCGACGAGGCCGCAGCCCTCGCCGCCCTCGACGAGCTCGCCCGCCTCGGAAAGACCGACGCCGCCGCCGAAATCGTCGCCGCCCTCGCCCACCAGAGCCGCAGCGTCGGCGCCCGCGCCGCAAGCACCCTGCGCGCCCTCGGCCTCGACGCAGAGCTCGCCAAAGGCCTGCGCAACAGCCAGCTCGACCCGGCAGTGCGCCTGCAAATCGCCATCGAGATGAGCAGCTCCAAAGACAAGGACCTGTCCTTCAGCGGGCTCGCCTTCCTCGCCCTCAACGCACCGGCCGAGCAAGCCATCCGCGCCCTCAGCGCCCTCAAAGGCTACAAAGACCCAGAGCCCCTCGACGCCGTGGTCGCCGCCCTCACCTCCCCTCACCCAGAGGTGCGCGTCGCCGCCGCTCAAGCCCTCGTCTCCCTCAAAGAAGAAGACGCCCTGCCAGCCCTCGCCAAGGCCTGGAGAGAGAGCCTCGAGGTCCAGCCACAGCTCGAGAAGGCCATGGTCGAGCTGCTGCTCGCCTCCGAAAAGCTGAGCGACCTCGAAGACCGCATCGGCAAAGACAAAGACGAGCTGCTGCGCCGCTGCGACTACCAAGCCCTCGCCCAAAAAGCCGCTGATGCTGGACGCTTCGCGGCCGTGCGTGAAGTGCTCGTCACTGGACTCGACGACAAGTCCGAGCTCGCCCGCGGCGGCGCCATCCTCGCCTTGTCCAAACAAGCCGATGAAGAGACCTTGGTCTTGCTCGCCGCCAAAGCCAAAGATGCCAGCGCCCTCGTGCGCACCGACGTCGCCGTCGCCCTGCGCGCTTTCCCCGTGGCCAGAGGCACCGACGTGCTGCTCGAGTTGGCCAAAGACAGCGAGCCCAGCGTCGCCGTCGCCGCCATCGACACCCTCGCCGCGCGCGCCGAGAGCGCCGTCCTGCGTGACCTCGTCAAGATGAGTCGCCCAAGCGACGTCAGGGTCCGCACCGCGCTGCTCCGCGCCGCCTCGGCGATGTATACCGACGAAACCAGGACCGACGCCGTCGCCTACATCTCCAACGCCCTCTTCGATGACGACAGGACCGTCAAGCTCGCGGCCATCGCCGCCCTCGGCGGACTCAACGACGCGCAGGCCGTGGGCTCGCTTGCCCTATTCATGCAAGACCCCGATCCAGAGTACAAATCCGCCGCACTGCGCGCGCTGGGAACAGGGCAGCATCCCGACGCCATCCCCCTCATCAGCCAGGCCGTCGCCAGCGGTGAGCTGCGCACCCGACTGGTCGCCATCGAAGCCGCGCTGCTGCACGGCAGCATCAAGTTCGTCCCCGAGTTCAAGATGATGCTCATCGACGAGCAAGACCCACAGGTCAAAGGCGCCCTCGAGGCCGCCGTGCTCAAGCTCGAGAGCCAGGACTAAGATGATTCTCCATCCAATCTGGCTCATCGAAAGCTCACTCCTGCCCACAAAAACTTGGGGGAACAGGCCAAGCGCCCAGTCGACAAGAAATGGGGGTGCCAGGCCAAGCGCCCAATGGACAAGAAATTCGAAATCAAAGGGATTCCAAAGGGCAAAGCCCTTTGGCGGGGCGTGGGGCAGAGCCCCACAGTCCCATTCCCACCAAACGCTGCGCGCCCTGGCCAGCCTCTCACTCGTGCTGCTGCTCTCGGTGGCCTGCCAAAGCAACGAGCACGCCGTGCAGCAGCAGGCCGCCGCGCTCGAGCGCGAGCAGGGCATCGTGCTCAACAAGGGCACGCGAGGCGCCAAGCAAGGCGAGTCCTGCCACCAAGATCAAGAGTGCCTGCAGCCGCTGCGCTGCGTCGCGCTGCAGTGCACCCTGCCCCCAGTGGTCGATGGCGTCGCCCACGACCTGTGCGGCCGCATCCGCTTCGAAAACGGCGGCGAGCTCAACGTGGAGATGGCGCTGACGCCGTTTCAACGAGAACGCGGGCTGATGTTCATCACCCGCATGGCCCCCGACTGGGGCATGCTCTTCGTTTTCGACGAACAAGCGCAGCGCTCCTTCTGGATGCAGAACACCTTCATTTCTCTGGATATGGTCTTCCTCAGCGAGCTGCGCGAGGTGCTCAACGTCGTCGAAAACGCCGCCCCCCTCGAGGTGGGTCCACGCTATCGCTCCAAAGGACCAGCGCGCTTCGTCCTCGAGCTGAACGCAGGCAAAGCCAAGGAGCTTCGCATCGAGGCAGGGCAACACATCGAGTTCCTCTCAGCACCAGGTGCGATGTGATTTTTTTGCTGATTGGGCGCGTGGCCTGTTTTCCCAAGTTTTTGTCCATTCGGAGCTTGGGCGAAACCCGAAACCTCGTAACGAAGTCGTCGTCGAGCATCCATCCATGCCAAGCACAAACTCTTTTATTTTGTGCCTCTGCGTCTCTGCGCCTCTGCGTGAGACCTTCAAGTCGATCGTCAACCGAAAGCCTCCGTCCCGTTCTGTCCGACCCCTGTCTGTCTCGCGCTCACGCGCGCTCCAGCCCTTCCCTGCTGGGCGAGGCAACCCCAGTTAGCTCCAGGGAAAGCGGGGCGAGCCCAGGGCCCTGGCTGAAACCTGAAACCTGAAACCCGAAACCTGAAACCCGAAACCTCCCCCATGAACAACGCCCTCGACTGCGTCAAGACCCTGTGGAGCGCCCTGCTGCAAGCCCACCGAAAGCCCGGCCTGCTCACCGCGCATCTGCTCCTCGTCGTCGCCACGCTGGTGATGGCCTTCATCCCCCTCTTCAACCTGCTCGCCTTCGAGTTCACGATGGTGCTGGCTACCCTCGCCGCGCTGCTCGTGCCGCTGACGACGCTCAGCTTGCTCAAACACGACGCCAGCCTGCGGGAGGCGCTGCCGGCCAAGGCTCTTTGGCAGCTGGTGCTGCACGGACTGGCGCTGCTCTTGCCATCCTTGGCACTCATCTCCGCGAACGCGCTCCGGGTGCAGAACTGTAACTATTCGGAAGGCTTTGCGCTCTTCCTCTTGATGCCCGTGGTGACCGTGGTCTTCGCGAGCACCCTGACGCTTGCCGGCTACCGTATGCTGGGTGGACGGCGTTGGTTGACGCTGTTGCTCTACTACCTGGTCTTCGTCCTCTCCCTCATTGGCGGCGTGGCGCAGCTCGTGTTGGAGCCGCCCATCGTCCTGGTCAACCCCTTCGTGGGCTACTTTGCGGGCTCCATCTACGACGAAGCCCTCGGCATCCCGCAGCCGCTGCTGGTCTACCGGCTCGCGCTGCTCGCCTTGTGCGTCGGCTTGGTGATGTGCTGGGACGTGGCAGCCGCGGTGCAAACCAGATTACGCGCGCGCTCTTCGGTGCCCGAGAGCAATCGAATGCAAGCCACGCTGGGCGCCGTGCTGGTAGGCCTGGTGCTGCTGACCCACGCCCACCACCGCGAGTTGGGCTACAGCATGGACCGGGTGGCCCTGGAAGAGGCGCTCTCCTACCGGGTCGAGACGGAGCACTTCGAGCTCTTCATGTCTCCCTCGGGAGACTGGTCCAAGCGCGCCGAAGAGCTCGCCGAAGACCACGAGTTTCGCTACCACCAGCTCGCGCAGTTCCTGGGCGTGCAGCCCGAGCAGCGCATCCGCTCCTACATCTACCCCGACCGTGACCTGAAAGGTCGCCTGATGGGCTCCAAGCGCACCTTGGTGGCGAAGCTGTGGCTGGGGGAAATCCATCTCATCTACGGGCAATACGGCGACAGCCTCTGCAAACACGAGATGGCGCACGTATTCTCAGCAGCGCTCGCCGACGGACCGCTGCACCTGCCTTCGCGCTATGGGGTGCTGGTGAATGTGGGGCTCATCGAGGGCATTGCCGTCGCCGCAGAGTGGCCCGCCAACGAGTTCACGCCCCACGCCTGGGCCGCGGCGTTGCACCAGCTCGAGCTGGCGCCCCCCATCAACAGCATCCTGGCCCCCACGGGCTTCTGGTCGCAGCACTCGAAGACGGCCTATACGCTCATGGGCTCGTTCGTGCGCTGGCTCATCGATGAATACGGGATGGCGCAGTTCGCGCAAGCTTACCGCAGCGCTGACCTGGAAGCGGCCTATGGTCGCAGTGTCGACGAGCTGGTCGAGGAATGGAAGGCCTTCCTGAGCACCTTCCCGCTCTCCACAGAGCTGCTCGAGATGGCCCGCTACTACTACGATCGCCCCAGCATCTTCGCCAAGGTCTGCGCCCGTGACCTGGCAGAACGCACCGAGCAGGCAGCGCAGCTCTCGGCGTCTGGGCGGCACCCCGACGCGGTGAAGCTGATGCAGGCGGTGCTCGAGAAGGACGACTCCCCCTTCCGCCAGCGCGACCTGCTGACGATCCTGGTTCGGGCCAAGGAGTACGAAGCCGCTCAGGCCCTGGCTCTGGAGCTGCTCGACGATGAGCGTCTGGGCGTGGTGGATGCCGACAGCCTGCGTCAGGACCTAGCCGACATCTACTGGCGCAGGGGTGAGCTGGAGAAGGCTCAGGCGCTCTACACCGAGCTGGTGTCGAAGACGGCGCTGCCCAGCGCGGTGCGCCGCACGCTGCGGGTGAAGCTCTTGACCTGCGCCGATGAGCGGCTGAGGGAGCTGGGGTTCAGGTATTTCTTCGACGAGCTCGACGCCGCCAGGCGACTGGCGCTGCTCTACGAGGCACAGCTCGCCTACCCTGGAGAAGCGCTGCTGCACTACCTCTCGGCGCTGGTCCTCTCCTCGCTGCGTGAGCACGAAGCGAGCTGGCGACAGGCCGAGCTCAGCCTCAGCCTGCAGGCTCTTCCTGCGGACTTGCTCGAGAACGCCCAGTTCGTTGCGGCGGAAGCGGCCTATCATCGAAAGCACGACGCTGACGCCATTGCTTTGTTTTCACAGCTCGCGCAATCTGCGCAGTACGACGGTTCACGCGCTCGCGCCCACGACTGGTTGCAGCGGATCGAGTGGCGTCGACAGCGAGCTTCAAACGATTGAGCAGGTGCGTCAACAGGTCGACAACGTAGGAGAGATGCGATGGCCGCAAATTCAAAGCAAGGGGGACTGCTGATCCTGGGCGTCGTGGTCTTGCTGGTGGTAGGGGGACTCATCTACAACCGCTGCACCGCTACACCCGAAAAGGAGCAAGAGAGCTTTACCCAGAAAATCGACAAGCTCGAGCTGCTCGCCGAGAAGCTGCCCATGCAGCGAAACTCGATCCTAGAGAAAATCAAAGAGTTCCAGAGCGACTTTGATAAGGCCAAGCCCGACATCGACAAGATGCGAGCGGTCAACTCTCGGGTCGCCTCCTACATCACTGAAATCGAAAAGGCCTCGGCGCCACCCCCACCACCGCCCACTTCCGCACCACCCGCAGCGCTGCCTCCCTCGACGCCGAGCACCAGCCCCTCGGGCTTCGGCGGGCAGTGACCACCGCAGGGCGAGCGGCCGCTCGCCCTCTCCGATGGTAGGGTCACGGCATGCCGTGACCGCTCGACGAAATCAAGGCGCACACCTCGAAGGTACAGAACACCCGATCTCACCGTGTCGGGCACGGCATGCCACACGCAGGTCCGCCCCTACTTGTTGGCATTCTTCGCTCTCGCGAGACCCTCGCAGCGCTGAGCAGGCGCATCGGATGCGCCCGCGACAGACGCGGACTCGTGCCTCGCTTCGCTCACTTCTTCTTTGCGCCCTTGCGTCTTTGCGTGAGATTCCAAGGCCATCGTCAACAGAAAGCCACGCTCTCGGCACCTGCTCTTCGTGCAATGGCTCCTTCTGTTCATCGACGCGCCCCTGCTGCGCGCTGGGCTTTGGCGGGGTGAGGACGAGGCCAAGACCCGCAGTTGAAGCAGCCCGAAGGCGGCGCGACACAAAGCAGCCCTTGACCTGTCGCCACCAGGAAAGCTAGAACAGAGTCCAGTGTGTCTGGTCGATGGAGCTTCTCCTATCGTCTACGGCGGTTCGGATAAGCCCCTCTACCGCAACATCATCGGATCCCCTTCTCGTACTGGGAGTGAGCTATGCGAGCTGTGTATGCCCTTTCTTTCCTCCTGTTGATGCTCGGCTTCCTGGGCTGCCAACCGAGCACCAAAGAGCTGCTGGGCGAGGCCAAGGTCGCCTACGAGCGCGCCGAATACGAGAAGGCAGAGGAGCTCTTCAAGAAAGTGCTCGCCGCCGAGCCAGACAACGCCGACGCCGCGCTGGGCCTTGGCGAGTGCTACCTGAAGCAGAACAAGCTCGACGAAGCCATTACCCAGCTCAAGACCACCGCCGAGAAGGCCAAGACTCCGGGGATCAAGAAACTGGTCGAAGAGGAGCTTGGCGCTGCCTACCTGAGCAAGGCCCAGGCCGACTGGAAATCCGGTGCCTTCCGCAGCGACGCCGAGGTCGAGAAGAAGATCGAGAGCGCGCTCGAAGAAGCCAGCAAGCTTGGCGTCCGCGCCACCAAGGAGAAGGCGGCAGAGCTGATGCTCTCGCTCTATGACTTCCGCTTCGAGCAGAACCGCATCGAATACGACGCCGCCAAGCCCGAGGAGCGAGAGAAGCTGCGCGAGGTCGAGCTCGCCCACATCGACAAGGTCTTTGCCAACACCCGCCCCTCCGATGAGTTCCGTACCCGCATGAAAGACCGGGTCAAAGAGCTCACCCAGGAAGCCTTCTTCCTCAAGGCCGACAAGATCTTCGAGGAGACCATCAAGCCCGAGATGGCCAAGGATCCCAACATCACCCTCGGCGCCGAGCGCCTCAGCGTGGTCACCGTCATTCCCGCCGCGCCAGAGCTGCTCGCCCTCGACCTGAGCGATCCCACCATCAAGACGCCCGCCATGCTCGACTACCAACTCGTCGCCAAACAGAACACCCTCTTCCTGGTCGCTGCGGTCATCGCCGCCATGAACGAGATCCCGAACATGAAGCAGGGTATCCGCCCCGACTCCGTGACCAGCTTCGCCTTCGACGCGGACGAGCTGATCGACGACCCCGAGAACCCCGAGGGCAAAAAGGTCAAGATCACCACCTCGATGTCGCTGCTCGAGATCCGAAACCTCGCCCTCGAATACAACCTCTTCCTCCAAACCGAAGGGAAGAAGGACGCCAAGAAGGACGCTGCGCCCACCGACGCCGCCGCGCCCACCGACGCCGCTGCACCCACCGATGCCGCTGCACCCACCGATGCCGCTGCACCCACCGACGCCGCTGCACCCACCGACGCCGCCGCGCCCACCGATGCAGCAGCCGCAGCTCCCGCCACGCCATAGCGCTAGCGGTCCCTGGCCGACGAGACTGGCTGCTTCTCGGTCCCCGACAGACCAGAGCGTTCTGCCCCAGGATGGCGGCGTGCAAAGTCGTAGCCAGGAAGCGAAGACTCGCCCAATAGACAAGCAGTAACGCGCGGGGATGGAGTGCCCGTCGAGCGCAGGGCGGTCGAGCGCCCCTCACCAGCTTGCCTGCGGTGGCCTGCGTGTTGTGGTTGTGGGCGAATGATGAACCACACCACCGCAAACGTTCTTGACTCGCTCACGCACCGCCAGCTATCGTGTCTTCGTGAGATTGCGCATAGCGGAAGAACCTGGCTCTACGCGCGAGATAGGCGCGAGACAGGAAGGTGGACGCATGGTGAAGTGTAGCACGCAATCGAAAGTAGGGGCGAATCATCATTCGCCCCATTGCTCGCGCCAATCCGAAGGGTTTTCTGCTGGCGCGAGCTCGGCGCCCTCGAGCGAAAGAACGCAGCCGCTTCTAGGCGTGGCCCGTGGCCTAGGCCTCGTCGGCGCGTGCCTGTGCCTCTTGCTCGGCTGCGACGACAGTCCCCCCAGCGTCGACACACTGCAGCAGGACCCGGCGGATGAAAGCGAGACCACTGCGCTCGACACCACCCCCGAACGTCCCGTCAGGTACGACCTGCTCCATGTGCGCCCGCTGCGCTCCCCTCGCATTGATGCGATTGGCGTGCGCAAGCCGTCTGGGGAGTACCGATGGAGCTGGACTGTGATTCTGGAGCCGCTTCTTTCTGGGCCTACGCGCGATACGCCCAGCGCCACCTTGCTTCCTCCGAATACCTACCTCAATTGGCCTGCTGAGCCAAGTACTTGTCAACAAGACGGAGACGCCTACTCCGCCTATGGCTCAGCGTCTCGCGACATGTCCTTCATCGTGTCCATCTGGGGCGCCTTCGAAGAAGGTGACCACATCGTGATCGTCCCAGAGTGTCCCGCGCCCAGCTCCTACGACGTCGAGCCTCTGGCCGTCAGCGCCTGGGCCGAGGCCGAGGGGCTCTACGGGCCTAGAGTGTTGCTCGAGCGGAGCTCGGATCCGACGGTCCTGGAGTACGTCGTGCCTGCCTTGCCTGCGTGGTCACCAAGTGCTGAGGAGGAGCTGCCATGAGGGCGGGACAAGGTGTCGACCCTGCAGCTCTGCACGCGACTGCGCCCGCGTGGTACCGCGCCGCCGCGAGCCTGCGCCCACTTCGCGAGCGTGGGACCTTGTCTCTGCTTCTCACGCTGCTCGCCCTGGGCCTGGCCTGCTGCGATGACCAAGTGCGCCCCGTCGACGCTCAGAGCGATGAAGGCGAGGATGCGGGCTTGGAGCAGGTCGAGCCTTCGCAGTACCGCTACGTGAAGCTCATGGCCGCGCAGGAGCTACAGTTCGCGCCAACCATCGACACCGTGGGTCTGCGCACGGGAGAGGAGATGCGCTGGGCCGACGAGCTTTGGTGTCTTCAGGAGGGGGTGCCGGCTCCTTGCGAGGTGTCCAAGCTGCTTGGACCGCCTGATTCCTTCATCGACTGGCCCTACGACTCTCGGTGGTGCGAGCTCGGCTACGCAGTCGGTCTTCCAGGTTCAGGCTTGATCTTTGGCTTTTCGGTGCCCATCAGCGCTGGCTCGCAGCTCTCGGTGATTCAGTTTTCCGACTGCGTGTTCATCTGGTTCGGAGGGATCTGGGACGTTGACACAGCCCAACCAACCCAGGAACTCGAGCTCTTCGTGGGCCCAACCCCAGACTTCGACTCGCCGCACTGGATAGCGCTGCGCGAGCTCGAGCCCGGGCCCTTTCATGTCTTCGAGGTGCCTGAGCTCCCTGCCATCGACGACTGAAGCGAAGCTCGCTTCGCGCTGCAACTGCTCCTACGGTTCACGGAGCTGCTGCTGATGCGCCTCCCACGAGCATGAGGGCGTGCTTCGCAGCGAGTCTCCGTCTCCTGGCTTCGCGTTCGCCGAGCGAGCACAGGGCGCTCGAACGCCCCTCCGAGCAATCGCCGAGCGAGCACAGGGCGGTCGAACGCCCCTCACGTGCATCCGCCGAGCAAGTTCTGGGGGCTCGAGGCCCCAGAGCGAGCATTCGCCAAGCGAGCACAGGGCGCTCGAACGCCCCTCCGAGCAATCGCCAAGCAGCATCTGGGGGCTCGAGGCCCCAGAGAGAGCATTCGCCGAGCGAGCACAGGGCGCTCCAACGCCCCTCACGCGAATTCGGCGAGCAATTTGGGGCGCTGAGGGCCCGTGTTTGCATTCGTTCGCTCTCGCGAGACCCTCGCAGCGCTGCGCAGGCGCATCGGATGCGCCCGCGACAGACGCTGACTCGTACCTCGCTTCGCTCACTCACGCGCATTCGCCGAGCGAGCACAGGGCGCTCAGGCAGGGGCGCTGCTCGCGCGACGTCGACGGAACGTGGAGAGCTTGGGAAACTCTGTCGCGACGCGGCTACCCCAGAGCTGCGCGGCGCGCAGCCAGAGCTCCTCGTAGCGGTCGTTGAGCAGGGCCCAGATGCGGTCGCGGGTATCGTTGGCGTCCCGGTCTTTCTCGGGCGAGACGTTCAGAATGGCGATGAGCTCGCTACCGAGCCCGGCGGCCTCGTCGAGCATGGCGGGCGTGGCGGGCGTGGCATTTTCGAGCAGCTCCCAGGTCTTGCGGTAGAGCGCGGCGAGGGCGACCAGGTCCATGGCCACATCCACGGGGCCCCGACCTTTCTCGATGGCGGCCACCTCGGCGTCTTCGAGCAGACCAGCGTTGGCACAAGCCCGGGCGGCGGGCAGCAAGATGGAGCGCAGCTCACGCGCCCGTGACAGCTTCTGGTTGACCACTCGCGGTGGCTGCGGCGCCTGAACACGCAGGTGTGCGAAGACCACGGCTTGGGCCAGAAGCAGGAGCTCGGCGGCTCGCTCCCGGTCGGCCTCGCTCGGCTTCTGGCCGCTCTGCTCGAGCTTGCTATCGAGCTTGCGGACGGCGGCCTTCGTGTTGTGGAAAGCCTGCACCGGGCTCACGTTGATGGGGCGCGGCACTACGGTCGAAAAATCGGGGCGAGTGGTCACGGCCTGGAACGCCCGCTCGAGGTCATCTGGGGCAGCGTCGATGGATTCGAAATCGTCAGACATTCGACTCTCCGTTGATGATGTCTGGCCAACCGTTTGGCCAGGATACAACGGAGTGTGGCAAGCCCACCTGACGCCTGTCAAGCGTGTAGGCGGTGATGTTTGGCGTTCGAACCTGGAAGAAAAAACCGAGGAGCAGCATACGAGCAGTGTCCTTTCGATGCTCCCGAACTCACTGCGCCTCCAGCGCCTCCTCCGGCGCCGACTTGAGCGCAAGGCTCGAGGCATGATAGGGTTTCGTGCTCTGGCCGCCATCTGGGCCGCCATCCGTCTCCACTGCCTCCTGCTCGCGGTCCACTCCCATGACCACTACGCGGCTCGACCACCTCTCGGTGACCAACTTTCGGCTATTCCAGACCTTCGAGGTCGACCTGCATCCGGAGCTGACGGTGCTCGTCGCAGCCAACGGTGCAGGCAAAACCGCGGTGCTCGATGCGTTGGCGGTGGCGCTGCGTTACTTCGTCGACTCGATGATGGAGAGCAGCACTTCGCACGGCTTCGAAAAGACGGACGTAAGACTCGCGCTGACCGAAGAGGGCGCGATGGTGCCCGTCTTGCCCACTGCCCTTGAGGCTATCGGTCTGTTCGGCGGACTACCCACCCATTGGCGGCGTGCACTACGATCGATGACCGGAAGAACCAGCTACGCGGAAGCGAGCGAGCTAGGGGCTCGCGCGAGCGAGTATCTTCGCCATCTTCGTGACTATGCCGACCGTCGCCGAAGCGACGCGCCGGTTCTGCCCGTCCTGGCGTACTATGGGACGGGTCGGCTCTGGAGTCAGGGCAAGCGAAGCAGTTCGCGCAAACAAGCGAAGGCGACCTCTTTCAACCGACCGCTCGATGCCTACCTAGACGCGCTCGAACCCTCATCGAATTATCAAAGCTTCAAGCTGTGGTTCAAAGCCACTTCCTACGAGCAGAGCCGGGAACTGGAGCTTGCCCTTCATCCGAGAGCGCAGCTTGCTCTCTCGACGGTTCGCGATGCCACCAATCGGGTTTTGCAGGAGGTCGACTGGAAGAACCTCGCTTGGAATTTCTCCGCTGACGACCTCGTCGCAAAGCACCCTAGATTGGGTGAGCTCTCCGTCTCTTTGCAGAGCGACGGCATCCGCAATTCAATTGCGATGGTCGCCGACCTTGCACATCGTTGCGTACGGCTCAACCCGCAGCTTGGAGTGGACGCTCACCGGCGCACTCCCGGCATTGTCCTGATCGACGAGGTCGAGCTGCACCTACACCCCGCTTGGCAGCAGAGCATCGTCGGGCTGCTGCGCGACGCCTTCCCAGCAGTGCAGTTCATCCTCACCACACACAGCCCACAGGTGCTCAGCACGGTTCCAGCCGAGAGCATCCGAATCCTCTCTCCGGCAAGCTGGGACGCAACCCGAACCCCGGGGCAACAGACCAAAGGCGTTTCGAGCGCTGAGGTCCTCGCGACCGTGAGGGGTGTCGACCCCTTTCCAGCGCTGGCCGAGGTGCCACGCAACCGTTCTCGTCCATTCTGAGACACTTTTTCCTGGACCAAGCTTGGGATTGAACAACGAGGCGGTGGAGAGAGCATCCCACGGAACGCCGAAATGGTCGACGACTGAGCCATGCGAAAGCGGGTTGGCCCATCGAGAATGATGCGACGACCTCCATCGCGACCACTTCGACCGTATTCGCGCTCACCGAGCGACGCGAGCATCCCTTTGATAGTGGCCTACAGCCGCCCCAGGATGCGCTCTTCTGGCCGCAGCGCCGGACCTTTGCGGAAGAGCTCCCGGCGCATTCGGTCGAGGCCGGGGAAGCTGTGCACGTCGGTGGAGAAGAAGGGCACGGCGAGCACCGGGAGCTGCTCTCCGACATGCTTTCTGAGGCGGGCTAGGGCCTCTGCGTCTCTGTCGGCCAGGTGATGAAACTCACGGGCGTTGGTGAGCAGCCGCGCCGCGAAGGCCTCCAGATTTGCCGCCGAGTCCGAGGACTCGGAGGGGTGCTGCAGGCGTCGGGCAAGCTCGCTGGGGGCAGCGGCGAGCACGGGCTGCGGGACGAAGGACTGGTGCACGCGGTTGACGATGAAACCGCCGACGGGGATTTGCTGTTGGCGAAGGCGATCGTGGAGGTAGCGCGCCTCTTCGAGGCTGACCGGGTCAGCGGCGCTGACGATGAGCACCGCCAGGTCTTGGCTGGTGAGGATGCTGCGGGCGCGCGCCATACGGCGTTTGAAGTCTTCCCAGAGGCCGCCCATGGTGTTGACGAAGACGCCGAAGTCATCGATGAAGTTCTCACCGGTGAACTTGGAGATGACCTTGATGACGTAGCCTGCGCCCAGCTTGACGAGCCCCATGCCGAGGCCAGTGGCCTTGCCGCGGTTGCCGAACCACTGGAATACGGAGCTGTCGAGGGCCTCGAAGAGCTTGCGCGGGGCGTCGACGAAGTCGAGGCCGTAGGTGGTGGGCGCGGTATCGAAGAGCACGAGCTCGTACTCTGCCTGCTCGTAGAGCTCGTAGAGGCGCTCGATGGCAGAGTACTCCTGAGTGCCCGCCAAGCTGGAGGTGAAGTAGCGGTAGAAGCGGTTGCCGAAGACCCGCTCGCGGGTGGCGTCGTCAGGCGCGCTGCGGGCGATGACCTTGTCGAAGGCGTGCTTCATGTCGAGCATCATCGCGAACAGCCGCCCCTTGGCGGGGGTGTCGAGGGCCGCGAAGGTGCTCGCCGGGATCTCTCGGGCGGCGTCGTCGAGCTCGCTGACGCCGAGGCTGTTGGCCAGTCGTTTGGCGGGGTCGACGGTGCAGACCAGAGCTTTTTGACCGAGGATGGCCGCGTGCAAGGCGAGCACTGCGCTGGTGGTGGTTTTGCCGACACCACCAGAGCCCATGCAGATGACGATGCGCTTCTTCGCCAGCAACGCCTCGAGGGCCTGCGCGGCCCTGCCCTCGACACCGAGCTCTGCGTCGTCAGCAGCGACAGCGTTCTGCTTCAGCTCATCCGTCATGGCGCATCCTCGCCCCGCGCTCACAGGCGAGGGGAGCGCTGGCCTTGCTCAGCTTGAGGAAACGCTCGGCGAAGCCCTCGAGGCTCGCTGCGGTGATCTGCCCACCAAACTCGTAGGGCAACTCGACCAGCGGCAAGCTTATCGCATCGCGCAAGCGCTGAATGTAGTGGCACTGCAGCGCGCGTCGTTCCATGCGGAAGCGGGCCGCAGCGAGTAGGCGCGCGATGACGTCGCTGGGCTCGTGGAAGCGCTGGATGAGGCTGTCGAGCAGGGCGCGATCGTCGATGAAGAGGTTGGGGAAGACGCCATTGACGAGCAGCGCGGCCATGGGAATACGCATCCCGGCGTCGAGCTCCGCCTTGAGCTGGATGCACTCGTTGACGGGCATCTCCTCGGGCAGCGTGACCAGATGCAGCGCGGTCCTGCTGGGGTCTTGCAGCAGCTCCACCATGTTCTGGGCGTCCTCGAAGAGCGGCCCCGAAGGCACGGCATCGCGCAAGACGAAGGGCACCTTGAACATGTAGAGGCTGTGGCCGGTGGCCGGGGGATCGAGGACGATGGTGTCCCATACCGGCTGCCCAGCGGCGTCGCGCTCGCGCTCGTGGAAGAAGGCCTTTCCGAGCCAGATCAGCTCGTTGAGCGCAGGGATGGCGCCCAAGAGCTTCTTGATGAAGCCGTTCTCGAAGACGATGCGGTACGCGGTCTTGCTGTGCAGCTTCATGATCGCGTATTCACGCATCCCCGACTCGGTGGTGGGCCGAATCGCGTACAGGCGCGGTCGCAGCGCCACGATGCTCTCGCCGACGTCGCGATCCGCCAGTGGGGTACGCCCCACGCCCTGGGCGCCGTACTGGTACAGGAGGGTGCGCCGCCCCGACTGGGCCGCGGCGAGCGCCAGGCTCATCGCCATGGTGCTCTTGCCCACTCCACCTTTTCCCGCCACGATGATGAAGCGATGGTTCAGCAGCTGCGCCGCTTCTGCCGGCAGTCGCTCAGGCGACGTCCCCACACTGCTCCGAATGCTGCCCATCATCGACTGTGTGCTCGCTCCGCCGCACTGACAAAAGGTCGTCCTCGACGCTTAGCTCGGCTCGTTCCTGACTTCGTTGCGACCCTCGTCCCTCGTTCGTGGTTCCTCGTTCCTAGCCGTCGCTTACGTAGCACACGCTCGACCTGGGGGCAACCCCCATCCAGCATCGCCGCCGCTGCGTAAGGCCACGCCCCTTGACCACGCGCGCACACGCTGCCAGACTCTGCTTGCTCGTTCGCTGAGCGCGGCCGAGCAAGCATCACAGGCGAAGCAATCAGCCTATCCGAGAGTGGCCCTCATGCCGACTTCATCTGCATTCGTACCAACCCCACTCGATGACGCCTCGGGATGGGGTACCTGCTCAGCTACGACACTTCGTTCACTGCTCCGCTCGGCAGCACTCATGCTCACGGCCATTTGCGTGCTCGCCCTCGCCCCCACCAAGGGCCACGCACAGTCCGCGAACAGCGCCGAAGCGCTCAATCAGGAAGGTAAAGCGCTGTTCAAGGCCAAGGACTTCGAAGGCGCCGCCAAGGCTTTCGCGGCTGCCGCAGAGCTCGCCCCCGACGACTACGAGGCCAACTACGGTCTGGGACGAAGCTATGAGCGCTTGAAGCGCAATGCCGAGGCCGCTGCCGCCTACGAGCGCATCCGAAACGCTGCGGATCGCCCCGAGCCGCTCTACCGGCTCGGCGTCGTCTACCGAAAACTCGAGCGCTACGACGAGGCCATCGCTGCCTACCAAGCCTACTCTGTCCTCAAACCAGAAGACCCCGACCCCTACTACGGTCTGGGAAAAGCCTTCGAAGCCACCGGAGACAAGGCTGGTGCCATCGAAGCCTACAAACAATACGTCGAACGCGAGCAGCGCCCCTCCGAACAAGACTACGTCAAGGCCGCTGCCGAGCGCATCGCCGCGCTCGAACAAGAACTCGCCAGCCTCCCGGCAGCCCCCTTGGCCCCCCTCGAGCCCGTCGCCGTCGAGCCCGTCGTCGCCGTCGAGCCGGTCGCCCCGGTTGAGCCCGCAGCTCCGATTGAAGCCACCCCCCCAAGCACGCCAAAGCGCGAGCTCGAGGTGCTCGCCGCTGCCCCGGACGCGCTCGCGTTGGCCCAAATCCAATCGGCGCTGACCCGTGGAGACGAGGCTTTCGACAAGGCCGACTGCGAGGGCGCTGCCAGCGCCTACCAAGAGGCCGCAGCCCTGCACAGCGTCGAGGGCAGCTACAAGCTGGGCGTGGCCCACGCCAGCTGCGCGCGCCTCGGACTCGCCATCGACGCCTGGGAGCAGGCGCTGCGCTGGCAGCCTGAGCTCAGCCTGGCCAGCGAGCAGATCGTGCGCGCTCAACGTCGCCTCGCCGCAGACGCCGTGCTCGAAAACCCTGCGCTCACTGGCACCGTCGAAGAGCGACGCCAGCTCGCCCAGAGCTACTTCGACGCAGGTCGCTTCCTCATGGCCCTGCGCACCGTCAGGGCCTGGATCGAGCTCGCCCCAGAAGACCCCAGCGCCCACCGTCTCCTCGCCCAGGTCCAGCTCGCCCTCGCCGATCCCGAGCAAGCCCTCATCGCCATCGATGACGAGCTCGCCCTCTTCCCAGGAGACTTCGGCCTCTACGCCCTCGCCGCAGAAGCCTACGAGCAGCTCGGGCAACGTGAACGCGCCATCTTCTACTACCGCATCTTCCTCAACGCCGTCGATCCCGACCAGAGCCAAGAGGAACACGCCGAAGCCCGCGCGCGTCTCGCCAAGCTCGAGCTCGAGCCCATCAACTGACGGTGCTCTTGGAGACAGCGCGCGCTGGCCACTCCCAAGCACCGGTCGGCCGGCTGGAAGCCGGCCCCACCTGTTGTCCCGCGCTGCCCAGCGCTGCCTTTGCGACTCTGCGTCTCTGCGTGAGACCTCGAATCCACCGTCAGCAAGACCGCCAGAGTGTATGCAGAATCCGGGGAGGGCAGACACGCAGGTCTGCCCCTACTCGGGGTCCCTGAGCGCGTGACGCCAGCGCCTCGCGGTCCACTCCCAAGCACCGGTCGGCCGGCTGGAAGCCGGCCCCACCTGTTGTCCCGCGCTGCCCAGCGCTGCCTTTGCGACTCTGCGTCTCTGCGTGAGACCTCGAATCCACCGTCAGCAAGACCGCCAG